>CAZHTM010000046.1:0-16705 GCA_964535735.1 uncultured bacterium
TGTCAGGAGAAAGTGGCCGCTTGAATCATTTTACAGAAAATTTTGGACTTGATCCATAAATTATAAAAAATATAGAATTATATATTGCTTTTAACAGTATGATGAATTACATTTTATAAAAGGCAACCAAAATATTTTCAGATATGAACTTCTCACTAAAATTCATGTGGCGACCTTCATAGTACAAGAGAGTAACAGCAATTCACTTTTGTCCTAATACGATTCCCGAACCATCGGTTCAAATCCTTTGAAACTAATTGCTAGATCTGGTTCGCAAGTGCATTCACCATTTTATCCTTCGCCGTTATGAAAACTATGATACCAAATTTATTTTAAACACATAAATAACGTGTGAAAACATACTAGCACTCTATGGCCCCCGTATAATGCTCTTACCAATTTCATCAAGTAGAACCAGCACATTTTATTGATGTATTATAAACAAAATAGGAGCCCGTAATTAAGTGACGAGGTTCATGGGTAGTTTATGAAAATTAAGAACCGATTATATTTTATCAGTATTCCCCTGGTGATTCTATTCGCGGCTCTCCCCCTCTGGTTTATTATTCCATGGTCCGGTTCAATTCTGGAAGATCATTATACAAACCTTATTAATATCATTGCGGATTTAAAATCTGATAAAATACAGTCTTATTTTGAAGAACGTCAGGAGGATTTATTAACCCTGCAAAATTATTTTGAAATAAAGAAAAATTTACCGGTTTTAACTCGTTTTGCAGAAGACAGTTTGCAACAGAACTTTCGCCAGGCTACTGAAAATCTAAATAATCAACTGACTATTTTCTACAATACATCCCATTATCGGGATATCATGCTGGTCAACCCCGAAGGTATGGTCGTTTATGCATTTAATAAAAAGCATAGAGCTCAGGAAATATTTAAGCCGCTGCCAAGCACGGAGGATATCAACGTTTTCCAGGAAGCCCGAAATAAAATCACCTTTTCCAACGTATACTTTAAGGAAGCCTCCGATTTTCCATTGAATATGCTGGCAGCAGCTCCAGTATACGATGCGGAAAGAAAATTCCTTGGAGAGGTTGTATTAGAAATTCATCTACAACCCCTCTGGGAATTGATCCAAGACACAACGGGGTTGGGATCCACTGGAGAAACACTTTTAGGCAAGCTGGAAGGAAACAACTGTATCTTCATCAATCCTCTGCGATTTAACCCTACCGCGGCAATGAATTATAAAATTCCATTGGGTTCTTCTAACGCAATACCTATTCAACTGGCCTTAATGGGTGAGTCTGGTTCCGGATTCTTCCCAGACTATCGGGGTCAATCGGTGCTGGCAGCCTGGCGAAATATCGCTCCATTGGGTTGGGGTCTAGTAGCAAAAATTGACCGCGCCGAAATTGAAAAGCCTAAGGTCACGTTTGAGCGATTTGCTATACTTTTCTATCTTGGCATTTTATCGCTCTTATTGGGTATTAGCCTGGTCATGACCCGATCAATTACACGGCCACTAAAAAAAATCGAGGAGGGGATTCAACAAATCGGTCAGGGCAATTTTAATACTCGAATTAAAGTGTCATCCAAAGATGAGTTCGGTCTCATGGCGAAAGCGTTTAACGCTATGGCTAGAAAGTTGCAGAATACTCAACAAATTCTGGTCCAAAAAGTTACTGATCTGACCCACCTAGAAGAGTCTCTGAATCGATCGAATCGGGCGCTCGGATTGATAAGTAAAATCAATGGAATCATCAACAACGCTGATAATGAGCAAGCCCTACTCGACCGCGTGTGTCAATTAATTATCGAAAGTGCTGATTATGAAGTCGCTTGGATAGGGTATCCTAAACCTGAACCATCAGAACCGATAGAAATCATGGCCACCAGCGGTGAAAAGGCGGATGCCTATTTATCCCATATCACCGTAACCTGGGATGAGTCTTCCACCGGTAATGGACCAGGAGGAACAGCTATTCGAACGGGTACCTCTTTTGTGGTTCAAGATATTCAGAATGACCCAAGCTTTGAACCATGGAAGGAAAGAGCGGTGGACCAGGGATTTCAATCTTGCTTGGCACTTCCCTTACGAATAGATCAGTCTGTTATTGGGGTTTTATCCATCTATTCCTCTAATCCGAACGCTTTTAACAAGGAAGAAATTACCCTGCTGGAAGAGATGGCCGATAATTTGGCGCATGGAATTCATTCCCTTCGTGACCGGGTCAAAAAATCCCGTGCCGAACAGGTTCTCAAAGAGCGGGAAAAGGAACTATCCACAATCATTGATAATCATCCGGAAGCACTATTCACCACAGATCAGGATCACCGAATTCTCCTGGTGAACTTGGCTTTCGAACACATGTTTGGCTATACTGCCGAAAACGTTATCGGGCATACGACGGATTTATTATGCAATGATCCAAACCAGATTGAAGAATGTGTGAAGCTCCAGAAACAATTTCTATCCAAATCCGATTCAAGTCAGACACCTTTGTCCTTAGACATTGAATACAAACGAGCCGATGGCTCTTCATTTATAGGGGCAACTATTGTGGCCCCGGTAATCAATAGTAAGGGACAACAAGTCGGGATTATCACCACCATTAGAGATATCACCCAGCTCCGGGCTCAGGAGGAAGAAATTCGTAAACTATCAGCTATTGCAGAGAAAACCGATGATATTGTGTTTATTGCAGGTCAAGAAGGTGAATTGCAATATACCAACCAATCTTTTGAACGGGTGACGGGATACACCGCCGATGAAGTCAGGGGTAAATTGATCAGCGAAGTCCTGAAATCTGGCCTGACCTCAGACGAATTCTATGAAGAGCTGTGGACCACCATAACTGCCGGTAAGGTCTTTAAGTCAGAAACTCTAGATCGCAAAAAAAATGGTGAATTATTTTATTATGACCAGACGATCACACCTATTAAGGACGACAAGGGGAATATCACACATTTCATTTCCACAGGTAAGGATGGAACCGAGCGGGTCTTGCAGCAAAAAAAATTAGAAGAAACTCTAGAAGATCTGACCCAAGCCAACAAAGTAAAAACACTCTTTTTAGCGAATGTATCGCACGAAATTCGGACTCCCCTGGCTGGTATTCTGGGATTTTCTGAACTTATTCAAAGTACATTTGAAGGTACTAGCGATCCGGAAAAGGCATTTTTTTTCAATGCCATGCGGGAACCCGGTAACCGTTTGTTGGATACTGTTGAAAAGATATTAGCGATTACTCAATGGGAATCCGGTTCCATGTCGGTCAAACCAGCCCCCCTCAACCTTAACGATATCCTGGACCAGTTAGCTGATAAGTATAAACCCATGGCTGAAGCTAAAGGATTGAGTTTTAATTATCTTAATGCCACCTCGTCACCGGCAAATGTGATGGCTGATGAAGTCACCTTGAAAACAGCCCTGTCAAATCTCCTGGATAACGCAATCAAATTCACTCCCGCCGGGTCAGTCACCTTAAGCATCAATCAACAACGGAATCATTTTCTGGTTCAAATTGCCGATACGGGAATTGGAATCGGCGAAGATCACCTCAAGGATTTGTATAGTCCTTTCTCCCAAGAGAGCACAGGATATACCAAAGACTTTCAGGGCATCGGTCTGGGAATGGCCGTAGCAAAACGTTGCCTGGACGCCAATAATATTGGCATCCAAGTGGAATCAACAAAAGGAACAGGCACTAAGTTCACCTTGACGTTTGAACGCCGGAAATCATCTCAAAAAGAAGTAGGCTCTTCAATTTTTAAACAATCCCTAAAACCCAAACAAGCTGAAAAAGACATCACCGATCTTCATATCTTGCTGGTAGAGGATGATCCAGTATTTCAAAATTTGATTCGTTCATTTTTTCCCAATCTGAAGAATTTCCAAATGGCTGAGTCGGTAAATGAAGCAAAGAATCTGTTACGTCAAAATCGTTTCGATTTAATTCTATTGGATATATTACTTCAGGGAGAGAAAACTGGTTTGGATTTGATCAAATTTATTCGAATCAATAATCGCTGGAAAACCATGCCCATACTCGCGGTAACGGCCTACGCATCACCGCAAGACCGCCAAAAATGTTTGGCAATCGGATGCAATGATTACTTGGTTAAGCCTATTACCCGCGCGGAGTTGATAGCGAAAATCCAAAGCCTGATTTAATCGCCCTACCGGCCGATTAATTATATACCCCTGTTTCTCAAATCAATCGTAGCAATGGCCCCTCGGAAAATGGATTCGCCATAACAATCCCCATTCTAGTGTACACTTCCTTGGGTACACCAATATCGCCTAAATAAAGTTTGCCTAAGCGCGATTGTATCTCCGGCTGTTCCATTCCCCGTTTTGGCAGCGCTAAGGTCAGAGTAGCTTCCGACGTCAGAGCCAGAGTCGTGAACCGCCCTTCATGAGCACTAAAACCGGTGGGCACATCCAAAGACAACACATGGGGGTTACCCGATTTCAACACACATTCTACCAGTTCCGCCGCCAATCCCCGCGGCTCTCCGACCAGATTGTATCCAATCAAGGCATCCAATATCAGATCCGTGCTTTGTACATCCTTTGGAGTTACGTATTCAGACTGAATGAAAGGAATATTCAACCTTTGAAGTGTCTCAAATCGTACTCGGGTAGTAGGTTTGAGTCGTTCCAGTGTCGAGCCCAAAATAATGGTTATTCGGGCTCCCCGATTATGAAGGTGACGAGCTGCCGTAAGTCCGCCACCACCATTGTGACCACTACCAGCCAAGATTGTAATTTGGGCTTCCGATAAACGGACTTGGCGGTCAGCCAATACCTTTTCCGCCAGATCTGCCAAATGTCGTCCCGCCAATTCCATCATCTGGACCAGAGAAATCTGGAAATCTTCGATCATTAGACGGTCCACTTCCGCCATCTCACGAGCGGAAACCACTGGCGGAAAATGATTAGTCATTAGAAGGGTGCAAGGTCGCCATTAATTGTTGCGGTGATTGGTAGCCTGACTGACGGTAGATCACCTTTCCTTCTCCGTCCAGGGCCACCAACGTCGGCAATCCGGACACTCCGTATTTACGTGCTAATATATATCCCTTGGGTGTATCCACATTGACCTTGATAACAATGTAGTCCCGTAGCGCTTTTTCAACGTCGGCATTGGAAAAAGTATCTTTGTCCATGACCCGGCAATAATGACACCAGTTGGCATGGAATTTTACCAAAACAGTCTTTTGTCCCGATTGGGCTTTCATCAACGCCTGATCCAGGGAAATATTCGTAAATACAGCTGGTTCGCTAGCCCAGACAAGGGAAAAGATTCCAAGAATTATGATAAGTTTTTTCATGTGATTCTCCAGGTTTATACATGGAAAAATAGATTCTTTTAACGGAATCAACTGTCGGCGAGAAGACAAAGTTTAGAATTGAGATGTATCCCGACCAAACAAAGTGGTCATCAACCAATCGACCACTACCTTGATTTTATTCCTCCACCGGACCAATCGAGTAAGATAAGCCGACCTCCAGAATATCCAGGCCCAATATCCACCCCCTTTAATTGTACCTGTATCCACTAGGGCCTGATCCTCACCCACGTAAGCCATCATCCCCAGTAATCGAAATCGAAACGGTCGTCCTGTATCCGATTGATTAAAATAACGGGCTAAATATTTTCCCTGTTGGATGGCGACCTGCGCGGTAGGAGGCAAGGGTTTATTCTCCAAAACAGCACAGTCCCCCAGAGCATAGATATGCTCCCGGTCTGGCACTCTTAAATGATCATCCACCAAAATACATCCTCGCGAATCCCGACGCAGATCCAGCTG
Source organism: uncultured bacterium (assembly GCA_964535735.1). GTDB lineage: Bacteria > Fidelibacterota > Marinisomatia > Marinisomatales > J089 > J089. The sequence continues at coordinate 5,785 of CAZHTM010000046.1, forward strand.
GCGCACAAAGTCCCGTGGCGCATTACCGGTGGCCCAGAGCAAAATACCGTAATCCACCCGTTCGCCCGTTGCCAAATCCAGGTGATCCCGGTATACGTGCGTCACTGCAGTACCTAATCGAATCCGGATACCCTGCCGTTTAAATAATTGATAGGCTCGGGCTTGGAGTTTTTTATCATAACTGCCAAGAATCGTGGGACCCGCTTCTAATAGAGTAATGCTTACTTTATCCTTAAGATGTGGATACGTACGACAAATATCTTTCACCATGAAATCATGAATTTCAGCGGCAAATTCAATCCCGGTGGGCCCTCCGCCAACCACAACTGTATGCAGTAAATGCCGCTTGGTGGCTTCATCCACATGGGGCAACGCGGCGTGCTCAAAGCGATTCAGGATCAAATTTCGGAGTTTGCGGGCATCCCAGAGTTCTTTTAAAAAACTGGCATATTTCCGGACTCCGGGAATTCCGAAAGTGTTTGGTGTGGCACCGACTCCGATCACCAGTCGATCATAAGATACAGAGAACCGTTCCACAGATTTTACCGCTTGGCAAACCAGAATTTTTTGGTCAAAATCGACGGATAACGCCTTAGCGTGATAATATGTCAAGCGGGGATCGATCTTGCGGATCGGTTCTATAATGCTACGAAATTCCAGCGTGCCAACGGCAGTACTGGGCAATAAAGGCGTAAATAGAAAATAGTTCCGGGGACTGATCAGGACGACTGCATATCGATCCAGGTCTAGCTCCCGAATCAAGCTGTATGACCCAAATCCAGTGCCCAAGATGACTAGAGTTTCCATAGATATCCTCAGTCAAATCGATTCAGGGACCAGTTATAATCTTCGTATTCAATGGTCCAGTTTGACAAATCAAGATTTTCTGTCAAATCGATAATCTTGGAATAGTGATCGATATAGTCCAGTACGGAATTCCTATCCTGTTCGAAGTCGGATAGATACCATTTAAAAATCCGCGATAATCGGATGACTCTTTGGGATGTATCCAGACAAATTGTTACGGGGTTGTTAAGAAAGGTTGTTACTTTTTTATCCAATTGGGCGTCCAAATTTTCACCCGTGAAAATCCGTTGCCCCAATGGGGGACAACTGGCAGAGGCACAATTTATAGCAAAATGAACACGGGGATCATGATATCGTTTTTGAAGCATCTCTTTTTCGATAGTGTCTAAAGTTAACTTTCGACCTCCTACCACAAATGATTTCCGCCAGAAGACACCATTTCCCCAGGCAATGTCTTTCACACTGGAAATGTTTGGATGCTCAATAACCGCCTGCATCACCAACGCATTGTATACATTAATCCAATACGCTTTGCGATCATTCTCTGTGGGAAATAATTCCGGTGAAGTTTCAGGACTCACAGTCCGGATGAACTTCAGAAACGTGTTGAGGGCAAAAGGATTTTCACGAATGGCGGCGTAATTCACTTTCCCAGAGGAATCCACATTGGCGGATAAAAGTTGATTGAGCGCCTTTTGTGCCACAGCCGGTTCGATGGATAACTCCAAGTTCTTCATTTCTTCTTCTTTAGAACAGAATATCAGTGTCACACCGAACGCAAAAAGAAATAAAATGGTCTGCGCTTTCATGAAATAATCCCAGCGGGAAGATCATCCTTCCCGCTGGGATTCCTTAATCTACGATTTCGCGTATTACTCGGAAGAGCCATTTCCATTCGTAAGGTAATAGAGACCGGTAACCAAAATCAGCGTCTGGAACTCCATTCCTCCAGAATTATTGGTTCCTTCACCCCAACCGCTCATAAAATTCCAACCGTTTTGAGCGTGAACCATAGAAATTGCACCCAACATGATGATAGCGAAAATGGCGCCTGCCGCCCGAGTGGCCCAATCCGGTCCCATGCCGCCCCAAAGAATCAGCAAGCCACCCGCTAATTCCATCAGAGCCAAGACATATACCAAGAAAACGGGCATGCCCATCATCGTGGCCATGCCTTCCGCCATGGGAAATTTAGCATATCCATGATACAAGAACGTGATTGCCAATGAAAATCGCACCAGCCAGTGCGCATACGGTCCGAACTTATTTAACGCGTCCATATGACCTCCTATTGTTGGTTAGACAAGATGTTAGTTTTTCGCTAAAATCAATTGATCCAGGCGCAACCGAAACCGATTTGGATTCATGTTCCCTAAAAACCATAGCCGGTCTTTAACCCAAACGGCCGGTGTAATAAAACTTTGCCGGCCTGATGGAAGGGTATCTTCCAGGTCCACATCAAATATTTCTAACTCAATGAAGGGATAATCGCGCAACACCTGCTCCATTTGTTCCTGAACCTTTTGGCACATGGAACAGTTAGGCCGGGTGATCAATTGTACTTTGATTGTGTTTTCAGCATCCATACGGCTAAAGACTACGCATAGTACCGTATGGGAATCTGTCGGCGGGGAGACACTTCACTCATCCGTCAACCACTTAGGGTCTTTAACGTGAAAATACCGTCGGGAATAAACAATTTTTCCTTGCTGAACAAGATCATTCAATACTGTATTCACCGTTTGGCGTGCTGTGGCGGTTAAATCGGCGATTTCCTGATGGGTCAGGAAAGGGCGTACTCGCCAGCCGTCCACCATTTTTTTCCCAAACGTTTTAACATAACGCTTTAAAAAGGATTCAATACGTTCTCCAGCATTCTTAAACACCAAATCCTCAATATGCGATTCAATTTTCCGAAGTCTGAATCCAATAAATTTATTAACACTCAGGGTGAGGTCAGGATTCGCAGCCAGTAATTCCTGGAACATATCCTTGTTGATGGAACAGATCAGGGCATCCTCCACCACTTCAGCAATATTCTCATGGGTATCCTGACCCAACAACGCACTTTCACCAAAAATTTCGCCCGGCCCCAATAATTGAAGGGTCATGCTTCGACCATCCTCAGTAACCCGGGAAATTTTAATTTTACCCTCTTTTAAAAAATAAATTGTATCACTGGGTTCATCCGAGAAGTAGATGATCTCTTTTTTTCCACTCCGAGTCATTTTGGTTTTTTCATTCATGACTTCCATCATCTCCGGTTTCATCCCCTTCAAAAGATTGAAATTTTGGAAATACCAGAGTTTGGTTTTTTCGGACATAGTCAGTGATCCTTATGTTTTATTCAATCGGAGTGAACATAGAGTTTGAACAAACGGAACCCTTTGCGTAATCGGGAGGAAAAACTTAAGGGGTGTGATTGGATGTAGGTTCCCTTTCCCCCGACATTGCTGTTGACTGGGGAAAAGGTTGGAGTTACGATTCGTCAGTAATTTCCTTGGTTGAGATATACGTGGGTTTGTTTGGCATAAATGCCTCGTGATCCAGGACGGCATAACCGTGCGCATGACGGGTGGGACACGATTCACATGAAGGTTTCCCGGATTTTTTATGCTGGAGCAATTTCAGCACATCCTCATCCGTCAACTCCTCTTCGCTTTCCACAAACCAGCGCATTGTGATCAAATATTTTTTCATTTCAATCAAACACTCACGTTAAATCGATGCAAATCAGGTTATTTTACCAAGAATTTCACTAAGGAACAAGCTGCTGCTTTTTTGAAAGCCTGCTTGCAGAAATATGTATTTTCACCAACAGGACACGCAGGTCTTTATCGGGTCGGGATGACATTCATTTATTGGATATTAATTCACAAATCAAACACCACATTCCTCACCGATTACTGTCCAATAAGAACCGGTCGTTTTTCCACTTTCAGCAGATGACGAGTCAAGCTACCCAATGCAAAATCAAAGAAACCATGTTTGGAATGGGCACCCACTACAAAGACGTGGCTAGTGTCTAAGTACTGTTCATCGATGACCTTAATAATCGGTTCATTCGTATACACCTTCGTGATGTGCATGAATCCATGCGCCACCAAATAGGCTTCCGCCTGTGACAACAAATGATTTCCGGTTTTTTCGTCATGATTGGAGGTAAGCAGCGTGATATTCATCATTTCTGGCATGGCCAATTGGGCAAACCGTTGTAGCGCGCGACCAGAGGGGAAACTGCCATCGAAAGCGATACAAACATTAATTTTATTCACCATCGGGTTCGGGAGTATTAACTCCTTCGGCACTGCGTAAATGGGAGTAATGGAATTGTCCAGTATATTTTCTAATGAATCTCCGTCACCAGATTGGGATTCGAAGTGGAAAAATGTCTTCATGCCAATCAGAACCGCATCATAATAATTGGATTCCTCTATAATCATGGCGCTGGGACTGCCCTGAACATGAGCTTCCTGATGGCGAACACCCGCAGCGGTGCAAATCTGGCGAAATTTTTCCAGCAACGCATCAATACGCTGGCGAGCTTCCGCCTCTTTCTGGGCTTCCAGTTTGTCTGCAAAATACAAGCCGCCCAACGGTACCGGCCCGATAGATTTCTCGATCCCCGGGATATCCAGGATTACCATTCCGGTTAATTCGGCGTCTAATCGTTTGGCCATAAGGCATCCCAATTGGATGGCATTTTCGGTATAAGGACTGGGATCTAGAGGAATTAATATGCGTTTTAACATGTGACTCCTTTAACCTTTATGTAAATTGTGCAGAAACCTAAGAATAGAAAAATTACACAATGAGACGGATAGCCGATATCTTTTTTTATTTCCCCAGCCTGCACTTCGTTAAATTTTGTTTAATGAATAGTTCCAAACCCGGGCAACTTAATTCTGTCGGACATGCACCTCGACCGATCCTTTTCCGTACGAAGATTATCGCTCAGAAATACTAGTAAGATATCAGGAAATATCATGGTGATTGAAGACATTAAACAGCAACTTAAGGCCTTGGCGGACCCAAAACGGGCGGCGAATTTGCAACGCTTTTTCAAAACCGGTCCCGGAGAATATGGCGAAGGGGATCGTTTCCTGGGGATTCGAGTTCCAGTATTACGACAGGTAGCCAAACGATCGCCTTTACCGGATTTAAAGGGTTTGGAGGGATTAATCACCTCTCCGATTCATGAGGAACGGTTTGTTGCGCTCCTATTGTTGATTCAAATCTATCGAAAAGGCGACACCAATGTACAGAAACAGGTTTATCGCTATTACCTGGATCACACTCGTTATATCAATAATTGGGATTTGGTAGATTGTTCGGCGGAGCATATCGTGGGTGCCTGGCTCTGGAACCGGGACCGCGCGCCCCTGTATTCCCTGGTGAAATCCAACGTGCTTTGGGAACGTCGTATCGCCATTCTGTCCACATTTCATTTCATCAAGCGACAGGATTTTTCCACCACTCTTGATATTGCTGAACAACTGTTGACAGATCGAGAGGATTTGATTCACAAAGCCGTGGGCTGGATGCTGCGGGAAATTGGCAATCGTTCCCGGAATACCGAAGAAGCATTTTTACGTGTACATTGTCGCACCATGCCACGAACTACATTGCGCTACGCGATTGAAAAATTTCCGGAAGAACACCGTCAGGCTTACTTAAAAGGAAAGCTATCTTAATTTTGAAAATCACTTTAGCTGTACAGTGCTTATCCTGTAATTTGATTTATTCCCATGGAGAATTACCATGCATGAAATGTCTATAGCCATGAGTTTATGCGACCTGGCATCCCGGGAGGCGGAAAAAGCCGGTGCTACCCAAGTAAATGAAGTAGAGATCGAGGTAGGCGATTTAGCGGGTGTCCTGATAGGGTCCTTGGAATTTTGTTTCGAAGCCGCCACCAAATCCACACTATTGGAAGGCGCGCGTTTAAAAGTGATTCGGGTTCCGGCGGAAGGAATCTGCCAAGACTGTGGAAACCAATTTCGACTCAAAGAAATGTTTGCCCGATGCCCTCAATGCGATAGTTTCAGGGTGCGTATCGACCAGGGAAAAGATTTACGAATACGATCCATAAATGTGGATTAACCAAGGAGATTAGCCATGTGTGATACCTGCGGATGTGGACAACCTGATGGGACCGTCACCATCAAACGCCCAGGACAAACCGAACCTGACCCTAAAAATCATCATCACCATGATCATCATGGCCATGACCATCCTCATAGCCGGACCATCCAGGTAGAGACAGATATCTTAGCGGAGAATAATCTCCGGGCCGAGCGAAACCGGGGTTATCTGGAAGCTAAACACATTTTGGCCCTCAATCTGGTGAGTTCGCCCGGCTCAGGAAAAACCACCATCGTCGAAGAAACGATTCGCCGCTTAACACCGGATATCCCGGTGACGGTCATCGAAGGAGACCAACAATCCATGCAGGATGCGAATCGGATAGACGCCACCGGCGTCCCGGTAGTGCAGGTTAATACAGGTACCGGCTGCCATTTGGATGCGGACATGATTCATCGATCACTTCACGAATTAAATCCGCCGGAACATTCCCTGTTGATCATCGAAAATGTGGGCAACTTGGTGTGCCCCGCCCTCTTTGATTTGGGGGAAGCCCACAAGGTTGTGATCATCAGCGTCACCGAGGGGGACGATAAACCCCATAAATATCCCACCATGTTTGATGCCGCCGACTTCTGCATCATCAATAAAACTGATTTACTCCCATATGTGGATTTCGACCTTGATCGTTGTAAACACTACGCTCTAGAGGTCAATCACCATTTGGAATTTTTTGAAATGTCCGCCAAAACCGGGGATGGAATTGAGACCTGGATTACCTGGTTAAAATCGCAGATTTAAATCCAACCAGTGACCACGCCCAATCCAGACCTTCAGCGTCTGCACCTTCAGGTGAATGGTATTGTCCAAGGGGTGGGGTTTCGTCCTTTTGTTTATAATTTAGCCACTGAATTAGGTTTGGTAGGTTGGGTTACGAACACATCTTCCGGTGTGGACATTGAAATCGAAGGTCAGCTCTCCCCCCTGCGCCAGTTCCGGGATAGATTGGAACATGACGCACCCCCTCTGTCCCTGATCGCATCTATTGATGCGGTCGCCATTCCTCCACTGGGAGAATCAGAATTCAGGATTCAACCGTCTGATCGGTCCCAGGCCGTCCGGACCCTCATCTCACCTGATGCGGCGATCTGTCCCGATTGTCTCCGGGAAATGAACGATCCCCAGGACCGCCGATATCATTACCCGTTTATTAATTGCACCAATTGCGGTCCCCGATACACCATCATCCGCTCTATTCCCTACGACCGGCCTTACACCACCATGGCCGTCTTCACAATGTGTCCCAATTGCCAGGCAGAGTATGAAGAGCCTCATGATCGGCGTTTCCATGCCCAGCCCAATGCTTGTCCGGTCTGCGGCCCCCAACTGGACTTGTGGGACGCTCAGGGACAAAAGCTTAATGTTCCCGATCCCATCGAGGAAACCATGTCCCTTATCCGCGCAGGAAAGATTGTGGCTATTAAAGGATTAGGAGGCTTTCATCTGGCGGTGGATGCTGGAAATGACCGGGCTGTCCGGGAACTGCGACGTAGGAAAGGTCGGGATGAAAAGCCGTTTGCCCTCATGGCCCGGGATGTCTCTATCGTTCGGGAGCTTTGCCACCTGACCGATGCAGAGGAGCGCTTCCTCACATCGCCCCGGGCGCCGATTCTTCTGCTGCGCCATCACGGATCTGATCGGGTCGCCCTTTCCGTGGCCCCCGGGAACGATCGTTTGGGCGTGATGCTCCCCTATACACCTCTGCATCATCTATTGTTGGCCCATGATCCGCCCGTGCTGGTGATGACCAGCGCCAATCTCAGTGAAGAGCCTATTTGCATTGATAATCAGGAAGCGGTGTCCCGACTGAACGGAATTGCCGACGCTTTCCTGGTTCACAACCGTGATATTTATCTCCGGTCTGACGATTCAGTGTGGATTTTCCTGGGGGAAAAAGCGCGACCTATCCGTCGAAGCCGGGGATTTGTTCCACAACCCATCTTTGTCCGTGGAACGGGCCCGGTAGTCCTGGGTGTGGGTGCCGAATTAAAAAACACCGTATGTCTTTTAACCGAAAATCAGGCCATTTTGAGTCAGCATATCGGTGATTTAAAAAATCTGGAGGCTCTCACGTTTTTTGAAAAAACCATCGCTCACCTTGAAACCCTTTTTGAGGTGCGACCGGAGGTGGTGGTGGCGGACAGGCATCCTCAATATTTATCCACACAATGGGCTCGGCGACAGACCGATATACCGGTCATCAACATGCAGCACCATCATACGCACCTGGCGGCTCTGTTGGCGGAACATCAGTGGACGGAGCCGGTCATCGGCGTAATTCTGGATGGGACGGGATTGGGTACGGATGGCCAAATCTGGGGAGGAGAAGTTCTGGTGGGAACCATCGGAGATGTACGTCGAATGGCCCATCTGGAACCTATGCCTCTTCCCGGCGGTGATGGAGCCATCAAACATCCCTGGCGTATCGCCGTGGCCTATCTTGCACAGACGTTTGGCGCATCGATTCCCGATCTGCCCTTCCTTCGTAATCACAGTGTGGGGCCGATCCTGGAAATGGTGGAGAAGTCGGTGAATACGCCGTTAACTACCAGTTGCGGCCGACTGTTTGACGCCGTGGCGGCTCTCACCGGAGGATGCCAAACCATCCGGTATGAAGCCCAGGCCGCCATCGAATTCATGCAAATCGGGGAATCGGTGTCCGAATCAATCTACCGTCCCGAACTTCAAGCCCAAAATGGTGTCTGGACGATTTCTGTTCGATCGCTGATTCAGTCTGTTGTCCGGGACATCCGGGCTGGACGATCCCCGGCTGTCATTAGCGGACGCTTTCACCGGTTTATTCTGGACGCTTACCTAGCGGTGGTTCAGGCCATCTCCCAAGAGACAGGGATTAAAACCATAGGGTTTAGCGGCGGTGTATTTCAAAACCAAATTCTTCTGGAAGCCATGGTTCCGGCCTTTGAACGGCATGGCTTTCAGGTTCTAACCCATGAACAAGTGCCATGCAATGATGGGGGCTTGGCTTTGGGCCAGGCTATGTATGGAAGAATGCGCCACATTTCATCCGGATAGGTTAACTTTGTTCTTTCCAAACCAAAGGGTAGAAAGGAAAAACCCATGTGTCTAGCTATTCCAGGAAAAGTTATAGAAATCTTCGATGAAGGCGGTCTCAAAATGGGCCACATTGATTATTCCGGGACGGTGAGTAAAGCGTGCCTGGAGTATGTACCGGATATTTCCGTGGGACAATATACCCTGGTCCATGCCGGTTTTGCCCTATCGATTCTTGATGAAGAGGAAGCAAAAAAATCCCTGGAAGCATGGCAGGAATTGGAAGACATTATTCAAATGGATGAGCCGAAGGAATCACTTCGGAAATCGTACCGGTCATGAAATATCTGGATGAATTCCGGGATCCGGTCCTGGCGAAGAAAATTCTGGGAGAAATCAACGCAACCGTGACCCGCCCCTGGGTGATTATGGAAATCTGTGGAGGGCAAACGCATTCCATCATTCGCAACGGGATCGACCAGGTTCTGCCCCCTGAAATCGAATTGGTCCACGGCCCCGGATGTCCCGTTTGTGTTACACCACTGGAAGTTATCGACAAGGCCATCGCCATCGCCAGCCGGCCAGATGTGATATTCACGAGCTTCGGCGATATGCTCAGGGTACCTGGAAGTGACAAAGATTTATTTACCGTGAAATCGGAAGGCGGTGATGTTCGCACTGTCTATTCACCGCTGGAATCCCTGAACATTGCCCGGGACAATCCTAATAAAGAAGTTGTATTCTTTGCGGTGGGATTCGAAACCACAGCCCCCGGAAATGCCATGGCGATCTACCAGGCTCAAAAGGAAGGGTTGACCAATTTCAGTGAGTTGGTGAGTCACGTGTTGGTGCCTCCGGCCATGGAAGCCCTCCTGTCCTCCCCTACAAACCGGGTTCAAGGGTACCTGGCGGCGGGACATGTGTGCACCATCATGGGCTGGGAAGAATATGAACCCATCGCCGAAAAATACCAGGTCCCCATCGTGCCCACGGGCTTTGAACCTCTGGATATTCTGGAAGGGATCCTCATGGTGGTGCGCCAATTGGAATCAGGACGGCATGAAGTGGAAAATCAGTATTCCCGGTCTGTGAGGCGAGAAGGCAACCGTTCAGCCCAGGAGATTATCCGTGCCGTATTTGAGGTGGCGCCTCAGAAATGGCGGGGTATTGGTGAAATCCCACGAAGCGGGATGCAGATTCGGGACGCGTTCTCCGCATTTGACGCCGAAAAGAAATTTTCCGTGAGTGATATTCACACTGCTGAACCAGAACTATGCATCAGCGGCACCATTCTCCAAGGACTGAAAAAACCGCCGGAGTGTCCCGCCTTTGGAAAGGAATGTACGCCCATGACTCCTCTGGGTGCCACCATGGTATCCAGTGAAGGAGCTTGTTCCGCATATTATAAATATCAACGATTAGAGTAATGAACATCCTGGAGCGTTTCCTTAATCATCCATATCCCCCTAAATCCCCCTTTTACAAGGGGGACTTTCGGAGATGCCAAAGGTAATCCTTTTTGGGAAAAATGTTTTGAAATTGGTGAGACAAAAAAATCCCTCTTTCTTAAAGGGGGACATAGGGGGATTTCTAATATTCCAGCTTATGGACCAAGGAGGATTTAACGCAACGACGGACTCTTTATTGTATCAAACCATATCGATTCATAATAATGAGAATTTATTACAACCCTAAACTGAAACAACTGGCAAGAAATCTGCGGAATCATTCTACACTCTCGGAAGTTTTGTTGTGGAATCAGTTAAAACGTCGCCAAATGATGGGCTATCAGTTTTACCGACAAAGACCCATTGGGAACTATATCGTGGACTTTTTCTGTCCAAAGCTTAATCTGGTTATTGAAATCGATGGCGAAAGTCATCTGGATAAAAACGAAAGGGATAAAGTGCACTGACCACGACTTTATCTGACAGTGGTATCCTTTCCGGTTAACTAT
>CAZHTM010000047.1:0-16321 GCA_964535735.1 uncultured bacterium
AAACCGCAACCGCCATTGAATGTTGTTTTTCCCAGAGTTTTCGATAGTAGCTGCTTTTCCCATTATTGGATTTTAATATTGGCTGTCACGCGTAAAAAGCTGTTTTCTCTTTCGGATTAAATAAACTAATCCGATCAAGATAATGGTTTTTTGCGCAATCAGACCATACTCATTAGTTCCCAACAACCCGCAACCACAGTCAGAATTCCACCTGAAGATTAACGAACCGATGCTTATACCAATTCCCGCAAACACAAGAATTACGCCGGAAATAATTGACGGGATAAAAATAGATTCAATCCATAAACCGATCGCCAGAAACAATTCCATGATCAGCGCCGCGATAATATATATTCCAAAATAATGCGGTAAACCAAGTTGCTCCATGATATGGTAATAGGGCGCTAAACCGTTATACCGGAGGGCAAGTCCCTTCGTAATCCCCAGGAAAAAAAAGAGCGTTGAAAAGATGAAACGAACGATTTCAGCAAAATTGAAAACGCCTTGGGGCGATCTAATCCAGCGCATAGATCACCACCCGGGGGATGGGTTCGTTACAGAGGCCATACAGCCGTCCATCAAAGACGTCAAAACCGATAACGCAATCCGGCAAGTCAAGGTCATACAAATGTTTCAGGTCCTCATCGAAAACAGAAATCCGGGAAAGGCCCTCACAGTCCACTTGTAATTTTTGTTGCAGCCATAAAACGTAAACCCGGTTATGATCATATTGAATATCTTTGGCGATTGCGTCACCGTCGATATACCAGGAATTATCCAGTCCTTCTTTTACCTGCGGTTCTTTTATTTTTCGCGAAATTTTCTTCGACTTTATCAACTTTAAATTTGGGTCATATTTTTCAACCGCATTTTTATACTCGTAGGTCAGATAGATATGAGAATCGGAGGATGTCATGTGGGTCAGCGCCGAAAACAAAGGAAAAGGCGCGCCATTAAATTTCTTTTTAGCGGCGCCCTGGAATGATGCGGAATCCAGTAGGGTTCCCGTTGTGCTGTAGCGGGCTAAGAACCGTGATGAAAAAATTTCACCGACAACGAATTGGTTAGCTATTATGCAAAATGAAACGGGCATTTTATCCATTTGAATAGATTGTTCAAACTGTCCCTTTACAAAGGTTCCAATGCGCATAAGGGTATGACCCAATATCCATAAGGTGTCCTTATCAGCCAGGATAGAGACCGGTTCAATGAACTCCCCGGGACCCTGGCCCGGTTCTGAAATAGTGGATTGATATTCCCCGTTCAGGGAATATTGAAATACGGTTTTATTCCCTACATCAAGAATAAATATTCCGCTTTTTGAAACGGCAACTTTCCGGAGTTCGTAAAATTCATCGTTTTCAATTGTTCCGACTGTTGTCAAATCAACCTGACACCACGATAAGGCACCGATGGCAATGAGTAAGGTGATATACTTAAACGGTTTCATCTCGTACCCAGATATTTATTTATAGCATGGTCGACATACGCGTCGTTAATCCGGTTATTCATCAGATCGTTCAGTGTAAATGAAACCAGGTAATACTTATCCTGGCCAAACGGCCATCGGTTTTCCTTCTTCACTAAAAAATACAAATTATTTTTATTATCATATGTATACACCTGATAAGGTATAGTTCCCGATTTCAATTTTTCTCCACTTTGGTTAAATATATCATAATAAAATGGAGGTTCTGGTTTTGCAAAATTCCGGACATTTTGGTAAAAGGAAGTAATGATTGTATCATTTATTACACTTAATAAATATATGTTAGAATATGTATTGGGAATCCTTCTAATTCTTTCAGCTTTTTTCTGGGTTAAATTATCGGGGATCGGAATAAACGATGGGTTTTCGCCCCTAAATTCAAAAATAAGTTTTAAATTGCTATCGTATTTTCGTATTAAATAACCTGCAGATTTATGTACAACATATATATAATCTCTTTCTTTAAAATACGTCTCCTTTAGCTGAAGATATTCATATCCCTGGTAATTATCACCACGTCTTTCAATATAATTAGCTGAGTCAACAAGAGATAAATTCATATTATATTTTGATATTGTGAATGCTGTATTGTTTTCATAAAAATCATTAAATGCATGTAAACTTTCCGAAGATGGCGTCTTCGTGTTTTCATCATATCTCATTAACCAAAGATAATAGCGTGGAAAATAAGCGCTTATATTTATTATTGCATTTTTCCAAAAAAATACTTTACCATACCAAGCATGGTGTTCTGTTACTAATAAAGTGTCTTTTTTCATTTCGTATAAACCCATATAACAGATTCCATTGTGTCTATTTAAAAATTGCATTACTATATAGGGATATAAAATATCGAAAGAATAGATATATGTATGTTCAGGCAATATTGAATATGATGTTATATGCTCTCCATCTCGTGTATATTTAGAAATTTTATTAATTTCATTTATAAACAAAGTGTCATTTTTAATATGGATACCATGACTGTGATGAATATATTCCTTTTCCACTATTTCTTTTTGTAAAAACTGAAGATCAATAATATTCTGTCCATTCAATAAGGAAAGGAACATTAAAATGCAAAAAAGTTTATCCATAAGAGATTCCTTGTTTTATGGGAGAGGGTGTCAGATAATAGAATATTATCTGCCCCTCTCCATTAACTAACTAATCAATTACAATTTGAAAAGTAATATGGAAATGACCAATACGCGCACATTGCCAATACTGTGTATCATGGCAAATACCGTTCTGGTCTGGTGTGCCAAGATAATGCGGCGTATCAGCAGTTAATGGTTGTACTGTAATCAGTGTTAATAATATTGCCACTGATATGCTAAAAAGTATCTTTTTTATGTTTTTCATTTTCATCTCCATTTTCAAAGTGGTGGAAAACCGCGCAATATAGCGTAATTTCCCACCACATTTACGGTTGTGTTACCGGTCTTCCTCGCGAGAGAATCCATTGGTAACCTTCACTGAAGGCGGGCTCATTTGATTCCGCCTTTGGTTTTTGGAAGCAAGTTTGTCTCCCAAAATCTTTTTTACCATCACCCAAAGGGTCGCATCGGTCAATCCTCCCGATTTTTCCTTTTTCTTTATTTTAATTTCTAATCACGCTTCGCGCTTGTCAATCGGGTAAATACCCTAATTTCAGGAAATATTTTACCACCGGGGAAAATCTGTGAGACGCTATGTCTCTTGTCATTGATTCAGTCTTTGTCCCGTTAAAAGGCATACAGGTCGCTGACCAGGGTTGCCAGCGTATCGGCGGCATGAATATTCTGATCGTCGGAAACAAATATGCGCTTTACTTTTGAAGCAATGTCGGAAACGATCTCCCCTTTGGCGACGGGGAAAAGCGTTGCTTCGGAGTCGGAACAATTCCAATCCATTATCCATAGTTAATGTTTTTCAATACACGACCCAAGTGATGGAAATTTTGGATAACAGGTAATAGTTATAAGGATTTTTCACCATTAAAATTTCATTATGAATTGGAAGCACCCCCAGGGACGCCATAAATTTCTACCGATGACCATGAGAATCCACATCACATGAATCTCCGTCAGGTCCTACCCATATTTTTTTTGCTGGCGTTCCTTTATCCTCAGGCTTCCTATCTGTGGCCCACGGATGCGGGAAAAACCTTGTCATCCAATTTCGGCGAGTACCGTTCCGACCATTACCACACGGGATTGGATATCAAAGCAGGCGGCAAACCCCAGGCATCTGTGTTTGCAGTGTCCGATGGTTATGTGAGTCGGGTGGTCACCAATTTTAAGGGTTATGGCAAGGCCCTCTATTTGACCACGGCTGATGGGAAAACGGCCGTGTACGCTCACCTGGAATCGTATAGCCAGGATTTGGAGGATGTGGTACGAGTCCAACAGCACAAGCAGAAATCGTACATGGTTGATCTTCATTTTACGCCCAAGGAATTCCCTGTGAATCGCGGGGATGTTTTGGGGAAAGTGGGCGACAGGGGATATTCCTTTGGCCGTCACCTCCATTTTGAAATTCGCAACGCTAAAGATCAACCGCTGAATCCATTTCTGAATGGATTTTCAATTCCTGATCAACGTCCACCTCAATTTTCACAACTAGCTGTTATCCCCCTGGATTCAGGCGCGTCGGTGAATGCCAGCGTCTTACCCCAAACAATACCGCTGTTTTTTGACCGGTCCGGAATCTTTCTCCCGCCGGATACCCTAAGCGTTTACGGGCGTTTTGGTTTGGCGGTGGAAACGATTGACAAGGTTCAGGGAAGCCGCCATGTCTATCAGATTTACCGTTTAACACTAAAGGTAGATGGAAAACTGGTATTCCAAAAAACAATTCAACGACTGGATTTCTCCAAAGGAAAACAGATAAATCTGGACCGGGATTATCGTCTGTATCGGTTAAATCTGGGGTCCTTTCAACGTTTGTTTGTCCATCCTGAAGGCACTCTTCCGGCGGTGGGCGACGGACTCCTGGATTTAACACCGGGACTTCATTCTATCGAAATTCAAGCCTTTGACGTTGAGGGGAATTCATCCACGGCACGGGTCATGGTACAGGTTCAATCTCCCCGTACCCTAATCGTTAATCTCCAAACAGCGGGAGCAAAATTCTTTCATTTTCAGGTGAAGCCGGATACGCTGCTTCCTCTGCATAAACTTACCTGCTACAGTTATACGCCCCACGGTTATGCGGACCTGAAGGAGGATATTCAAATCTCGGTTCAGCCGGACGGGTCCTGGGACGTGGCGGTTCCCGCGTGGCGCTGCAAACGAAATACGCTTCAATTCATCGGACAGCTCGAGGGCGGATATTTTACATATCCGGCGCACTGGATACCTGAGAAACAGATTCAGAATGTTCTGGATAGTCAGGTGAGCATGAAGGTGGATCCCGTGGAAGATGGACTTTTCCTTCAGATTCAGATAGACCGAATCGTTAAGCCGGAACCGATCGTTTATCTTCACTCCCGGCGCGGCGTTACCCGTTTGCCCGTAAACCAGATTCAACCCACCGTATTTATCACCGATCGAATCAACCCGCAAACGTTGGACAGGGTTGAAACCGTACAGGTGAAATTGGTGGGAGATCAAGAACGGGATACGCGATTTTCCGTTCTACCCAGTTATTGTTCACCCGATCGCCGCACGGAAGTGTATTCTCCCGATCGGGGGTGTTCTATGCTGATCCAACCCAATGCGTTATTTTATGAAACCGTAGCCTGGATCGAAAAAATCGAGGCTACGGTACCAACCAAAACAGGAAAACGGATTTCGCCAGTGTATCAGTTGCAGCCCTTTGATGTTCCCCTTAAATCGGCCATAAAAGTGGGGGTGAAATATCCTGAATCGGAGAAGTTTTCATCAAATATGGCTGTGTTCTATTTTGACGCCAAGGAAGAGAAGTGGACCTACGCTCCCACTGAACGAAAACCGGGGAACCCAATTTTAATTGGAGAACTGGAATCCTTTGAAGCGGTGACGATATTAAAAGATACGCTGGCACCCTGGGTGGAATTTTCATTCCCAGCATCTGGCGGACGCTATCACTCCCAGGATGTGGACATTATCCGTGGGCGTTTCGAGGATGACTTATCCGGCATCCGCGCTGACGAAACAGGCATTAAGGTAACACTTGATAATCAACGGTTATTGGGTGCTTATCAACCGGTAAAAAAGGAATTTTCTTTTGAACTTGATGCACCCCTGCCTCCCGGCAATCATACTCTAGTCTGGACAATACTTGACCAAACCGGAAACCGGGGAAAGAAAACCATACACTTTACGGTGGAGTAGATGTTTTTCCCTTATCGCGACGACAATCCTCGAATTCTAGTCCCGTATGTCACCTATGGAATCATTGCCTTCAATGTTCTGGTGTATCTATATCAACTGGGACTGCCCACCCTGAATAAGTATGAATTCACCCTAAGCTATGGGCTGATTCCGGGACTATTGGGCCGAGTATCTGTCCCCGAATTATTGGCTTATCATTCTGATTATCTAAGCCACATATATTCTCAGTACATTCAGATAAATGCCAATCCCCATTCCCCGGTGATCACGGTGTTTACTTCCATGTTTATTCATGGCGGTTTGGCCCATATTCTTGGGAATATGTGGTTTCTTTGGATTTTTGGCGACAACGTGGAAAGTTCCCTGGGGCATGTGCGCTATGGCCTCTTTTATCTTCTCTCCGGAGTTGGAGCCGCTCTGGCTCAAATTACCATAGATCCCGGATCTGTCATTCCAATGATCGGCGCCAGCGGGGCTATTGCGGGTGTGTTGGGCGCGTACATGATCCGCTTTCCCCGGGCCAATGTCCATGTGTTTCTGTTTTTGTTTATTTTCTTTACCACCATTCGCGTCCCGGCCTTTATTGTAATTGGCCTTTGGTTCCTGGAGCAGCTCACCAATGGACTGGGGTCCCTGGGGTTGAATACCACCGGCGGCGTGGCCTGGTTTGCCCACATTGGCGGGTTTTTGGCCGGAGTGGGATTAGAACGTGTTTTTCGTCAGAAACAAAGGATACGATGGATATAAAACAGCAGTTAATTCAAAAAGCCTTGGAGATGCGGAAACGATCTCGGGCGCCCTATTCGCAGTATCACGTTGGCGCAGCCGTGGCAACGGAAGATGGAACCATTATCGGTGGCTGTAATGTGGAAAATGCCTCCTACGGTCTGACCTGTTGCGCCGAACGAGTAACCCTGTTTCGGGCTGTGGCGGAAGGGTATCAAACATTTTCCGCCCTGGCGGTGGCCACGGAAGACGGAGGAATGCCTTGTGGCGCCTGCCGCCAAGTGATCTGGGAATTGTGCGGTGATATTCCGGTCTATATTACCGATGGTGAGGGAACAATACGGGAAACCACGTCTGGCAATCTACTTCCCGATGCGTTTGACGCCGACGCCTTGCAATAAAACCGTATCCGGATAAAGAACTGTTTTCAGATATGATGGACTGCTCTGGAGGATTAGGATTTCAATCATTTGGAAAACCTTCTGCCAACTCCGGGGACCGTGCAAAGTGTACCTTACTTAAAACAGTGAATAACGTCCGGTTGCTGTTCCGCCGCTTCCCGCTTTCGTCACGTCACAGCACAAACCGCCAGATGATCTTGGTGAGCACGGCCGTATTGACCGATCTCCAGGAGCTCCCGCTAGTGTCCAGGGTTTGATTCGCCACTAGATAAAAGTCAGTCCCCGGTGTGGGAATCCAGTTGATCCGGAAATTCAGTTGCACGTCCTGATCGTCGGTGTTCCACTGCCCGAAAACGGAACCGAAAAGATCGGGGCTGACCGCCAGATTCACGCGTCCACTCCATTCATAGACGTTAAAATCACCGCCCGGGAGGATAATTTTATTGGCAGTGAAATCGGAGCTGAAATTCACATGTTTATTGATCTGGACTATACCTCGAAGTGACCATTCGCTACGTGTTCCGTTGTAAAAATCGCCCCACTGCACAAACAAAAAGCCGGCCACGGGACGTCCTTCAAAGGTCCCGAACTGAAGTTCATACCGGCTGTACCAGTATTTGCCCAGGGGAATGACAATCCCATCGTGAATTTCGAAGTTTTCGGTTAGATTTTCCGCCCGGCGCTGATAATTGGCTTCGAAAAATTCCCCGCTTTTGGTGGTAAAACCCAGGGGGCGGAACTCCGACCAGAAGGATTGCAATTCATGGGTCTCATCATCGATGTAATAGTTGAAGTCAAACGGCTTGAATACCAGTTGCTGGAACCAGGGCAGAAAGGAAGGACGGGGTTTGATGCGCATGTCCATTATCAGCGTCTGGTAATTTTCCCGCCGGAGGAAGCCCGTTTCCGGATTAAACGCTTTGCCGGAACGTTCCCAGATCGTGGAGAAGTCCACCAGATCATTGGGAAAATCGAAAAACACCCGTTGCGCTGAACCGGTCCGGCGTGTCAGGTCGGAGGTGTAACTCTGCGCCGCGGCGCCGCCCATAGCGAAATATTTGTTGCCGAACAGAGTGGAGGTGGAATACAGAAAATCAGCGCCATACACGCTGTTTCGCCGCCCTTGTTCCAGCTTGTTTACGCCCATGATTCCCACACTAGACTGCCGCCCCACGTCCCGTTTCCAGCGGAAAATGGAGTAGTTGGTACTGGGAATGGAATCCTTTTGGGCGGTCTGGATGCTCATGCCGCCCCAGGTCGTTTTGCCGGATTTGTCCAGCAGCCGCACGCCGCCCAGAATCGGAATCGTGGAGCGGTCCGGCGCCAGCCCGATCTTCCGACTGTAAAACGGGCGGATGCTGTAGCCCAGCCCAAAATTGAAATAGTTGCTCCCTTCCAGGAAAAATTCCCGCTTCTCCGGATAATAGAGCGAAAACCGGGTCAGGTTGACCTGCTGGCGGTCCGATTCCACCTGGGCAAAATCGGTGTTCAGGGTCAGGTTCAGTTTCATGGTGGGCGTGATGAGATAATTCACATCGCCGCCCGCGTTGCCCACGCCACCGTTGCCAGTGACGGCGTCCGATCGAAATCCGCCCAATCCGTAAGGCTTCACTTCCACCAGCGTTACAGCGCTGATCCCGTGAATTCCCTGGAGCTCCCCCGCTCGCGCTACACGCTCCAGTTCCGAATCACGGGACCAGCCCTGCCAAAGGTCCTGTTCCCGTTTGCGCCGGATATTCCGTTCAAAATTGATGCCCCAGGTCTGATCGTTTCCCACGCTGAATTTCAGGGTGGAAAATGGGATTTCAAATTCCGCAAACCAGCCCTGTTCGGTGATCCGGGTCTTCACATTCCAGACACCGTCCCAGGATTCGTTGCTCTGCTCCCCGTTGTTCTGCACCAGCGCGTCAAACCGTGCGCCGTTGGGATTGACCGCAAATAAATAGCCGTTGCGCCGGTCGCGGTAGGTGTCAATAATAATTTCGAAATTATCCTCTGTATCCACATCAAAATCCCGTTTCATTTTCTGCGCCACGATTTTTTCCGGTTCCCGATCGTAACACCACACGCCGATATATAGTTTGTGCTGGTCATAGAGAACCGCCACTTCCGTCTGCTCGGTAGCCTCCTCGCCCGCATTTAATTCCCGTTGGGTGAAGTTGGCTATCCGGGGTGCCTCCTGCCAGGCGGCTTCCGTTAAATCGCCGTCCAGTGTAATTGGGGCGGTTATCCGGCCAGCCTGAATGATCCGGGGCAGCGACACCTGCGCCGGAAGAAAAACAAATCCTATCAACCAGATGAAAATCAGTTGCGTTCTTCGTCGGTTCATGGGTTCTTATACTCCTGACAAAAAGTTACAAGGGTAATACTGCTAGCCTCGCAATAATTGAAGAGTTGTCATTCTAATCCCGACGTATTGTGAGAAGTTGAAAATTCTTTACTGAAGGCCGGGGAATCTCATATGTTTTTTTATAACAATACTTATGGTTATTCCACAAGCTCCGAATAACATTGGAAAGCCCGTTTTTCGGAATCGTCAGGACCGCCAAAACAGTTTCTGTTTCAAATACACTTTTTTGCCTGTGAATCCCGTTCATTCCGGCGAAAAATGTTGGTGTTCCCGCCAGTACGTTCTTGCCCCGACGGCATCGCCTTCGAAGGCGATGCGACCCGCTTCAAGCAGCACAATCCGTTCGCCCAACGCAAAGGCTTCGTCCCGGTCGTGGGTGATGTACAGCAGGGTAAAGCCCAGTTTTTCCTGCAAGTCCAGGATTTCCTTCCGCAGCCGGACATTCAGTTCTAGATCAAGGTTGGAAAGGGGTTCGTCCATCAGCAGAATATCCGGTTCCGGCGCCAGTGCCCGTGCCAGTGCCACCCGTTGCTGCTGACCGCCGGATAATTCCGCTGGCTTGCGGCGACTGTACGGTTCCATTCCCACAAGAGACAGCATCTTCTTGATCTGTTTTTCTTTTTCTTGTGGCGTTACTTTTTTTGCTTTAAGTCCAAACCCGATATTTCCCCGAACACTCAGATGGGGCCAGAGTGCCAGATCCTGAAAGACCATTCCCAAATTGCGCCCTTCCGGTGGAACCAAGATGCGCCCGTCTTCGGACACTCCTTTGCCCGCCAGGGAAATCCTTCCGACGTCCGGAGCAATAAATCCGGCGATCAGCCGCAGAAGAGTGGTTTTACCGCAGCCGGACGGTCCCAGAATCGTGACCCGTTCCCCCGCTTCGATTTTCAGTGAAAACCGGTCCAGGGCGATTTCACCCCGGTATGTTTTCCGAATGTTCGAAAGTTCCACAAGGATCATGCGGACGCTCCTTTTCGGCGAATGTTCGCCAGTGCCCATATCGCTCCGGCGGGCATGAGAATAGCACCGATCATGAGCAGGCACAGGGCGGCGATCAGGGGTGGTGATCCGTTTGCCATGAGGGTGAAAATCCTCACCGGCAGTGTTTCCCGCCCCGGTGGATAGACCAGCATGGTGATGCCTGTATCCCGGAGGGAAAAGATGAACCCTGCCAGCCATCCCGCTAACAGTCCCCGGCGCGCCAGTGGCGTGAGGATCCACGCCATCCGGCGAAACCAGCCGGCGCCGGCCACCTGCGCCGCCTCTTCCATGGAAGGGGAAATCCGCGCCAGTTGGGCGATGGAAATCCGATGGGTCAGCGCCAGGTATTTCGCCAGATAACCCAGGAAAATGATGAGGGGCGTGGCGTAGATGCAGTTTGTCCGGGGCGTGTTCCAGAGCCGGATCAGGCCGATTCCGATGACGGTGCCGGGAAGTGCCAGCAGAAAAAGGGTCATGGAATCCAGAGCGCGCCAGAAACGAAACGTGCGATCGTACACCAGATAACCGGTGAAAAAACCAAAAAAGGCAAGCAGCGTTGCTCCCGCGGCGGCGTACAGGAGACTGCGCCAAAGGCTGTCTCCCGCCCGGCGAAGGGCTTCCGCGAAGGCGTTTCCGTCGGACCGGACGACCAGCGCCGCCAACGGTACAATAACCACGATCGTTCCTGCCAACGCCACGACGGCGAAAATCCGGTACCGCCACTTCCCCAGGGAAATCACGGGCGGTTGTTCCCGTCCGCCGGTGGCGGGAAGGCCATCGGTTCTCGTCCGGAGAAAAAGAGCTTCAACCGCCAGGAGCAGCACCGTCACCAGAGCAAGGGGAACAGCGGCGGCAGTCGCCGCCTGAAAGTCGTAGAAGGCAGAAAACTGGGTGAAACTTTCCACCGGGTAGACATCAAAGCGTAAAAAATTGGGCACGCTGAATTCACCAAAGGTGAGCAGAAATACCAGCAATGCCGCCAGCAGGACGCCCGGCAGAATCAGAGGTAATGTGATTTTCCGGAGAACAACAGGCCAGCCGGAGGTGAGCAGCGCCGCTTCTTCCAATCCCGGATGGATGGTTTTTAGAAAGACGATCGTCAGCAGCAGGGGGACCGGCAGGAAAATGGAGGACAAAACCGCCGTGCAGCCGGGGAGACCGAAGAGGGCGTGGAAAAGGGATAACTGGGTCGCCGGAGTGAACAGAGCCGCCAGCAGGCCGTCGTTTCCCAGCAAATCCACCCAGGAAACGGCGAAAATATAGGGCGGAATGAGGAGGGGAATTCCAAACAGAACGGTGAAAAAGCGCCGCAGCGGCAAATCCGTTTTTCCCAGCAGAATGCCCAGAGGCAGACCCGCTGCCGTAGTAATCGCAGTCCCGAGCGCCGCCAGCGTTAGGCTGTGTCCCAGCAGCGTCCAGGGACGGACGGAGTTCAACAGGTTCCGGTACAACGCTAAACTGAAATGCCCGTCCACTCGGAGGCTTTGCAACAGCAGGGTCGCCACGGGCAGCAACGCCACAATGAGCACTGTCAGAGCGATGATCAGCAGGAACGCCCGTTTGGTCATCTACAGTCCGGTCCAGGCTTTTAACAGGGGTTGAATGGCGATCAGTTTCACGGCGACGGCGGCGTAATCCACCGCCATCACTTTCAGATCCTGGAGGGCAGGTAATTCCGGCGGCGCGGGGACGCCGGGATGAAGCGGCAGTTGGGCGCAGTCCGCCTGCGCCAGTTTGCGTTCCGTTTCCCGGGACAGTAAATAATCGATCAGGCGGCGGGCTTCCCGGGGATGGGGCGCGCCCTGGATGAGCACGGCTGCGTTTGGGACGATAAAGCAACCCGCTTCGTCCTCTTCCTGATCGGGGATTACCATTTGTATCGGCTTTCCCTGTCGCAGGCGATTGATGGCGTCGTCGCTGTCTACTAGGCTAAAATCGCTGCGTCCCGCCGCCACAATATCGGCGCTTTCGCCGTTATCAGTGGACAGGGTCACGTCGTTCGCTTTCATTGCCGCCAGGAAATCCCGCGCCGGTTCATCGCCCCATAGGGTAAACAGGGCGGCGATTTCGGAGGTTGTTGTGCCGAACAGGGGATTGGCGATCACCGCTTTTCCTTTCCACCGGGGATCGGTATACGCCCGGATTCCCCGGGGAAGGTCTTTCACCTTTTGGCTCACTACCAGCACCCGCGCCCGGGCGGAAAAGCCAGTCCAGGTTCCGTCAGGGTCCTTGAATTCGGCGGGGATATCCCGGGCATTGGGGGACCGGTATTCGGCGGCGATGCCTTTTTGCTTCAACACTTCGGCGCGGATGGGCTCGTTCGCCCAGTACACATCCGCCTGGGGATTGTTCTGTTCCGCAATCAGGCGATTCATGGCGCCGGTGCTTTTAGCTTCCTCTGTGTCGTACACTGCCCGGACCCGAATACCCGTGGTGGCTTGAAAAGCCTTCAGAATCGGTTCGGAAAAAACCTGGTCTTCCGACACGTACACCACCACGATTTTATCCTGCTGGCCGCCGCAGCCCAGAATCAGTGCCGTCAGCAGCCCGGTCAGGATTCGAAGACAAAATCGGTTCACGGCGTCTTGTTTCGGGTAAGCGGTAGGACGCGGAAGTCATCGAACGACGTAGCAGCGTCGGCTTTGGTCCAGAAACCGGCGGTACCTTCGTCCGGAAAAGTGTCGTCCCGTACTTCCAGATATTTTTTCCCGTTCAGGAAGCCGCTGATCCGATTGCCGTCCTGCACGATTTTCATTGTCTGCCACACATGCGCCGGCAAGGCAATCCGGGCGCTGGCCAGCATACGGCGGGCGCCGTCTTTGACATAGTACAGCCGGAAATTGTTCTCCAGAGGGTTGTAGCGGGCGATGTAATAATTGTCCTCGTTTCGGAACCGCCAGACTACGCCGCCGCCCTGATCCTCTTCTCCCGCATTGGCTTTGAACGCCACCGTGATAATACCGTCGCGGAAGCGAATATTCTCGTTCCAGCACAGATTAAAGGTTCCGCCGAAATTGTGGTTGGGACGGGTGAGCGCCAGGGCCTGTTTTCCTGAAGGGGTGTCGGGGTCGGCGACTACCTGCCAGGTTGCCAGAGGACCGTGGCGGTTGGTGGCGCCAACTGTCCATCCGAGCGGAGTTTTCCCCGCCGGTTGCTTTTCAAAATCCCATTGACCGGCGGTAACTGGCGCCGTCTGCGCCGCGAGTCCCGCCATCAGACCCACGCAGGCGATTTGCTTACAGATAGAAGAGAGTCTTAAGATCATGCTTTCCTCCCTGTTTTATTGCGGTAATTCGATGGTGAAAATGCTTCCTGTTCCCGGTATACTGTCCACGCGGAGGGTACCGCCCTGAGCCCGAATCGCCCAATTGGCGATGGAAAGTCCCAAACCGGCGCCGCCTTTTTCCCGGGAACGCCCCGAATCCACGCGGTAAAAACGTTCGAATATTTTGGACTGATGCTCCGGCGGAATACCGGGACCCTGATCGATCACCTGAATGTGGACGGCGTTCCCTTCACCAGGGGTAAGACGAAGGATGATGGCGGTGTCTTCCGGGGAATATTGAATGGCGTTATCCACCAGATTCAGCAACGCCTGTTCCAGCAGGGAACGATCCGCCTGAAACGAAAGGTCGGTAGCGGCCAGCCGGAGATTTTGGTTTTTTTCCTCCGCCAGCGGTTGAATCAATTCCATTGTGTGAGTCAGAAAAGTAAGTCCCGAAATGGTTTCCCGATGGATTTCGAATGTGCCGGCATCGGCTCGGGAAAGAAACAGGAGATGATCCACCAGGCGCGTCAGACGCTGGTTTTCTTCCAGCATGCTGCCGATCATTTCCCGATATTCTTCCGCAGTTTGGCGGCGTTGTATCCCCACTTCACCGATGCTCCGGATGACGGTGAGAGGTGTCCGGAGTTCGTGCGCCGCGTCGGAGGTAAATCGTTTCAAACGTAGAAAGGCTTCTTCCAGCCTCATTAATAATTCATTAATCGCCAGGGAGAGTCGGCCCAGTTCATCTTCCGGATTCAGCACCGGAAGGCGTTCCTCCAAATTGTAGTCGCTGATTTCCCGGGCTTTCGCCGCCATTTGATCCAGGGGAGCCAGGAAACGCCGAGCCAGGAAATACCCACCTGCTCCGGCGATCAGCAGCGCTGCCGGAAGTACCAGCAGCAATAGATGTAAAAAAAACCTCATTTCCCGCCACAACCGTTCTTCGCTGTGAATCAAGCGAATAGTAAACCAGTGCCCGTTGATGTTAATGGTGCCGCTCATTATCCGGAGCCGGGGCTGGTCCGGTAGTCGCAGCGACTGGAACCGAAAGCCCGCTTCCGCCGTGCCGGGTGGTAACGGCGGAAGACTGGGCTCCGTGAAGGACCGGTTGGCATAGAGTAATTTTCCATCCGGTGACCAGATGTCGAACCACCGTTCGTGGAAGTAGGGGTCTCGTTCCGATTCGACCTGCACCGTCCCGTCCGGCGCCACGGTGATATATTCTTCCACGATTTCATAATCTTTTTCCAGTTGGCGGTCCAGATCATCCCGGAGATTCCGGAACACAAGGGTGATGAAACTCCCGGTGTAGATCACGAGTATACCCGTGAGCGCCAGGAGGTACCAGATCGTCAGACGGGCGCGGACATTCAGGGAACGGAAGCGCATCACGGTCACGGTTTTTCGGTGGTGAGGATGAAACCCACGCCCCGGAGGGTATGAAGATATTTTTTGGGAAAGGGATCATCGATTTTCCGGCGCAGACGGGCGATATGGACATCGATCAGGTTATCCATGGGCGTAGCCCTTTCCGTCACTTGCCAGACATCCCGCGCAAGCATTTCCCGAGAGACGGTTTGACCGGCGTGACGGAGCAGGAATTCCAGCAGATCGAATTCCCGTGTCGTCAGGGTGATTTGTGTACCGTCTCGAGTGACTTTCCGGGTTACCAAATCCATTTCCAGGGTTTCCAGTCGGAGTCGGAGGGTCTGTTCACTTCGCCCTCGGCGTACCAGGGCGCGGATGCGGGCAACCAATTCCGGGAAAGCAAACGGCTTGGTAAGATAATCATCGGCTCCGGCGTCCAGTCCCGCCACCCGGTCTTCTACTGTATCACGGGCGGTTAAAATCAGGGTAGGGAGGGTCAGACCTTTTCTCCGGGCGGTTTTCAGGATTTCAAGTCCGTCCCGTCCCGGCAGCATAAGGTCCAGCAGAAGAAGATCGTATCGGCGGGAATTGAGCAGGAAAAAGCCTTCTTCGCCGGTATGGGCCAAGTCCACCTGATAGCCTTCCCGGAGCAAGCCTTCCGTCACCGCATCGGCAACCTTGATTTCATCTTCAATAAACAGAATTCGCATGGTTCGGTTCTCCCACAGAAGGAAACTATCAGCTTCTTTTCAACCATTCAACTGAAGATTTCCTGAATTTGGCGTCAGGGAGGGGTATGCTCGGGCGGAATTTGATATTTAATACAAATAGGATAACAATCCGCCGGTACGGGCATGGGCAACGTGAACCTGATTCGCCAATTCCAGGATGAATTCATTCCGTTCTATCGCTTTCTGTTGATCCATACGGACTACATGCGAGGGAAATTTGGAAACAATCAAAAGCCTGCCTGCTGCAATGTGCGGTTGCCAGTCGCGGGGAATTCGTTTCCAAATCCCCCGGGCCGGACTGATGATGATTGGCTGGGTTCCTTTCAGCAGAATCCGTAAACACTCCTTTTCCATGGGGGAATGAAACCCGCTGATGACCGACTGCCCTTCTTTTCTCCATCGCAGGCAGAGATCATAAGTCTCTAGAATAACTTTACCTGGACATTTCACCGAACAGAATAAAGCAATCGGTTTGGTTTTTAAAAGTTCAATATTGCCAAGGGAATACACGTTCTAATCCTTGCTTTTTACAGCGGTTAATCCTTTGGCGGTTATCTTATATTTCTGGTTACTGCTGCGAAGTTTCTCTGGAATCGTATACTCCAATAATTCCTTCTGTAACAATTTCTTCACGGCCCTTTTGATGTTACAGTTGTGTCCATAATTTTCTGTACTTTTGAAAAAGCATAAAGAAAGGGCCACGGTT
>CAZHTM010000048.1:0-1147 GCA_964535735.1 uncultured bacterium
GTGATCTATGGAATGACCGACATGCTCCTTCAGTCTGAACCGAATAATGAAATGCTACAACTGATGAAAGACAGTTCGGAAAATCTGTTAGCTGTGATTGAAAACGCCACCTCACTTTCCCGTGTAGCCTTCGGAGAGGACATCCATAAAGAACCGCTGGATTTAAAAGAGATTATCGAAAATGTGGTTCGGGATTTCAGACCGGAAATTGAACGAGCAGGAATGGATATTGACATTAACCTGACGGGGGATCTTATCGTCAAAGCCAATTTGCTGTTGGAAGAGGTAATAAAAAATTATATCAACAATGCGGTGAAATATGCATCTCAGGGGAAACGGATTCAGGTCGTTGGTTTTCCTGAAGATGAATATATTACCATTGAAGTTCGTGATTTTGGAAAAACCATTCCTAAAGCTCAAGTACGAAATATTTTTGAACGCGGTGTACAATTAGCGACGGGTAAAAAACGGGGCCGGGGACTGGGTCTGGCGATTGTCAAGCGAATTGCGGAAGTACACAACGGAGAAGTCGGGGTGCGTCCCAATACACCTCATGGTAATATTTTTTATTTAACGGTACCAATATGAGAGGTCGATAATGGTTAGTAAATCCTCAGAGATGAAAAAGAATCCAGCAAAAGTACTGGTCGTTGAGGATGATCCGTTGAATCTGAAACTTCTTCAGCTCATGCTGGAACGGTTAGGCGTGGAAATGATTGCTGCCCGGGATGGGGAAGAAGCTCTGGATCTATTAGGTGGTGCCACGGCGGAAGTGATGTTACTTGATATTGCCTTGGGACCGGGAATGTCTGGAGTGACCCTCATGGAGACATTGCGAAACAGGAAAGAATACAACAACACACCGATCGTTGCAGTTACGGCTTACAATTATTCCGAATTACGGGAATATATCAACGACGAAGGATTTAATGAATACATGGGGAAACCCATTTCCTTTAAACAGTTGAAAGATGTTCTTGAAAAGTTGAATCTCTTGTCACCTTCATGACAGACTTTAAACGCTCTACTGAATAAGTTGTTAAAGGTTCTGTCTAAGGAGTAAATCAATTATGAAAAAGACATCAACCCTTGTTCCCGGATCTCGGGAATGGCTGGAACGACTGGCCAATTTTCCGGAACGGAATCC
>CAZHTM010000048.1:1247-15285 GCA_964535735.1 uncultured bacterium
GATATCACTCGCTTAAAAATGATTGAAGAAGATTTATTGCGAGAAAAATTGAAAGCAGAACAATCGGAAAGGGTAAAATCCCTGTTTTTGGCAAATATGAGCCATGAAATCCGGACACCTTTGAATGCCATCATTGGGTTTACGGAGTTGATTGAATCCATGACTCGACCGTATTTGGATGAAGAGCAACAATCGTTTTTTTCGGCCATCCGCATGAACGGTGAACGGTTGATGAAGACGGTTCATGAAATCTTGGATATCTCGCAGATTGAAGCCGGAACCTATCAACTTAAAATTGAAAAATTGGATTTAGTCTCAGAATTAAAAGATGTATTGGTGACCCATAAATCCTTTGCGCAGGAAAAAGACCTCTCATTAACCTTTGATTCAGACCTGACTTCAGCAGAAATCATGGGTGATCGCCATTGTATTTTCCAGTCACTTCAAAATCTGGTTCATAATGCCATCAAGTTCACGGAAACCGGTGGTGTTCAATTAAGACTCACTCAAGAAGACAATCAACTTTATCGCCTTGATATTCAAGATACGGGTGTAGGAATGTCGGACGCGTATTTGAATAACCTTTACAATATATTTTCTCAGGAAAGCATTGGGTATACGAAAAAATTCCAGGGTGTAGGGTTAGGATTGGCGATAACAAAGCGCTATCTGGATTTGAATAAAGTCCGAATTCATGTAGAAAGTCAAAAGGGTAGAGGATCGACGTTTACCCTGTGGTTTGATCCGAAGGCTTTTGACTCTCCCGACCGCTAGGCAGTATTATTTATTTCGTTCATTGTTAGCCTGTACGGTTTCAGGAATCTTCCAGATCATACGTTAGATCCCTAAGGCCGGATATACTTTTTCCGTAAGATTAGGAGTAGGAAATTGGTCGTTGTAAACTGACTGACCAGTCAGTAACTTACTGACCGGTTATTCGGAGAGAAAATGACAATTTCAGATCGGAAAGCACGCGAAAAAGAACAACGTCGAAATACAATTCTGGCAGCCGCGGAGAAATTATTTGCTCGCGATGGATACACTGCCACCTCCCTCGATCGAGTCGCTGAAGAAGTGGAAATTAGCAAAGGAACTATCTATCTTTATTTCAAAAATAAGGAGGATCTGTTCTTTACTCTGATTCGGGAAAAGTTTGAAGCACTGATTCAACAGGTCACAACTCAAATAAACCAAACAAACTCGCTTGAGGATTTAGTATCTACCGCCATCCGGGTTATGGTTGATGAAACCCGAAAGCAGCATTATTTATTCCGACTCACCAGCGCGGAACAATCCAAAATCAAGTCAATGGCCCACCGTGAATTACGGTCGAAGATTATGGCATTACGTAGTACCTACATTCAGGCACTGGAAACTGCAACCAGGAAGTATATCCCTGAAGATTCACCGGTTTCTGCTCGAGCGATTGCTCTCACGATGACCGGTGCTACCAATGCGGTCATGATGGAATGGATCATATCCAACGGCTCCATATCCCTGGAACCATTGAAAACTGAAATTGCAACGATTATTCTAAGGGGTATCGGTCATGAATAATAAATACCACGGTTGGATAAGAACGGTCTGGCGATCTATTGTACCAGGGGCGTTATTGCTAACTATACTTACAGCTCAATCAATAGAACTCGATTTGGAAACTGTTCGGCAACTGGCGTTGCAAAATAATCCTCAGGTGAAATTGTCGCAGAAGGCAATTGATAAGGCCTCCCAACAGGTCCAGGAAGCCCGGGGAGGACTGCTTCCAACTGTCAACGCGTTCGCCAATTATCAACGAGCCTGGGAATTACCCACGATTTTTTTTGATAATCCCAATGGTCCCGGAAAAATCTCATTCAAAATGGGTTCGGAACACACGGTAATGACCGGTCTCACTATTCAACAACCCCTGTATTTAGGAGGCGCCGCCTGGAATGGATACAAAGTGAGTCAATTAGGGAAATCCATGGCTGAAACGCAAGCCAGGTCTACTCGGGAGTCAATTCTACTGGAAGCTACCAGCGCCTATTTAAGTCTCTTGTTTACCCGGTCCGTTGTAAGCGTCATAGAATCTGCTTTAGAAACTGCACAGGAAAATTTGAAGCAAGTCAAAGAATTTAGATCCGCTGGAAAAGCCTCAGATTTTGACGTGTTGCGTGCAGAAGTACAGGTAGCCACCTATCGACCACAGGTCATTTCCGCACGTAACAATGTCCGGTTGGCGGAATCCCGATTGCGGATGGTAACAGGGATCGATCAATCCACTGAACTTGTTATACACGATCAACTGTCCTATGAACCCAATAGTCTCATAGAGCAGGACGTAAATGATTTATTCCAATTGGCTTTGGAACGCCGTCCCGATATCCAATTGCTCGAACTCCAAAAAGCGGTGGCGGAAAAACAATTAAGTTTAGCGCGAGCGGCTCAATCGCCAGCGATATTTTTTAAAACGGCTTATCAGTATCAAGGTGAACGGCAGGATTTGAATTTTACTGGCAATGATTTTTTCAAATCATTCAATTCATCCCTTAGCCTCAGCATTCCGGTGTTCAATGGGTTTCAAACCCGGGCAAAAATTCAGAAGGCTAAAATTGGACTGCGGGAAGTGGATGACCACAAAGAAGCCTTGCTCCGGGGAATCCGGATGGAAGTAGAGGGTGCTTATTTCACCATGCAGGAAGCGGAGCAGAAGGTGGCAGCCCAGATCAAACTGGTGGAGCAAGCTCAAGAAGCATTCCGCCTGGCTAAACTTCGATATCGGGAGGGCGCCAGTACTCAACTGGATGTTATGAATGCGGAACTGTCCCTGAATCAGGCGCAAATGACCTACCAACAATCTTTATTTGAATACAATCTTGCCCTGGCCGGATTGGAAAAAGCGCTTAACCAATTATAGGTATTGATATGAAAACAAAACATGCCATTGGATTGATTTTCATCCTGACCCTGATGGCTTGTGGTCAAAAAAAATCGACCCATACGTCTACAGAAGAAAAAGTAATTCCCGTGAATGTCATTACAGTCACTCGCCAACCCATCCGCGAAACCGCTACGTTCTTTGGAGATATTCTAGCCAACCAGTCCGTTAAGGTGTATTCCACGGTTCCCAATAAAATTACTCATCTTCATCATGATATCGGCGATGAAGTGATGGCAGGCGACCTATTGGCGGAAATTGATACGGAGAAAATTCATCAGGCTGTGATACAAGCCGAAGCGGGATTGGAAGCGGCTCAGGCTCAATATCAAAATGTGAAAATTGAATTTGATCGTTTAGCCAAATTATATGCTGAAAAGGCCGTGAGCCAATCTCAAATGGATGCCATGCGGACCCAACTGAATGGGGCCAAGTCTACGGTAAAGCAATTGAAAGCTGCCCTATCCACGGCGAAAAGCCAGTTAAAAGATACTCGAATTACAGCCCCGGTTTCCGGAGTCATCGTTCTCCGATCACTCAATGAGGGAGATCAGGCTGCCCCTCAGATTCCCTTGTTTGAAATTGCCAATATGGATACGGTGCGAGTGCTGATTAATGTTATTGAACGGCAAATTCCGGAAATCCACCAGGGACAACTCGCCCAAGTGGATGTAACCGCTTACCCGGATACCGTTTTTCAAGGCACCTTGGTCCGGGTGAATCCCACACTCAATCCCATGACTCGAACAGCCGGTGCGGAAATCAGGATTCCTAATCCCGATCATCACCTGCGGCCAGGGATGTTCTCCAAGGTCAAGATAATCCTGAACCAACACGACAACGCGGTTGTGATTCCCAAAGCCTGTATTTTGGAAAATACACGATTAACCTACGATAACAGTCAGTTATCCACCGCGCGTGTAGTGGTGGACCGGTTTGTGTATGTTGTCAAAAACAATCGGGCAGCACTCCGAACATTGGAAACAGGAATTATCGAAGATAATCTGGCTGAAATAGTGACTGGATTACAGGAAGGGGAGAACGTGGTGTCAGTGGGACAACATAATTTAGAACCGGGAGATTCTGTGCGTATCATCTCTCCCCTGGCGAATTAAGTGTGACCAGAGGCTAGCATGTTTTTATCAAAATTAGCTATTCGGAGAGGCATCACTTTCTCCATGATATATCTGATTGCCGTGGGATTCGGATTGTTCGGTTTATCCAGTCTGAAAGTAGACCTCTATCCCAACATCACGTTTCCCATGATCGGTATTATCACCCAATATGAGGGTGTAGGTCCTGAAGACATTGAGAATTCCCTGACCCGGCCTCTGGAAAAATCCGTGATATCGGTAGAAAACGTGAAGCGGATTTCGTCCCGTTCCACGGCTGGTACGTCGATCATTACCTTAGAGTTTGACTGGAGCACCGATATGGACCAGGCTGAAATCGACGTTCGGAAGATGATTGATCTGGTCCAGGATTATCTCCCAGACGATGCCGGTGAGCCTATTACCTTTGCCTTCGATCCCTCGTTGCAGCCAATTCAATATTTAGCCGTCAGTTCTACTGAATTGGGAATGGCTCAGTTACGACGCCTGGTGGAAGAACAAATTCAACCTCGTATCGAACGGATAAAAGGCGTGGCCAGCGTTGCTGTTCAAGGTGGCCTGGAACGCCAGATTCGTATATTGGTGAATCCTCATGAATTGGCCGCTCAGGGATTGTCTATGACGGGCATTTCCCAGATACTCCGAATGGGCAATTTGCAAATTCCAGCGGGACTTGTGGATGAAACCGATGAAGAATTTTCCGTTCGGACGGTGGGGGAATTCACCGATGTAGAACAAATCAGAAATACGGTGATCGGCAGTAAAAATGGTATTCCCATTTATTTGAGAAATGTGGCCCGGGTAGAAGATGGGTTTAAAGAACAACGGCAAATTATCCGAAATAACGGAAAATCGTCTTTATTACTGCTGGTGAATAAACAGACCGATGCCAATACCGTTCAGACGGCCCGCGCCGTGGCAAAAGAATTACCTTTGATTGCCGAAAAGGTGGGGCAGGGTGTGCATTTTGAAACGATTATTGATTTTTCCACCTTTATTGTGCGCTCTATTCATAATCTGGGAACCACCGCAATTCAGGCGTTTTTGATGGCCTTTATAGTTCTGCTATTCTTTCTACGGAATGTTCGCAGTTCGCTGATAGTATCCATCTCTATTCCCATTTCCGTGATCCTGACCTTTTTTGTCATGAATTTGGAAGGCCTTACCCTGAATATTATTTCCATGGCTGGCCTGGCTTTGGCCATTGGGATGTTGGTGGATAACGCTATTGTGGTTCTGGAAAACATTTTCCGCCACCATGAAGCAGGGATCACGATTCGTCAAGCGGCCGATGAGGGTACGTCTGAAGTATCCACCGCCATTATCGCGTCCACCTTAACGACACTGGCTGTCTTTATTCCGATTCTGTTTGTCCCCGGAATTGCGGGCGTCATGTTTAACGATATGGCGGTCACTATTGTTTTTTCATTGTCCACCTCTTTGATTGTGGCACTTACGCTGATTCCCTTGCTTGCCTCACGCTGGTTGGGCCGCCGCTCCGGATTTAAAAAACCAAGCAAAGAAGGACCCATCGGTCGTTTTCTAACAGGATTGGAACGTGTCTATACGCTGGCTTTGGATAAGGTGCTCCAGCACAAAATCAAATTTTTTATTCTGGTGGCAGTGACGTTTGTGGTTTCCATGGGTATGTTCAAATTTATTGGTGGTGATTTCCTGGGGAAATCCGACCAGTCATTTATTGGGGTTAATATCGAACGAGCCAGTGGAACTGCCCTGTCTTCCACCGACCAGACCTTTTTGCAACTGGAAGCCATCGTCCGGCAGGAGGTTCCCGAAGCCACCAATATTTATTCCAGCTTTGGAACGGCCGAAGGATTTGGCGCGTTTTTTGGCGCTGATGGATCCAATAAAGGCCGTATGCTCATCACCCTGCCGGATGTAGGTGAGCGTGACCGGAGTCAGTTTGAAATCCAGGATGTGCTTAGGAAAAAATTTGCTGAGGTACCTGGGATTAAGGTCACCTTTGATGAAGGTGACGGCCCTCCTGGATTGGGAGGCGAAGGCGATATCCAAATTAAAATTTTTGGATATGATCGCACCATAGCCCAGACCCTGGGACAGCAGGTTGAACAGGTTATGAACTCCGTGGATGGCGTAGTGGATGTGCAAACCAGTTACAGTGCGCCACGACCTGAATATCAGGTGTTTTTAGATCGGGATCGGATTTCGGCCATGGGACTATCCGTGGCGCAAGTAGCCACAACGATTGAAGCAAGCATTAAAGGAAATGTAGTTACGAAATACCGGGATGGTGGCGAAGAGTATGATGTATTTATGCAATTAGATCGTCCGTACCGTGATTCACGAGCGGATCTTGAATCGATTTACCTTACCGCTCCCACGGGTGCTCAAATTCCGCTGGCGAATGTGGCCAACATTGTTTCTGGGGATGGCGCCACGACCGTATTTCGGGAGGATCAGGACCGGGTCGCCACTATTTTCTGTACGGTCTCGGGACGGGATTTGCAATCGGTTACCCGTGATATTATGAAGGGAATGGACGCGGTGACATTTCCTCCTGACTTTCGTTGGGAAATCGGGGGCACCGCCCAGGACCAGATGGAATCATTTGGCTATCTATTTCTTGCGATTATTGCTGCGATTTTCCTAGTGTACATGGTCATGGCCTCCCAGTTCGAATCCCTGCTGGATCCATTCATTATTCTATTTACGATTCCTCTGGCCCTCATCGGTGTGGTGTGGGGATTGTTTTTAACGGGAACCACCCTCAGTGTTACGGCTCTTGTGGGAGCTGTTCTCCTGGTGGGTATTGTGGTGAACAATGGAATCGTGTTAGTGGATTATATCAATCAGCAGCGTGAAAAACATGGGAAGGAACTGTATGAGGCCGTTATCATCGGTGGCCGCCGTCGACTACGTCCCATTCTGATGACGGCTTTCACCACCATTTTATCCATGTTGCCCTTGGCTTTGGAATTTGGATCCGGTGCTGAAATCTGGTCACCTATGGCGCGTGCGGTGATTGGTGGCCTGCTGGTTTCCACACTCTTTACCCTCTTCCTCATTCCCTCGATTTATACGGGATTGGAGCAGTTTCTATTACGGAGGGCCCTGAAAAAAGGAAAAATTCAAAAGGCGAAGATTGGTCGTCCCGAAGGGTTCGATCCCACTGTAGTTTCATAGGAGAATTCCCATGTGGATTAGTCTTGTTGTTATTCCCATCATCATTATTGGTTTACCGCCGGTTCTGGGCAAACTATTTTTCAAGAACCGGGTAGCGCCTCATAGATCCGATCCCGGTGATCTGGACATTGACTTTTCGGAAGTTAGAATTCCCACATTGAATCACCGGCAGCTCTATGGTTGGTGGATCGAAGATTCCAGTACCAGCCCGCGTCCGGTAATCATTCTCATTCATGGATGGGGAAGAAATGTGGGGCGCATGCTCCCGTATATCCAAAACCTGGTGAATCGTGGGTATCATCTGGTGGCATTTGATTCCCGGAATCATGGAAGCAGTGATCCGGATAATTTTTCATCCATGTTGAAATTCGCGGAAGATATAGAAGCGGTGATTCAGTGGGTTTCTCAAAACCCAAAGGTTAACGGCGAAAAGATCGGATTGGTGGGATTATCGATTGGAGGCGCTGCATCGTTGTACGCCGCGGCGCATAATCATCACGTGAAAGCCACGGTAACGGTAGGAGCCTTTGCGGATCCTATTGCCATGATGGATATGGAGTTTCGAAAACATCATATTCCCCGATTTCCCTTACCCTGGCTAATGTACCGTTATCTTGAGTACATGAGTCGAAAACGTATTCGAACTTTCGCCCCGATCAATAATATCAGCGCAATTCGCGGGCACGTACTTTTAATTCATGGTACCGAGGATACGACTGTCCCGTACGGTGAAGCTGTACGATTGAGAAAGGCAGGCGATCCGAACCGTACTGAGCTCTGGAGTTTGGATGGATTTGGACATTCCGATTGCCATGAACATCCGGAGTTCTGGTCCCGGCTGATCACCTTTTTTCAGAAAAATTTAAGCTGATATATTATGGCAATATTGCCGAATAGCTGAAAATGGCCGGAGAGTTTATCTGGAAAAGCCGTTGACGGCTACCATGGTGATCACGCTGGCGAAAAAACCGGAAATAAAGACCAGGTAGCTTAATCGAATAAAGCGGTATTTCTTTTTCGCCAGGAACAGGCCCAATGTATAAATCTCTTTAATCATGCTTTCATACGTTTTATTGGGATCGTTCAGGACCTCTTCCATGGCCGCTTCATAATCCTCGTAGCTTAATCGGGCAAAGTCGCCGAAGAAATGAAGGTTAAATCCAGGACGGATAATATCCGGTTGGTCACCAGGCTTGTATACCACGGGAATTTTGGGCATCACCGCATAAGTGGACAATACTATGGTTGCGAGACCAAAGAGGATTAACACCAGGGCGGCCCAGCGAAGATCAGGATCCACGAGATGAGGTACAGATATGGTGATCACTACGGATGCTACCGTGAGGAGCATATTGGCTTTGGCATCGGCCATTTGACTGAGCTGAACATGGTGATTCCGAGTCTGTTTCAGCATATGATCCAAGTGGACGCTTGGGACCTTAATTTTTAGCATAACCTATTCCGATTACCTTGGTGTTTGTTTGTCTGAAGGGGAAACTAAGCCCCCAATAAATATTATCAAAGACCCAGCTGAATGTTGGGTTCCCGAATCATTTTATCTTAGTTTCATATCTATTAAGGGGCCAAAATGTACGCCGACTTGATTCAAACCATCGACCAAATCATATCCATCGAATCTTTGATATGGGCGGTTTTGATTGTGATTGCTCTTTTAAGTCTGCGAAAAATGATGGACAATAAGACATCCAACGGGAAAAAATGGTTTAGGATAGAAACAGTTGAAGAGGACAACGATGAATCCAAAACGTGACTGGAAAGCGACTCGATTGGTGTGGTTTATTGGCATCTGGAAAATTCCACTCATTTGGTATGTCCGTCCTATGGTGGAGGAGTTGAATGCCAAGCGCTGCCGTTTACGCATACCACTTAAACGACGGACAAAAAATCACTTAGGTTCCTTGTATCTCGGAGCTCTGGCTGTGGGGGCTGATCTGGCGGGTGGCTTGATCGCCTTAAACCTGATTCGGGAAAAAGGGTATTCCACCAAACTGGTGTTTAAAGACTTCCATGCCGATTTCCATAAACGGGCTGATGGCGATGTGTTGTTTTCCTGCCAGGACGGACCGGAAATCAGTCGCGCTATCGAACAGGTTCATACAAGCGGGGAACGAGAAACTATTCCCATCTCCGTAGTTGCCACCGTTCCAGAACTTTATGGGAATGAACCGGTAGCGACTTTCCGACTAGGGCTTTCCCTGAAATAAGCGGGAAAACGTAACTCTAGAATGAGTTACGGTTTTTTGTTTTCGTTTCCATGGGTAAATTCAGCCTCATTAGTTGAGACGATTTCATCATTATTCGAAGGTAGTATTATGAGCGAAACCATAAAAATCGGATTATTTGGATTCGGCCGGATTGGCCGGAATCTTTTTCGAATCGGATATCAAAATCCCAAGTTCGAATTTCGGGCTATCAGCGATTTGGGATCACCGGAAGCCCTCCATTACCTGTTAATGAGGGACTCGGTCCATGGTCCCTTGGAAGGCGCAACCCTGGAAGGGAGTTATTTGTGTATTGATGGACAACGTGCCCGGATTTTACATGGAGGCGAGCCTGGAAGTATTCCATGGGATGCCCTGGATGTTGATGTGGTCATAGACGCCACGGGAAAATATCGTCGGCGGGCAGACCTTGAAAAACATCTGGAAGCAGGGGCCCGCCGTCTCATCGTGGCTATACCTCCTTTGGATTCCGTAGACCGAAAGGTGATACGAGGATTTAATGACCAGGACATTTCTTCAGAGGACCGAATCATAACCACAACCTCATCCACGACCCAGGTATTGGCCCTGATGCTGGATAGTCTGGATAAACATTTTGGGGTAAAACGAGCGATGATGACCACTGTGCACGCCTATACCTCAGATCAGCCCCTGGCTGATTCAGCCCGGTCTGACTTGCGTCGAAGTCGATCAGCGGTGGAGAATATTATTCCCAATAGCACCTGGTCGCCGGGATTAGTAGAAGAACTGATGCCCAAGTTTAAAGGGAAATTGGAAGGAATTGCTTTCAATGTGCCCGTCCCGGATGGGTCCTGTGTGGATCTTACCACTGAAATGGAGACAATTCCCGACCCTAAAGAAGTGAATGCGGTCATGAAAGCCGCTTCCGAAGGTCCGTTGAAATCGATAGTAGGTTATACCGAAGACCCCATCGTGTCCAGTGATGTGATCGGGTCCAGTGAATCCATGATTTTTGATGCCCGGGCGACCATGGTGACAGGCGACCGGTTTTTAAAAACCCTGTGCTGGTACGATAATGGCTGGGGATTCTCACAACGCATTCTGGAGGTGATAGAAATGTATGCGGCATTATCATCCGCTGAAGGGAAAGGAGGACAGTCATGAGAATCGCCATTAATGGATTTGGTCGGATTGGACGTTCTGTTTTCCGCATTCTCAATGCACGTAACGATTTACAGGTCGTGGCTATCAACGATATTGCGCCCAACGACATTATGGTTTATCTCCTAAAATATGATACGGTCATGGGCCGTTTTCCTGATGAAGCTCATCTGGAAGGAGATATTTTAAAGACATCCAATCATACCATTAAGCTAGTTGCGGAGACTGAGCCCGCCAATCTTCCCTGGAAAGACTTAGGCGTGGATCTGGTTATTGAGGCGACCGGTCGGTTTCGTACCCGGAAATCGCTGGAACCTCATTTAGAAGCGGGTGCCAAGCGGCTGATTCTCACAGTCCCGGCCAAGGATGATATCGATTATACGGTGGTTAAAGGTGTCAATGACAAGGGGCTTTCACCGGAGCATAAACTGATTTCCAACGCCAGTTGTACAACCAATTGTCTGGCGCCCATGGCCAAGGTTCTGAATGATGCTTTTGGGATTGAGTATGGCGTGATTAACACAATTCATGCCTATACCAATGACCAGCGCCTGGCGGATGTGCCCCATAATGACTGGAGGCGGGCACGCGCGGCAGCTGAAAACGTCATACCAACAACGACCGGTGCGGCTCGTGCTGTGGGTAAGGTTCTGCCGGAATTAAATGGCAAACTGGATGGCATTGCCATGCGGGTTCCCGTACCGGATGGATCGGTGGTGGATTTGATTGTTCATCTGAAGACCAGCGTGACAGTAGATCAAGTGAATGAAGCTGTACGTGAAGCCAGTCAAACACCGGAATTGAGTCCCATTCTTGAATATTCCAATCTTCCGGTGGTTTCCTCCGATATCATTGGGAATCCCCATTCCTCCATCTTCGATGCGCCCTTTACCAAAGTGGTGGAAGGAACGATGGTCAAGACCCTGAACTGGTACGATAATGAGTGGGGTTATTCCAATCGAGTGGTGGATATCGTGGACATGATCCAGAACTTTTGATTGTCCTCAGGTAGACAGTTCCGGTAAATCCCGAAAAAAGTCCAAACATTCCGGGTTCGCCAGCGCGTCCCGGTTGAGGGCTTCGTCACCGTGAATAATTTTTTTCACGGCAATTTCCACTTTTTTGCCGTTGATGGTGTAGGGAATATCAGGAGCCGTTAGGATTTTAGCCGGGACATGTCGCGGTGAACATTCGGAGCGAATCAGTAAACGGATCGAACGAATCAGGTCATCATCCAGAATGATTGATGGCGCCAGTTTCACGAATAAAATCACTCGCTCGTCGTCGTCCCAGCGCTGGCCCACCACCAAACTGTCACTGATTTCCGGCATCCGTTCCAGAACCCGATAGATTTCAGCCGTTCCGATCCGAACGCCTCCGGGATTCAAGGTGGCGTCACTGCGGCCGAAGATTTTTACGCCGCCATGGTCGTTGATTTCAATATAATCTCCATGATGCCAGACACCAGGGAAAGTCGCGAAATACGCCTGGTTGTATTTTCGTCCATCGGGATCATTCCAAAAATAAATGGGCATTGAGGGAAAAGCGCGGGTACAAACTAATTCGCCTTTTTCATTCAACACCGGTTCCCCGTGCGCATTGTACGCTTCTACTTTCATTCCCAATCCCCGACACTGAAGTTCACCACGGTACACGGGCAGCAGGGGAGAGCCTAGAGCAAAGCAGGAAATGATATCTGTTCCTCCGGAAATCGACGCCAGTTGTACATCCGATTTAATATCGCGGTAAACGTAGTCGAAATTTTCTTCCATCAGCGGCGAACCCGTGGATAAAATAGCCCGCAGGGAATTGAGCTGATGCGTCTTCGCTGGTCGGACGCCGTGGCTTTCGCAGGCGGCGATATACTTGGCGCTGGTGCCAAAAACGGTAATGCCCAGGGTGTCGGTCAAGGTCCATAGGGCTTCCGGATTTGGGAAAAAGGGTGATCCATCGTAGAGAACGACGGTGGCGCCAACTGCCAGCGACGAAACCAGCCAATTCCACATCATCCATCCGCATGTCGTGTAATAAAAAATGACATCGTCTCGCGTCAGGTTGGTATGTAGCCGAAGTTCTTTCATATGTTGTAACAGGGTTCCTCCGGCCCCATGGACGATTGATTTGGGGAGACCGGTGGTGCCGCTGGAATACATGATATATAGGGGATGGTCGAAAGGACATTGAGTAAAGGATATGGTTTTAGGAGCATACGGACGGATAAAATCATCCCAGGTTTGCAGATGGACATTCCCAGTACTCTCTAGAGGTAGACCAGCGTACGGCACCACGACGACAGACTCGACCGTGGGAAGCGCCGTGTAAATGGCCCGGAGTTTCTCCTGGGTGTCAAATTGTTTCCCGTTGTAAAAATAGCCATCAGCAGCAATGAGCACCTTGGGCTCAATCTGGGTGAATCGATCCAAGACGCCATTGATGCCGAAGTCCGGCGAACTGGAACTCCATACAGCTCCCAAACTGGTGGTTGCCAGCATGGCGATGATCGTTTCCGGGAGATTGGGCATAAACCCGGCCACCCGGTCACCGGTCTGGACGCCGGAGTTGATCAGGGCTTGCTGGACTCGCGAAACCTGATCATACAACTCCCGGTAGGTAAGTGACCGGAGCGACTGGCCCTCACCCTGGAAAAGAATTGCCGTACGATCATCCCGATAGCGCAGAAGGTTTTCCGCAAAATTCAGTTGCGCACCGGCAAACCATTCCGCGCCGGGCATTTTATCCACCCGATCCACAATCTGAGTGGGTGGTTTGGAATGGAGAATAGAGCTGAAATCCCAGACGGATTTCCAAAAGTCGGGAATATGGTCAATCGACCAGATATAAAGGTCCGAATACGATTTGAGATTGAGGTTGAATTGCTGATTGATCTGATCCCGGAATTGCGCCATTTGGGACGCTTTTTTCTGTTCGGGTTTGGGTTCCCACAAGATGTCACTCATTTCCAATACTCCATGGCATTTTAACCATAAAAAATAGGCAGAATTCGGTATTGATGATGAATGGAAAAAGTAAAGAGAGAAAGTAAAGATAGAAAGTAAAGATAGAAAGTAAAGAGTAATTATTTAATTGGATAAAAGTAAGGACAAAGGAAACCGGGGACAGTCGGTATGAAACAGTTTACGGTTCGCAGTCCAATTCCTGGTTAGATCATTTGGATAACCACTTCTAAAGGAGTTCGAATAAGGTGTGTTTTCCCTTCTTGGAAACAGAAATGGATTTCGGAAAATCACAAAGATTTACGGAGGAAAATAGCAGGCTGTCAGGCTCTATGGAAAATCCTTGCAAAACCGGGATTATAATTTTTACACTGACGATGCTTTTTAGCGATTTCTTTACGGTATGAGTTGAGTTTAGAGCATGGAATGATATTGATTATGGATTTTGAATAATGATTGATTTTGAGGGGGTGTAAAGTTTTTTGTGTAAATGGTAATCGCAGGAATTAAACTTAAACAAGAAAA
>CAZHTM010000049.1:0-14715 GCA_964535735.1 uncultured bacterium
GTGGGCAAAGATCCGGACCGTAAATACGGCAAAATCACAACTGGAAACTCCAAACCCTTGCTACGGTGAATGGTCATAACCTGCACTGCCATGCGATTGGCGTTCATTTCTGGTTGAATTGCCGGTTCTTTAGTATTCAGTGACAAAATATTCAGGTATCGGACCCAGCGCGAAAAATCACGGTCCGGATCGCGTTGATGAAATTGATCGGCCAACGTTAGCAGATGTCCAATATTCACCAGGTTTAACCGATCCACATAACGATATTCCCGTCGTGCCAATTGGAGCAGATCAGTTTTATCCAAAATATCCCAGATAACTTCCGGTGGAGAGTACTTCTTTTTTAATCCTTCCCGAAGGGTCGTAATGGTTCTGATGAGGTCCTTTAACGAATCTTCCGACTCATTAGCAACTGCCTGAGATAGTTCTTCTAAAGTACCGATACCACGGAAGTTTGATAAATCGATATCCGGGTTTTTTCGCTGAAGATGTTTAAGGATACGACCTAATCCCGGGCCGAAATACTGTCCATCAATAATGACTTCCGACCATGCCATGAGATCCCGAATTGCCGGAACGCCGAATAAATGATCTACAAAAGAATCCACCGGAATTCCCGCTCGTTCAAGGGCCTGGGTTATGTCTTTTACTTTAGCGGTTGTTCGGCACAAGACTGCCATATCTCCGTATTTCCATCCCTGTTTCGAAGCCTGTTCAATAATCCTGAGAACGACGTCAGGATGAAATGCATTTTCCGCTACATACCAGGTCGGTTTTGGTCCAGTTTTATCCTCTTTAGGTCTAAGAGTC
Organism: uncultured bacterium; assembly: GCA_964535735.1. GTDB lineage: Bacteria > Fidelibacterota > Marinisomatia > Marinisomatales > J089 > J089. The sequence continues at coordinate 811 of CAZHTM010000049.1, forward strand.
TTCTCTTTTCGGTTTAAGTCCTGAGAGATTACCGCATTCGCCAAATCCAGAATTTCTTTAGTTGAACGGAAATTCTCTTCCAGCGTAACAATTTTCTCCGGTTCCGAGGACAAGTAGGTCGTCTCGAAGTCCTGTATATTGTAGTAATTAGCGCCTCGAAAGCTGTAAATACATTGATCTTGATCGCCCACGACTGTGATGCTGGGATTGGTTCCAAGGATCAACCGAATAATCTGATTCAGAGCATAGTTATTGTCCTGATATTCATCCACAATGAAATGACGGTACCGTTTCCGGACCTTTTCGAGAACATTAGGATTTTCTCTGAGCAACATCCAGCAGTTCAGAATCATATCACCGTAATCCATCCACCCCTGGTCCCTCTTCCAATCTTGATAACGTCCGAAAGCTTGAACCAAGTCGTTTAACTGGAGAAGCAATTCCGAATCGTCAACCTTGTCGCTTACTCCAGGGAAGGCGTTCCGGATCAATTCTTCCGTATAATTGTCAGTTTCTAGCCGTACTTTTAATATATCAGGGGTCAATAGTTCTTCACTGACGCGGTTAAAAAATGGTAAGAAACTTTGTTGAATTGCTTTGAGGGGATCGGAGCGAAATGCAGTGGACTGGAGAAATTCCATCTCATCTATTTTCTGAGCCAAAAGAAAAAGAAGGTCACCGGATTCCACTAAAGTTTTATTCTCGATCCATTCCGGTCGGAATTCTTTCACCAACCGAACACAAAAGGCATGAAAAGTACTTATCCTAAGGTCAGCGCTCTTGGATAATGTAAGTTCATGAAGTTTACGTCGTAGATCACGGGCGGCTTTCTCGGTAAATGTTAATATCACCACCTGTTCGGGACGCATTTTGCCCGTATTAATCATGTGAGCCGCTCGCCTCAGGATGGTGAAGGTTTTGCCCGTCCCAGCTCCGGCGAGAATCATGAGTGGTCCGGGAGGTGCATAAATCGCGTCTTGCTGATGCTTCGTGGGTTCCAGTTTTTTTGAATTCAATTTCATGGAGGAAAGTTAGATTGACGAGATGACTGGACAGGATAAATATTTTTAACCTTTTGGGAATTTCCAGGTCTAACTGAAAAAATCCAATGAAAAATGATGATCAACTCATACGTGAATTTCAACAGGGCCACAAACAGGCCTTCGACGAATTGGTTCGAAAATACCTGGACTCCGTTTATACGTTTTTCTTCCGACTTACGGGAGATGAAATGGAAGCAGAAGACTTGGCACAGGATGTGTTTCTCCAGTTGTATAAATATTTACCACGATTTCGTTTCGAATCAGCCTTCACCACATACCTCTACCGAATCAATACGAATGTGGCCATTTCGACCTTTCAAAAAAAACACTGGCGAAAACTGCTTCATCTGGACCAAATCCCTGATCCCCCTTCACAACCCGACGATTCGAGATTTAAAAAACAGGAACTGTGGACGGCGATACGGAGATTGCCGAAACAGCAACAACGGATCGTCATGTTAAGAATTTCTCAACAACTACCCTTCAAGGATATCGCCGCTATTCTGGAGATTTCGGAGAGCGCCGCAAAAGTCAACTATCATCACGGCGTGAAAACCATAAAAACTCTCATAGAATCAACATCATGAAAAACGCTATTTCAACCGACTTTTTTCTGCCCGAACCAAACCGGACTCCGGACAGTACCACATTTATCCATCGACTACACATCACCCGACTTGAGATGAAAGAGAAACGATCCCGCCGAATTTTCACACTCCAGGCTTTGGCCGTTTTGTTGGTCGTGGCTCTTCTTTCACTCACGGGATTAAGCAACCAGCGTGTTACTGACCAAACCAACGCGATCTTCTGGGCCAATTATAGTTTGCCTGACTCCCTTATTTCGGCTTACGAATCCGACATTGCTCTATATCTCATCGACCAAAGTGAAGATATTTATTCAACGATTGAATTCTTCGAATCCATTAACTATGAACCTTTGACCACTTTATTGGAGGAATACCATGAATAAACCCTATTACCCCATAATTAGTTTGTTTCTTGTGACAGCACTTTGGGCACAGATGCCTGGCCCCGGAGGCCCACTACCACAATCCAGGGACGAAAGGCAGGATCGAATGGAGATGATGGCTATGTGGCGGCTTACGGATGAATTACAGCTCACAACGGAACAAGGGGCTCGGTTTTTCCCAGACTTCCGGGAATATCGCCAAACTCTTAAATCTCTTGAAGAAGAAAAACGAAATTTAGCCAAAGAGGTCCGTACGCTAGCGAGGGAAAACGACGATCTAAGCGATAAAGAATTGCAGTCCATTCTGGATCAATGGTTTGGCCTGGCGCAACGACAAATGACTATTGAAAAAGATTTTATTACCGGAACTGGCGATTATCTCACCAATATCCAGCAATTGAAACTCGCCATGGCACGTGAACGATTTAAAAACGAATTACGGGCGCAAATGAAAAACCGAAAATATCGTCCCAATCCTCCAGACTACCCCGATCGCCCGGAAAATCGTAAACATAACCCCTTTTAATTGATATAAAGGAGATTACCCATGAAACGTATATTCGTCTTCTTAATGATTTCAGCCCTTTGGATTATTGGATGTGATAATACATCCTCAAGCCAAGACGCCATTGAATCAGAATTACTACAGCTCATCCAATCCGATGAAGTACTCCAATTGGATGGACTGGATGATAATGGAACGACTGACCTGGATTATGAGGCGGGATTAGAATCCGGCGGATTGGCTCGCATTCTCGGTGATACCCTTTGGCCTCATACCGATGCTTATCGCCTACGGTTTGGGCGTCAAATGACCAATCGTACCCTCAACGTAGAATTTGATATTCGTGAAAACGAAGGTGTAGCCTATGCACATGTCATTCGAACTATTGAAGGAATATTTCGAGTATTAGCCCTGGATTCCACACATGCGGTTGTTGACTCAATGGTAAAACCGTTTGAAAGTACGTTTCAACGGCATATTCGATTTGTGGAATGGGATGCAAATGAAGACTCCGTGGATTATGGCCACGGAAATGGACATCATTGGCGCGTTGATGCCCTTACCATCGGTGACGGAATTACAGGAAATAAAGTGGCTTTACAGGAAATTCGCATTTACACATTCAACGCAGATACTCCAGCCTACACGTTTACAGCGGATGATGTAAACACGGTCTACTACAGCCGGGAGGATATTCTCTCATTCCGTCCTTTCCAATTGGTTCGCGTGGAAGTGGATGTAACCAATCAAGGACCGGAATTCCCGTTGAGGAGTGGTGAGCGCGTCTTTTATCATTACGGGCAAGACCGGTTCCATAAAGGCCGGAGAGCCCTTATCGATGAAGATATCGATGGGAATTACGACAATACCTTTGTTGCCTATTGGCGCGTGCCAGGTCCCGGAATAGGATATAATCACCGAGTATTTAAAGGGTTTATCGATGTTATTGACATGGGAACTCTTTTTGCCGAAGATGAAGCCGTCCACAATGAAATATGGACAATGCCCTTTTTATCTCATCGGTAAGACAACTAATAAAAAGGCCCCGGAAACGGGGCTTTTTTGTTTATACCTAGCCCGGTATCGTTCTCATTTTTTTCGACATAAAAATAGTAACCAGGATTAAAAATGATGTTGGTCGCATCAATATTTAAACTACTCTTGATGGAGGTTGCTGGACATTCGTGATTCATCCTACTTTCCGGAAACAATTAGGAACGATCATGTCTGAAAAAAGTCTACCCGAGATTACAGTAAAAGCGGTTATCCTGGGAGTTCTCCTTTCGATTATATTGGCCGGCGCTAATGCCTATTTGGGATTATTTGCAGGAATGACCGTTTCCGCGTCTATTCCTGCGGCGGTGATTTCCATGGGTATTTTACGGCTCTTTAAACAGTCCAACATTCTTGAAAATAACATTGTCCAAACGGCGGCCTCTGCGGGCGAATCATTAGCAGCCGGCGTTATCTTTACTCTGCCTGCTCTGATTGTTATGGGATACTGGACCACCTTTGATTATTGGGAAACCACCATTATTGCCGGTTTGGGAGGACTTTTGGGTGTTCTATTTACGATTCCTCTCCGTCGGGCATTAATCGTGAAGGAAAAATTACAATTTCCGGAAGGGATTGCTACCGCCGAAGTGCTCAAATCCGGGGATCGGGGCGAAGGTGTTAAATATATTGCCCAGGCGGGTGTCGTGGGAGCCCTCTTTAAATTTGGTGAAACCGGGTTGCGACTCTGGACAGGTGTGGCCGAAGGAGCCACTCGCGTTGGGAGCTCCATCGCCTACGTAGGAACTAACCTGTCCCCTGCATTGGTTTCCGTAGGATATATCGTGGGTATCAATATAGCCGTGCTGGTTTTCCTGGGTGGAGCCATTAACTGGCTGATCGCTATCCCCATCTACGCTGCATCCCACACATGGCCGGTGGTTGACGGGTCTCCTCTACCAGCGGTGGATTGGGCCGGACAAATCTGGTCCCAACAAACCCGTTATTTGGGAGTTGGTGCCATGATTATCGGTGGACTGTGGGCATTAATCAATCTTCGTTCGTCCATTTTTGCCGGTATCCGATCCAGTTTGGATTCCGTATCCGCCGGGACCAGTGCAAAAGTACAAGTCGTTCCCCGCACCGAACGGGACTTACCCATGAAATGGGTGGGTATCCTGCTCCTGGTTTCCATTATTCCAATATTCGGTGTTTACTATTATGTCATTCAATCTGCCATGCCTTCCCTATTCATGGCGGTCGTCATGCTTATTGCTGGATTTCTGTTTGCGGCAGTGGCAGCGTACATGGCGGGCCTCGTGGGCAGTTCCAATAACCCCATTTCCGGTGTAACGATTGCCACCATTTTATTCTCAGCACTGGTATTGCTTGCTCTGGTGGGTACCCAATCGGTAAGAGGACCTGCGGCTGCTATCTTCATTGGTGCCGTGGTGGCATGTGCAGCGGCAATTGGTGGCGACAATATGCAAGATTTGAAGGCAGGATATATCGTAGGGGCTACTCCCTGGAAGCAGCAGATTATGCAATCTGTAGGTGTACTCTCAGCGGCAATCTTTATTGCTCCAGTTCTAATTTTGATTGAAAAAGCCTATGGCATCGGACTTGCCACGCCGGAGCATCCTAACCCCCTGTCCGCTCCCCAGGCCACGCTCATGTCTTCGGTGGCGGAAGGTGTGTTCCATCAGAACTTACCTTGGAACATTATTTTCATTGGGATGCTCATTGCTGTGGTCGTTATTGTAGCAGATAAAATTCAGGAAAAAAGGGGGGCGGCGTTCCGGCTTCCCGTTCTGGCTGTGGCAGTCGGAATTTACCTGCCCTTCGAACTTTCGGTTCCCATCTTTATCGGAGGTATTATTGCCTGGATGGTAACCAGAGTTTTTAAATCCAAACGCTCCGATTTAGCCCCGGATGTTCAGGATAAGGCCCTTAAGGTGGCTGGAAATCGCGGACTGTTATTTGCGTCTGGATTGATCACTGGCGAAGCTCTGGTGGGGATTCTCATGGCTATTCCTATCGTAATTTCAGGTGATGCCAATGTATTAGCTCTTCTGGAAAAACCCCTGGGTTCATGGCCTGGAGAAATCCTTCTCCTACTAGTAGCTGTGTGGTTATGGAAAGTGGCTTCTCCTACTTCAGCAGATACAGAACCTTTATCAGAGGAGGCCAAATCTTGAAAATTAACACGGACCTGGTTCGGCGGTTACCCAAAGTTGAATTGCATTGTCATCTGGACGGAAGTCTCCGACCAACCACTATGCTGGACATTGCCGCAAAGGAAAAAGTAGAACTTCCTGCTTCCAATCCCGAGGATTTACACCGACTTCTGGCGATTGGGAAACATCGTGGATCGCTGGAGGATTATATTCGCCGGTTTGATATCACTCTGAGCGTCCTGCAATCTCCAACCTCCCTGGAAAGGGCAGCTTATGAATTGATTGAAGACGTTGCCAAAGAAAATGTCCGTTACATCGAAATCCGGTATTCCCCAATTCTCCATACTCAGCGTGATATGACACCAGAAGAATCGATAGATGCCGTGAAAGCGGGATTGAAACGTGGAGAAAAGGATTTTGGCGTCTTATCCGGGATTATCGTATGTGGAATCCGGAACATTTCGCCCGAAGTTTCGCTAAAGCTGGCGGACCTCACATTGCGATATAAAAACAAAGGAGTAGTGGGATTTGATTTGGCGGGAGCTGAAGAGAACTTTCCGGCTAAACATCACCGGGAGGCGTTTTACCTCATCCTGAATAATAACATCAATGCTACGATTCATGCAGGTGAAGCGTTTGGTCCCGCGTCTATCCACCAGGCCCTGCATTACTGCGGCGCTCACCGCATTGGTCACGGAACCCGCCTGAAAGAAGACCGGGATTTATTAAACTACGTTAACGATCACCGGATTCCATTGGAAATCTGCCTTACCTCCAATTGGCACACTCGATCGGTTCGGTCCCTTCGGTATCATCCCATGCGGGAATATTTTCAGATTGGGATTCGGGTGACATTAAATACGGATAATCGGCTCATTTCAGATACTACACTCACGCAGGAATTCATGGTGGCCAACAAATTATTCGGATTTGGTCTAAAGGAGTTCAGATCCGTTACCATCAATGCCGCCAAAAGCGCTTTTCTTCCCCATCAAAGCCGCAAAAAACTCACGCGGCAGATTGCGGAAGAGTTGGAGCAAGAATTCGGACTGATGCCGGAGTATATTGCTCGGGACGAGCCCGAATCCTAAACGCTAATTGCGAATCACGGCAATTTTCTGAACATTTCGATGGCCATCTGGCGTATACAGGGCCACTAAATAAACGCCAGTTTCCACCCAATTTCCCGCTTCATTCCGGCCGTCCCAAAATAGCTGGTCCCCGCCAGTGTTATCATTTGGCGGCGACAAGGTCCGTATAACCTGCCCCGTGAGCGTCATGATCATTGCCGTGGACAGGTCCGGTAAACGATCGATCACCAGAGGGCGATCAGCTGGTATACGATAGGGACTGGGGAAAATGCGAACTGAAGCGTAGGTCTTGCGTGGATTCGTAAAGGGAATCTTCAGAACATTCAATCCCCGTTTGCTGGTGATATAGGCTAATCCCCTGTCGGAATCAAAGGCAATATCCGTGACTTCATTGGAGAGGAGCGGAGTGGTTTCTTGTGTAATTCCTTCCACCACCAGGTCCGGATTCTGATCCGGCCAATAGGTGGTGTTTGCCAACAAAACATAGATTCCGTCGCTGGGTGAAACCGTCCACACATTCTCCCGGCTGTCCAGCCGAATTTTGGCTCCATCGCCATAGGAAATATTGGGAAAATAGGTGAACGCTCCACCACGCAATACGGGATTATTGGGATTATATTGCAATTCCAGATAATTCAATCCTCGAGGGGTGAGGTAGTACAGCCGATTTTCAGATGTAATCCCCAAAGACCAAATAGTATCATCGATTAAGCCGTCTATTTTTATCCAATTATATGAATCAGGATGAGCCGGAGATCCGGAATATCGAAGAACGTATAGCCCCGAACGGGTAAATTCATCGCCTTCTCGGAACGATCCCACCCAAACACGATCCCAGGCATCAAATCCTAACGTTACCGGAGTGAGTGGTAACAAAAATAAAGAATCGGCATAATATCCGCCCCATTCGCCCTGGCTATCCCTCACCTGTATTGGTCGCTTATTTTTCGTAGCATAGGTGTCCGCAATCCACAAAGCTTGATTACGATCAAACGCCACATCTTTCACTACCATATAGGGATTAGAATTAGTGGCGGTGGTATAGTAATCCAAATGGCTAGTATCAATAAGTGTAAAAGCCTCCGGATGGTCAATATCCAATATGATTACACCACCTCCATGCCGAATGGGCTCGGGATAGGTTCCTCGTATAGCACAATACAAAAGGCCATCCGGCCCTTCCTCCAAATCGGCCACAAAACCGCCAAAATCCACGGGGATCGAATCCGCAAGATAAAATCTATAGTCGCCTTCAGAATGGAGGACCACGCGATCATCGGTGGACTCCACTATATTCCGCCAGCCTTCCGATTCCCGAACGGCTAACCCTTTGCTTGAGGCAACCACGACCCGACCATCTGACATTACCGTTGCGGCGGTTAAACCATTCGTAACGGGCGCATTGGGGATTTTCCAGGTCAAGGCACGCCGGGCCGTATCGATCAGGGCTAAGCCGTGGATAGAACCGGCCACCCACCCGACGACCGAATCCCAGGTCAGAGCCGTTAGTACATTTCGAGGCACCGGCATGGAAAACCGGGTCTGTTCATTTTTTCTTTCGATCAATTCTGAGGGCGTTAGATACAACAGCCGGTCCGCTTCTAGCGGTAAAAAATCAATAACCGATCCGGGGGCATGATCGTCGATCATGGACAGAATTCCGGTCCGGGTATCCACAGAAAACACATCATAACCGATTTGAAACAGGAGAATATCATCCAATGTTCGTACCCGTAAAACCTGTTCTGTTATTTCAGGAAACGGACGGGTCCAGGCATCGGGGTTTTTCAGATTTCCGGTGAGCATATCCGCCTGCCATAATCCCTGATTAGTCCCCACATAAACCACCGAGCCAAACAGGGCAACCCCGGTGATGGTTTGAATCCCGGCGGGCCAGTTTTTGTAAACATCCCGGTACTGGTAACGTCCTCCCTGCTTATCGAACTGAATCAAACCCATGTCCTGATTTTGTTGAAACACAACAAACACCATTGAATCGTTGATGGCAAAGTCTCGAATCTCCGTGAGATCAAGATCCAAAGAGATGCTGTTCAGTGGCTGATCAAGATCCAATCGATCAATGGATCCATCCGGACTGGCGCCACCGACCCAAATCCCACCTCCACTGTCAATGGCCACAGTCATGAGATCGGTTGTGGACAGACCATCGAGATTGGTTAAGGTTACAAACTCATCCTGATTGAAGTTATAAAGCAAAAGCCCTCCATCGGTGGCACAGTACACGGAACCATTCCATGCCTGTAACGACCTGATGTTCAGTGGGCTAGTAATCGACTGCCAATCTCCTATTCGTGATTGGGCCATCATCAGGGAACTTATCAGGATCAGAAACTTCAGATATTTCATTTTATCCAGGAAATGGGGCTGGAATAAAGCACAGAATAAAAATTGCCAGACAAATGAACCCAATTTTTCGATCACGGGGATCAAGAGCTGCGTCAACATCCATTACGGGCGGATGATCCGGAGTGCGCATCAAGAGCAGAATCAATACGCCCCACACCAGCCAATTCAAGGAAAAAAAGCTGAGCGGCAGCAACGCAAAAAGGGCTAATCGTGCGACCTGGCCATATTTCCGACCCAACATGGCATACGCAATGTGGCCTCCATCCAACTGGCCGATAGGTAAAAGATTGAGCATGGTGACCAATAAACCGATCCATCCCGCAAACGCAATGGGATGTAGCATGATATCCTGTTGATCTGTCAAACCTGGGAAAATGGCCGCCGTCATCAATTTCATTAACAAGGAGTCCCCCAGTTGAATTCCCTCACCTAAGTTGGATACCGATACAACTGTAGACAGGGATAGCCCAATCATGAGCGCCGGTACGGCCACCAGGAATCCCGCAATGGGCCCGGCAGCCCCGATTTGCAAGAGCGCGGACTTCCGGTAAATAGGCGATTTAATTTTGATAAACGCTCCAAATGTGCCTATAAATGTGGGGGCAGGGATAAAATAGGGTAAGGTTGCGTCTACATGATGTTTGCGGGCAAAATAATAGTGTCCGAACTCGTGAGTTCCCAGAATTAATAACAGAGTTACAGAGAAGGGAATGCCTTTCATTAATCCCAATGGATTAGTAAAAACATTGACACCCTCCATGAGCGCCCCGGCAACCAGAGTCGTTAAAATAGTGAGTAAAAAAAGTGTTAAATGAAGCGGTGGAATTTTGGGAAGCCGAAGAACAATAGGTTCATCACCGGGAGAGACTCGTAGATAAAGTTCTCCATTTTGCCCAGTCACCGTAATGCTCGCAGATTCCCTCCGGGTCAACAATTTAATTCGCTCAACCGCATCAGTCACTAATGGCTTCCCTACCGCGATCCAATCCGTGCCATTGGACCCGATCTGTCGCGGAAGGAATACATCATCCAGAGAGGACAATAGTGTTTTAAATTCCTGTTCAGTCATAGAAATAATCTACCTTTTACCATTCTGCCTTCCAAAGGTTTCACACCTTATTGGGGTTGAGAAATCTTAAGGCATTTTTCATGATCCCCATTAATTTCAGTTATGGTTCCTCGAAGCATTTTTCTTATCCTCTTGCACGCAAGTTTATGGTGCCAGTTCCCCAACGACCCACTTCCGGTGGATATTCGACAACGTGTGATAGACGACCGACAAATCATGGTGATTGTAGATATTCGAAACGAAACCGGTAAAATCATCACTAGACTGGACGGCTTTCTATATGCTTCTACGCTCTCTGGCAAGGCAGAACCGGAACGTCACTTGATCTTGATAGCGCCGTATGAATCCCTGAGTTCTGGATATTCCCGAACCGAAAGCACATTTTATCCCTTAGATCCTCTCGATCCATGGGATTTCACATTTCAAATAAGTCATATTGAATTTCGTGGGGACCCGAAAGTGTATACGTATCATCCAAAAGTGGGATTTATTCGTATCGAATAATCCCTCAAGGAAAGCGGGTCGGGTCCATCCGCTCCTGTTTTTGCTTCAGTAATTCCGCATTTCCCTCTAGCTGCAACTGGTATTGCAACTCATTGATCCAATGTCGGCTTTGTTTCACAAATTCATCAATCAGGGGTAACGGCACACGCCGGGCATACATGTTTGCCACAACAATTGCGGTTGGAACAGGCAAATATGAGTTAAATGGGTCTGTATAAAATTCATCCAGAGATCGCACCAATTCACGGGTTGTGAGATAATCCACCGTTTCTCCATAGAGACTATCCGCCAATACTGACTGAGCGGCCCAGGTCTTCAGATAATAGTAAAGACGACCGTCCAATACTCCGTTGATATAGGCCGACTTTACAATCGTCTCCAGTTCGGGATTGTAATCCACCAGTTTGGATACTCGATTCCAATCGCCGCCATCCCAGAATAGCCGGTTAACGTGCTGGCCGACGATGGGCTGAATCCACAGAACCACCGCCAGAATGATCCATTGATGCTTATTCATGGATGCCAAGTTGATTCAAAACGAACGCATAACGAAATGCCACTTCCTTTAAGTAATCGTATCGACCGGAAGCGCCCATGTGTCCCGCACCCATATTGGTTTTTAATAACAACAAATTATTATCGGTTTTCAATTCCCTTAACTTAGCAACGAATTTAGCCGGTTCCCAATACCCTACGCGGGGATCATTTAACCCGGCGGTTATTAACATATTCGGATAATCCTGAGCCTTCACATTGTCATATGGAGAATAGGTAATCATATAGTCGTAATAAGTTTTATCCTTGGGATTTCCCCATTCATCGAATTCGATCACAGTAAGGGGAATAGTCTCGTCCAACATGGTATTCACCACATCAACGAAAGGGACATCTGCCACAACCACGTGAAACAGGTCGGGACGCATATTGGTCACCGCTCCCATCAGAAGTCCCCCGGCGCTCCCTCCGGCAATCACCAGATGCTCCCGGTCGGTCATTCCTTCTTTAATCAAAAACTCCGCCGCATCGATAAAATCGTTAAATGTATTTTTCTTATGAAGCCATTTTCCGTCTTCATACCACGCCCTCCCGAGGAAGCCGCCTCCGCGAATATGGGCAATCACGTAAATAAAGCCTCGGTCAATGAGACTAAATCGACTGGACGAAAAATAGGGATCGATTGTTGATCCATAAGATCCGTACCCATAGAGATAGATCGGGGTCGAAGAATCGATCTTCAGATCTTTGCGATAAACCATCGATAGGGGGATTTGGGCGCCATCCCGGGCCGTGGCCCACATCCGGCGGGTTTCATACAGGTTGGGATCATAGCCGCCCAAAATTTCATCTTCCTTTAAAATCGTTTGCTCACCTGAGTTCAGATCCACCTCTAACACCCGCCGTGGGGTCTTTAACGAACTGAATGAAAAACGTAAGGAAGTGGCTGAATAATCAGGGTTGCTCTGTCCTCCCAAAGAGTATACCGGTTCATCAAAGGTAATCGTGTATGCAGGAGATTGGTTAAAAGGTAGGACACGGATTTTTTCGGTGCCCCGATCACGAACGAACACAGTTAAAAAATCGGCAAATTCATCAACGGATTCTAAAAGTACATCCGGATTATGGGGAATAATCGTTTCCCAATGGTCCCGGGATGGATTGGACACCGGGGCTTTGACCAGTTTAAAATTGATAGCGTCATCGTTAGTGAGGATATAATAACTGCCATCATGATGCGCCAGGGAATATTCTACGCCATGCTTGCGGGGAAGGACGACCTCAAACTTTCCATCCGGGTTATTTGCATCCAATTGTCTGTATTCTGTGGTGATCTCGCTCCCTGATACCAAAAATAAATACGTGTGACTCTTGGATTTGGTTATATCCAGAAAAAAGCGCTCATCCTGTTCTTCATACACCAGATCATCTGATGCTTGTTTTGTACCAAGACGATGACGATAAACCCTGTAAGGCCGGTGAGCTGGGTCAAGGGTATTGTAAAACAGAGTCTGATTATCGTTGGCCCACTCCAAAGAATAATATACGCCTCTCAATGTATCGGAGAACAACTCACCCGTAACCAGATTCTTAATAAAGACGGTAAAATTTTCATTCCCGGTCTCATCCAAACTGTAGGCCAATAAATTGTGATTAGGACTGACTTTAAACGATCCAAGCGATAAAAACGCCTTACCCTCCGCCAATTGGTTTTGATCCAGTAATATTTCTTCCGGCGCGTCCAGAGAATTTAATTTTCGGCAATAGATTGGATATTGTTTCCCTTCCTCGGTTCGATGATAGTAATAAAACTGGTCAATCTTTACCGGGACGGATAAATCGGTTTCTTTGATCCGGCTTTTCATTTCCTGGTAAATTTTTTCCTGCAACCCTACGGTTGATTTCATCATGGCTTCCGTATATGCATTTTCCTTTTCTAAATAATCAATCACATCGGGATTATTCCGGTCGCGAAGCCAGAAATAGTTATCAATCCGCAGGTCATTATGCACAGTGACATCGTGAGGAATTTTTTTAGCGTGGGGCGGTCGGGGCATGGATACATCCTCCGGATTTGTGTATTGAGGTCCATAACAATTCACAATAATAATGCTTAGAGCAAGAATGATAAAGTTCTTCATATAAATCCCGTATATACTCAATTATAAAGGGTTATGAATATTACTCCTCGTTTATTTTATTCTGAGCCGCATCACGAATTCGTTGAATCATAGCGTTTAAACCGTTATTGCGGGTAGGACTCAAGTGATGCTTCAGGTCCAACCGATTAATGGCGTCCTCCACATCCAACGCCAGAATATCTTCGGGAGTATTTCCACAAAAGAGAATATATAATATTGCAATAATACCTCGTACTAAATGTGCATCACTGTCTGCCACGAATTGCAATCGACCAGGCGCGTTCCCTTCCCAACGCAAGGACATCCAAACCTGGCTTTGACATCCGTGGATTCGATTTTCTTCTGTGCGATAATTCTCCGGAAACGGCGGCAGTTTTTTCGCCAGATCCAGGATGTAGCGGTATCGGTCTTCCCAATTTCCTAATAGTTGAAAATTGGAAACAAGCATTTCATAGGTGAGGTCGTTGAGGTCTGTCATAAAAGTGTTATGAATCGTTGGTTAACAAATTAGGGTAATTCCGCCTATGCCTCCAGAAAATTAATGCCAAAT
>CAZHTM010000050.1:0-7753 GCA_964535735.1 uncultured bacterium
TCGTTAGGTGCAATGTCTTTTAATAATAATTCCTGTATTAAAGTGAAACTGTCCTCTCCTTTCATTTTATTATTGCTTACTGGATGTATAAACTTAGGGACATTCCAGACGGCACAAATAGAAGATGTCGGTCATACAGAAATAGGTGCTTCAATATCAGTTGCTGATCATGAATCAAATGGTGAAATGTATTATCGAATATTGCAGCCTAACTTGTACTATAGATTTGTTCTTATCAACAATTTGAAATTAGGTTTAGTGGCTTCATATAGAAATGGGTTGTTTGAGTTTACGTATCAATTAGTTGATTTAGACAATTTTGATATTGCATTTAACTCCGGTATTGAAGGGTGGTATGCAGGCTCAAATGGTTGGCAATTTCGTACATATCAAGCATTCATATTATCCAAACCAATTTCAGATAAATTAGTACTTACGATCGTACCAAAATTAATACATCAACATTCGGACAGATTAGAATTATATGATGATGTTTACATTCCAGGTTTGAACATAGGAATGAGGTTTGGACACTTTTTCCCTGAAATAGGGTATTTTAAATTTAAAAATGGAAAAAGAGAATTTTTTCATTATGGACTTGGGGTATTCTTTTAATGTACCTAACCCGCGCTCAACCGGACGTGAAACGTTTTAGCGTGATTTCAGAGTTTTGGTGTCTTTCAGACCTTCAGAAACCATTCTTTAGTCATTTCAATTTATGTTTCAAGCAGGTTAACTCATCCGTTATGTGTGAAAGGAAGAAATGGTGAAGATTTCAACTATTGATCATATTGTACTCACGGTTAAGGACCTTGACACGACTGTCCAGTTTTATGAATCAGTATTGGGTATGAGCAAAGAAACCTTTGGAAAAGGAAGGGTTGCCTTAAAATTCGGTAAGCAAAAAATCAATTTACATGAGTATGGAAAGGAATTTGAGCCAAAGGCAAATAATCCAAAACCAGGTTCCGAGGATTTGTGCTTTATTACTGACACTGAATTGGCAGTTGCAATGGCTCATGTAAAAAGTAAAGGCATTGAAATCATCGATGGGCCTGTTAAACGAACGGGAGCATCAGGACCAATGATTTCTTTTTACTTTCGCGATCCAGACGGTAATTTAATCGAAGTAGCAAGC
Source organism: uncultured bacterium (assembly GCA_964535735.1). GTDB lineage: Bacteria > Fidelibacterota > Marinisomatia > Marinisomatales > J089 > J089. Next base: position 1,139 of record CAZHTM010000050.1, read on the forward strand.
TATAAGAAAAACACATAACAAGACGCTCCACCGGTCCGTTTATTCCGCTCCTACCTTCGCTGAAGCTACCGTAGACAGGGGCGCTCCATAATGACAGGTGGGCTTGGTTAGCAGGCTGTTGATTCATTTTCAATGGGAGTATTTATGAAAAATATGTTTTTTCGATTTATTTTAATTCTATCGTTGTTTTCATCAATTTATTCTCAATCAAGTGGTGCAACTTTTTTATTAATTCCCCCCTCGCCCACGATGAATGGTTTAGGTGGTATTGGTGTCTCTCTTCCGTCAGATGATCCATACTCCGGATATTTCAATCCAGCAAATGGTCTCAATAATTTTAAAGGAATATCCTATTCTCATTCAAAAATGAGTACACCGTGGGTACAAAGTTTTGAAGACGATATTTTATTTGAATATGAAGTATGGAATCTTGGGTTAGTACCCAAACATTATCCTTTTAAGTTAGTCTTAAGTTTCCACAAAACTTTCCTTGATCTGGGTGAGCGAGTGAGGACAGATGAAGCAGGAAATATCATTGGAACTTTTGGAATGAATATGAAGGCTAATGCTCTCACTTTGGGGGTTGGTTATCAAGGGAACTTTAAAAAAATCCCCATTGATTTTTCTTTCGGATACACTAGAAAAACCGCTATTCAAAATTTTAGTTTTGGTAAATCTTCCGATGATTTAAATGATTATGGTTTGTTATTCTCATTTCCTTTTTCTTTTAAGCAAATTTCAATAAAAAAACTTAAACCGATTGATGATACATTTGATTTTAATATTAAGCCATCCTTCGGTTACAGCGTTTCAAATATTGGTAAAGATATAGCCTTCTCCTCTGAAAATGGAGACCCAACCCCAAAATATTTGAGAATTGGCATATCTACTTCTGCCGTTCTTTCCTACCAATCAAAGTGGAATCTATTAGAATGGAAAGGTGGTCGTTCTGCTTCGGATGAATTAATTGAACCACGATATAATTCTGACGACCCGATAGAATACCAATCAGGATTGGGAGATGTAGATTTTTTCAAAAACGTATTAAAAAGTGAAACAGACTCACTGCTAACTATACATCGTGGCGATGAGTGGACTATTTTGAATCTATTTACTTTTAGAAAAGGTAGAAAAATTGACATTTCAGGAAAAATTGATTTAAAAACCTCAGGATATGGTTACAGATCGGCTGGGGTATTCAAAATTCTTTACTTTCTGTTTGATGATCCAATATTTGAAACCATCCCTGAGTTTATTGATGTCCAATACAACTACTCAAAATGGGAACAATATCCAGGTCATCCGCTGCACGATACAGAATTTGAATCGTTGTCTATCACATTTAATAATATTGATCGTTTGATTGTGGGTATATTGAAATGACAAACATTAGAATTCAAGATAACAGCCTGCTTAAAATTCGCTGCACCTAATCCTGACAAGTCGGGACCGGTGAGCTTGGTCATTAGGTGGTCTGGCGCGTTTGGAGAGAAGTACTGATAAAACAGAGGTTTCAGGGTTGCGACAAAATTATGAACGATTTTAAAAATATGGAGATCAAGTATCATCCCATTGGCACAATTCATAGCCCTTTCAAAGACATTGAAGGTATGCCCGTCCAGCCTGCAGGTGCGGCCAGCGTTCGAGGCACTGTGAGTATCTTGCCGGAACTCGCTGATGGGTTAAGGGATTTAGAAGGGTTTTCACACATCATTTTACTTTACCATTTGCACCAAGTCCACGAAGCCAAGCTGGTAGTTACTCCCTTTATGGATTCGGAGCCTCACGGTATATTTGCTACGCGAGCTCCGAAACGTCCCAACCCTTTGGGGTTGTCCATTGTGAGACTGGTAAGCATTGAGAACAACATTCTGTACATTAAGAATGTGGACATTCTAGACGGGACGCCGTTGCTTGACATCAAGCCCTACGTACCGGAGTTTGACCGTCCAACAGTGCATGGTGTGGGTTGGCTGGAACAGGCAAAAGGGGAAGTGCGGGGCAAGAGGTCAGACGATCGGTTTCGGTGAATGGAAGCTCTTGATTTCGGGGGTCAGGCCGCCTAAAAAGTCGCTCCATTTGATCACTAATCTGCTTTAGCTTTTAGATTTGGTTGAAGCGTTAGCAGGAAAATATCTTCAGGTAGCCGATGTTCTTGAAAATAGGGGTGAAGATGCCCTGGGGTTGCCTCATCTTCCCACCTGAGCATAAACGTCAGATCAGGAAAAACAACATCAATGCACCGATAAAGGAAAACAATCGGAGATCGTGGCCGCTTGATTCATTTTATTCCAATGGAATCTCTTTGAGACCGAACTTTTAGGACTTGACCGATCAAGAATTTCAAATATTGACTAGTCGCTTTTTAACCCCTAGTGAAACAGACGTGAAATAGCTGAAGCGTAATTTTGGGGGTGGGAGTCTTTCATACATCCCTAAGCCATATTTTGGTCAGTTCACTCATCTTGCTTGTGAGTTAGCTCATTTGTGTTTAGTGGTCCTATATACATAAATTTAGCTAAGGATGGACCTATAGTGATCCCGATCGGGACACGCCGGTTATTTTCTCCGTTGGACACCAAACAAATGAATATTTATGCAAGCAGGGGGCCTGACTTATGTTAAACATTATATCTGGAGTATTTTATTTAATGTTTTTTTCTTACATACTATTTTTAGGAAAAGCGAAAAATGACAAATGGTTGGTGATATTTTCAATCGTAATGCTATCCTCAATATTTGGATGGCATTGGTTTTCCGGGTATTTTGGCGTTAAGTACTATGTTTACCCCAAAACCGCACGTTGGGTCCTCATGCTATGTTTTATGGTGTTTTGGTATATTACAGCACGCGTATTAAAACGAACCATAGGATTTACTCCCGTAAGCATTATTTCATTTTTCATCGCAAATTCAGGTATATACTTATTAATGATGTATATTTTAACAATATTGGGATTTATATATATCACTTAGTAAAAAATTTATGGTCTAAGAGCCTAACCCCGCTGCACCGGATCATGACACGACGTGTTCTGAACCGGTGAACTTTGCCGTTAGGTATTATTGAAAAAATGGGAAATCAATTGAACAAGTTCACATTTTATACGTATCTTCAATGTATAAACATATGGGGTGAGTAAAATGAAAGTTCAAATTCAAAAATGGGGTAACAGTTTAGCTCTACGTATCCCAAAAGCATTTGCGAAGGAAACGCATATTGAAAATAATAGTTTAGTTGATCTTACTTTAGAAAATGATCATTTAATCATATCACCAGTAAAAAAATTAGGGAATTACAGTTTATCGTCCATGCTTGATGAAATTAACGAAAACAATTTGCATGAGTCGATTGATTTTGGAAAAGTAGTTGGTAAGGAATTATTGTAGTCGTGAGTAAGTATATTCCTGAACGTGGTGATATCGTATGGCTTAACTTTACTCCACAGTCAGGACATGAACAAATGGGTAAAAGACCGGCATTGGTATTATCGCCAAAACAATATAATTCAAAAGTGGGTCTTGCGATATTCTGTCCGATTACTAGTCAAAAAAAAGGATATCCATTTGAAGTTGATCTTTTGAAAACAACTAAGATTCAAGGTGTCGCATTATCTGATCAAATTAAAAGTTTGGATTGGAAAGCCAGAAACGCCAAATTTGTTGAAAAAGTATCAGAATCAGTCCTTGAAGAATGTGCATTGAAAATAAAAGCATTGTTAATGATATCATAAGTCAACTGTACCTCACAATCGCCGCACCGGATCCCGACACGACATGTTCTGAACCGGTGAGTTTTGCGTTAGTCATTTACGACCAAGATAAAAGGGAACAAATGGAAAATAGTAAGAATAGATTAATGATCGATATGTATCTCCAACATCCCAAACGCAGTGTAATTTTGAATTTCTTCTTAATACTTGGTGTGTTTACCCTATTTAGAGACATTGCGTCTTTGTTTGGTGTGGATGATTTTATGGGGAGTAAGTTTGTTCTATATTTTGCTTCTTTATTTTACGGTGTCTTTTCCGTGTATTATGTTAGGATCTCATATAGGAAAAAGTATGAAAGAGGATGAAAAAATACATTGTATTGAGCTTCCCGCAAAAAAATCCTTTTCTAAAGTATTCTATTAAACCGGCCAGGGATAGTTGTATGACCAAAAACCGATGATGGAGACAGGAGACAGGCTGCAGGATGCAGGGTTAATGTGAAAAGTGAAAAGTTGAAAGTGAAGAAAGTGACGCGTGATGCGTGATGAGTAATGAGTTACAGGAGGCGGTTGGCAGTGGGTGGTTGGAAAGTATTATAGCTGTCATACTGAGAGGGCGAAGCGAACGAAGTATCTCAAGCATTTTTTCTCCGTACTTCACAGTACTGTGATAAATGGCCCGATTCAGCATGATCTTGGCGTAATGAGTAATGAGTAATGCAAGACCCGATTCAGCGTGATCTCCTGATAATACGGGTTCATTATGAAAGGACACAGGAAGCTGGATTTAGAGACCAGGAGAACTCCAACACTCCAAGTTAAATAATTACGTTTTACTCATTCCGTGTGAAAATTTCATACGAATAAACTTCGCCGGAGTAATATTGGTCATTTTTTGATTATACTTCAGAATATACAGCATTTTCCGTATAACGGGATTGATGGGGATTTCTTTAAATCTGAATTGGCAGCTTCAACAGAAAAAGGTACCGAAATCCAGACTCCCTTGACAAGATTATTTGGCTCGGGTGGACAACATTTCCCGAAAAGCATCCTCACTTGTATATTGAAATGATCGTTTCAATTCACGTTTCAGTTTGGTGGAATCCACCACCCAGGGAAATTCAAAATAATCCAGGATACCGGGGGGCGCTTCCAGGCGGGAAAGTCGGAGAGCCCATCCCAGTCTCATAAACAGCTCCAGCAGGGTTCGGGACATATTGATGGTGGGTCTCCCGGCTAATTCGCACCACTCCCGCAACGGACGGGCATCATCAGCGCCCAGATTGTAATCTCCGGAGGCGTCATTCTCTAACAATTCGAGAATGGCCAGCGCCACATCATCCTCGTGAACAAATTGGATGGGAGTCTGTCCCTTGTTCACCAGGGGGACTACCGGAAAAGCAAACAGGAAGCGTGAGAGGAAATTGTTCACATGAGAACCGAAGACAATGGCGGGACGAATGACGATCAGATGAAGATCCGGATGATCCTTCCTGATTTCCTGATACCAGTGTTCCAGAATGCCTTTGTGGCGGGCATAAGAGAAACTGGGATGGATCCGGATCGGGTCCGTTTCCCGCAGATGGAGAGGATTATCAGGCCAGGCCCCGTACGCCGTGGCCGACGATGCCGTGAGTATCCTGCCAACACCCGTTTCAAGAGCGGTTGAAAGCGTCCGTTTCGTTCCCCCGATATTTACCTGTTCCATCTGATCTTCATCGTGGATGGGATTCACAATAAAGGCCAGATGAATTAGAATATCGGGATTAAAAGATCGAATGTGGTCTTCCCACTGGGGATCAAGAATATCGCACTGGACATAGGAGACGTGCGGGCAGGGCGCGGGAGGCGCTATTTTATCCATCCCCAGAAGTTCCGGGGGATCGTCCAACCGGGACAGGTTTACCAGAACCTGCGTTCCGATATAACCGGAAGCGCCGGTGACCAGTACCCTTTGGCCGGAAAAAATCGACAGAGCTAAACTCCTTTCCCCAGATTTAACCGGCTTTGAAAGCTACGGCTGAACTGAACCAGCCAGGGATGACGATCGTGCATTCCCAGGGTTTTCAGAGTATCTCTCATGGGATGGCTGGAGTACCCTGGCAACAGATGGAAGGATGTGCCCCGGAGATTCCGGAATATGGTTTTGGTGTTTACGATGGTGCGGAGGGCTTGATTTTCTCGCTGGGAATAGAGGACGAGATCCATTCCGGGAAAGGGCAAACCGCCAAAGACGTCCCCGGTCATGCGTACAATGGTCTCCTCACCGTTCGGATCTTTCACGGTGCCGGTAAACAAGTCCTGCTCCACGGAAAATTCGATATCGGTGACAAATTTAGGATAGCCCCACATTTCAACTCCGGCAGCATAGGCGATTTGAGTAGTCACCGGTAAATGGAGCAGGTAAAATCCCAATTTTCGAGTGGCGGAAGGGGTTAGAAAATCCAGCCAGGGACTAACCGGTTCCTGGATATCTTTAGGATAAACCCCCACAGCTACACCCACTTCATTATAAGGTCCGATATCCGTTTTCCGGTATTCATACCAGGCAATGCCAGTCAGGACCTGATCTTTGCCGAACAGAGCCGGCTTCCAGGGCGTATCCGCCAGGAAGGGTTCCACCGCTTCCCGGGGAATCCAGTAATAACACTGCAAAGCGGAAACATCGTAATAAAAAATGGGGAATTTGGCTTTTCCCGCCGACGTGTCCCGTTCTTCCTGGGGTACTTTAAAAAAGGAATCTGGTTGCATAGCGCTGTCCTTTCTCTACCTGTTCTCCACCGCCGGAAGATCAAACTGATCTTCCATAATAGCCAGTCGGTTAATTTGATTCGTTCCTTCGTAAATCTGCGTCAGGCGGGCGTCCCGAAAATGTTTTTCCACCCGCTGATGATGTAAAAA
>CAZHTM010000050.1:7853-14619 GCA_964535735.1 uncultured bacterium
GCCCAACCGGCTCGCAGCGCTCCCACCACATTTTTATCCGGCACAAAAACATTGTCCAGAATCAATTCCGTGGCGCTGGAGGCCCGTTGTCCCATTTTCAGCTCATTCCTCCCGACTTGAAAACCTTCCATTCCTTTTTCCACCAGGAAACAGGTCCAGGATTCCATGCCTTCACCTTCCAGCGCGGCAAATATAGTCACATAGCGTGCCAGGTCGCCGCCGGAAATAAATATTTTTCTTCCGGTGAGGGCCCAGCCGCCCCGGACACGACGAGCCACGGTTCCCGGTGTGTACTGAGCGGCGCCCGCGGTATCTTCCACATCGGACCCACCGGCGGGCTCGGTAATGGCAAAGGCCATTAAGCACGGCTCGCCCCGCTGATTGCTTCGGTAGGCCGGAAGAATATGCCGACCGATTTGTCCCAGCCCGCCCCCGAGAATAACGGGCATGGTTCCCAGACCGTGAGCGCCGATCAATAACCCCAGCCCGCCACAGGCCGCGCACAATTCTTCCATCTTCACACTGTGCAGCAATACCAGTCCATGGCGATATATCCGGTAGGGAACCGATCCCAGGGGAGGCGGAAGCAGATCCGATAACAAACCGGCCTTTCCCGCCGCTTCGAGCACCTCATTTTGAATAGCATTCGCGTTGTGGCGATCCCCGTCCAGGGCGCGGGGGAACAGCACCTCCCGGGCAAACCGGCGGACTTTTACCCGGTAGGGCCGCAGGGCTCGCGGGAGGCTCAGGGTATCCAGTTCCCAGAGGCTGCGATGCTTCTTTTCAGCCAGCCACCGTATTTTCCAGTTTAAACGACGGCGAGCCCGGGAAAAAACCAGGTCGCTTTGGGCAGTGTTTTGTATCAAATTCATCGGCATTCCCTTTTCAAGGCAGCCAAGAGTTGTTTTAATTCGGCGGGAGTTCCACCCAATAAACGTAATTGATTGACATCCCGGAGAATTTTTTCCATTCCCATATCTTCCATGTATCCCATTCCGCCAAAGATCTGCAGGGCGTTGGATGCCGCTTCCGAAAGGGCCGGTTGCATAAACGATCGCATGGCGGCGACCTCATACAGAAAAGTCAGGGAGTTTTCAATTTCGGAAAATCCCGTTAGGGCGCGGGTAGCGGTGGCGACAACGCCGCTGACCGTCCCCCATAAATCCTGGACGGCGGAATGGCGGATGATGGGCTGTCCGCCTTGGCGTCGGTTTTCCCCATAATCCCAGGCTCGGGACAATGCCGCTTTGACAGCACCCAGGGCAATCGCCACCAATCCCAACCACTGGATGGTTTGAATTTCCCGCCAATCCTGGGTGTTGATGGGACGATCGGAAGGCAAATTCACCTCGGCGGGGAGGTGAATCTCCCATACCGGACATTCGCTTAATCCATGCCACCCTTCCTGAAGATGACTCTCCACGGCGGTCCGGGAAAATATTCCCCACACAAATCGTTCCTGATCCCAAAGCGGACGAATCAACGTTTCCCAGCCGGGATCGGCCTGAAGTAAAAATGGATCGGACCCGTATAAGACTGGTCCCCACTCACGGCGGTCTTCATCCGATACGGATTCTAGAAAACCGATTTCCAAATGACGTTTACCCGGCCCGGACAGGATTTCCAGAGCGATGACCGGATTGTTGCCCCTCGTGAGATTGGTTTTTTCCCCAAGATAGTGTGCCAGGGAACGCTGAAGAACCGCGTAGCTCAGGGCGGGATTGACTTCCGCAAGGATCGCGAAACCCATCATGACGCCCGACAATCCGGACGGCTCGGTTAAAAGATCCAGCAGGGAGGAAGATTGGTTTTCCCCGTAAGGAACCAGTCCCAATTGGGATAATTCCTGTAATAAAATCGCAAAGACATCTTCAGAAATAACATGTTCCGGACGTTGAAAAATCGATTGTCCTTTTTCGGACGCAAATTTTCGCAACGTGGAATGAATCAGAATCATCTCTTCCGACCATCCGCCGGAAATTCCATCTCTCACCGGTAATAACCTCCTCAGTCTTTCTGTTTTGGGAGTTGTGGAAAATGGAGTCCGGGTCCTGTTTCCACCTTGTATGTCCCCCGAAAGAATCAAGGAGCCCCTCCGTTGATCTCCTCGAATGAAAGTACGGTGTTTACGACTATTATTGAAACCTTAAATGAAAGAAGAAACTCAGAGTATCTACAGATAGGCCGGACCTCACGGTTGGTTTTGGTTTCTGACGAAAATGTGAGGAAAAATTCCTCTTCATGTCATCTTGAACCCCGATGGCAATCGAGGCGAAGGAATTTCTGCTCTAATTAAGTTGAGCCGCGAAGGGCACGAAGACGCGCTAAGGATTATATAACGTTTAATAGCGGCGGCTCGATATTCTGCGTGTGTTTTTTATACAAGACAATCTTGCAAAACCTGTAAAACAAGCACGAATTCCTGGCCCCATCTCGTGTATCTCCCTGAATTTACTGGCTGTGAACGGAAGCAGGTTAAAGTAATGGATTTCGTCCGGACACTGTTATTAATATCCCTCTGAAATTTTCATGGAATGTGGTCTATGGACAGAATGATTCAAATACAGTATAACACCCGCGTTTTACGTGTTATGCGGCATATCTGCGAGATAATAACTAGTTAGGCATTAAGCGAAAGAAAGGACAAAAAATGAGTATGATAAAATTAACGATTTCACTTATGTTAATATTATTAATAATAGGATGCCAAAATGACAATATAATTAATACTCCAAATTTATCAGATAATTCGGGAATAGATGTACAAGAGCAATTATTAAGACCATTGCTGGATTGTTGTAACAACAACTTTCCTGACAATAATACAACTGTGATGAGTTTTGAAGAATGTCCTGAATCAGGTGAAAATGTTAATTATCCACGATATGATTGTGCGTTATTATGGGCTGAATACGTTACCGACCCAAATAGTTCATTAGGATATTCTGCTTGTAATGAACCTCTTCCGGATAATGTACCGAATATTAATTCTATTCAAAAGTCTCAACAAAATAATCATCCATATTTCACCTGGGATTTTTTATTTTCGCATTTTTATTATGTTGAAAAGAAAATTGATAATGGTCAATGGAATATTATAGCGACGATTGAAAATTGTGCAGATGGTGAAAATTCCGTATCTTGTGGTGACCCAAATACTTTAAACTATACTGATACGTCTGTTGATATAAACACAATCCAAAATAACATTTATTATCGCATCCGTGCAAAAATATATAATAATGTTTCACCAGGTGGCACAACAATAGTTTACACTCCCGTTCCACTTTCCGTTAATATAACTGGTGTAACACAATTAACCACAATACAAACCGGTGAATTCACAGCTGTTGCTGAGGGTGGTGTGCCACCATACACGTATACTTGGAGTAAATATCAATATTGCGATGGAATTGGACCGGAAAGTTCAGATCATGGTATTGGAATCGAAGAAATATCTTGTGGCTCTTGGAGATCACTACCCTTCACAACAGCCACAATAAATGTTGGGGGATTCGTTCCAGGATTTAAACTAAAGGTAACTGTAAACGATCAAAATAATTCGGATATTGATTATCATGTTGTTGATGTTTACCTACCATAGGAACTCTTTATCAAAGATAAGATTATGAGGAATTTAAAAAAACAATTTCGATTAATATTGGTTTTCCCGATGATATTTCTGGGAATTTCTTGTGACGATGAAAATAATAATCCGGAGCCGGAAATAATTATTTCTGTATTTCCGGATATTGGTACTACGGAAACTGAATTTGAATTCACAGTGGAATATTTGATTACAGAGGGTGATACGACAAAGGATCTTTCCACTTATCATGTACGTTGGGATCTGGATAATGATGATATTTGGGATACGGATTGGCTGGATACGTCATCAATCTCTGCTCTTTATAATACCAACGGGAAACATATAATAAAAACTGAATTACAGGATCAGAACGGAATTATATATAATACAACGCATCGGGCGTTTGTCCAGGAACTGATACAGATTACAGACAATACGTCTACTTCCAGCCAGATGAATTCAGATTGGTGCCCTGACGGATCAAATCGTATTGCCTTCGAATGGCGCCCTGCTTCTGGTGAACATAGGATATTTATAGTTCAGTATCCAAACGAAACCCCCGAACCCGTGACTACTGAACCTGCCCATTTTGCTGAGTGGTCACCCGATGGACAATTTCTCCTTTTTGAAAGGAGTCACGGTCAATGGATTGTGAATTTAGAAACAGGCGCAGAAGAAGAATTAATGACACAAGAGTACCATGTCGTTTCTGAACCGCGCTGGTCGCCCGACGGGAGTAAAATAGTGTTTACGGGTGTCTGTGATGAGTTGGAATCAATATGTCTTTTCGACGTTAATGATACTTCCGCTGCTTCATTAATATTGAGTAGCAATTACCACACTTTTTGTTGGTCTCCCGATGGGAATCTTATTGCGGCCGGAGACGAAACTAAACTTGATATTTACGACATAAATTCAGGTGATAAAATTTTATCTTTTTCATCACTTGACATAGGCAGAAAAATTGATTGGTCTCCAGATGGGAACTTTATATCCCTGGGATTTTCAGAGGGGATTTTAAATGTTATTAACATCAACAATGGTAGAATATTAACCATAAAACCGGACAGTATTGATTCTCCATGGTACCCGGGTTGGTCTTCCGATGGCTTGTTAATTGCTTTTGAAGGAAAACATGAAAGTGAAAGTTATTTATCTATTTGGGCTATCACATTTCCGGATGATATATGACTGTTTTAGCCTAACAATTAGTCAACCGGACGTGAATTACTTGAAGCGTGAATTCAGTGTTTTGAAGATTAACAATCGTATTTTCGTTTTAGGAATACCATGCATCGGAAAATTTCACGCCGGTTACTTTTTCCGTTAGATGGCAATTCATCAATAAAATAACATTCCGTTGAAAGGAAATAGATATGAGAAGAAAAATAAAAATATATGTTTCTGTGTTAATCCTAACTTTGATATCATCATCATCATACCTTGTAGCAGGTGATCTAATTGATTACCGAATTGCCAAAGAAAGGAATCGTACAACTATTATTGTCGCAACAATTTTAGGTGTGACAATTGGTGGTTCAATAATATTCGCAGTTCTTTACAAGAAGAAGAAAAAGTAACATAATTTTTAGGTAATTATATGTACAACTAACCTTCTTGTCTAACTAGCGGGAGTTGTTTAAACTCGGTTAGAAAGGAGACCAGAAATGAATGGGCAAACAAGTAATATTACCACCAACCCAGCAACCAAACTGGCTCACAAACGAATGAAAGTGCTCCAACTGGCTGAGTCCCTGGGAAATGTTAAGGAAGCCTGTCGTCGCTCAGGTATGGACCGCGCCAGTTTTTATACCTGGTAGAAGCGTTTCCAAGAACAGGGTTTGGAAGGCTTGAAAAAGCTATTGGTCCCTACATCAAATCACTGAAATGAAGAAAAAAGGGCACAACAAGGCGCCGCACCGGACGGCAATTCCGCTACCTGCCTGTGCGGGCTAGCCGCACGAAGACAGGCGCTCCATAGCGGCAGGTGAGCTTGGTCGTTGGGCGTAAAATAAAAAAATGGTGAATCATATGAGTGCTGAGTTAATGCTTGAGGCAACAGAAACTTCGTTGTTAATTATAGAAGAAAGAAAAAGAAAAGATATAGTAATCGGAGTTCCTCATCATACACCTGCTGGGGTAGAGGAACTACCATGTCCAGAGCATAAAGCTGCAGATGAAAACGCTGGTTTTTTAGGACGCTTTATTGCTGAAAAGCTAAATTGTTGTAGCATAATTGCATGCAATTATCCAGTCGATGTTAACAAGTTTTTTCGGACTGATTATACAATGCAGATCGCAACTTGGAATCCAAAAGTTTTGATCGAGATTCATGGCCACGGAGCGCAAAATGCCAGAAGTGATATTGAGATATCATCTGGGAGCTCTAATGACGATAGATTTTCAAAGAAGTTAGCAGATCGTCTAATACATACTTTTTCAAAAATAGAAAAATTTAAAGGCATTACAGTATGTGGTGAATACAACAAAATTTATTTCAAGGCCAGCACCGCAGTAACTATTCAGAAACAGCGGTGGATAGCTTACCATATTGAATTGCCACCACAACTTCGAAAACCAGTAAATAGTGATAGCGGAAAGCCACCAGAAGCCGGATATGAATTCTGCAACATTCTTGTGCAAATAGTACAGGAACTTTATGAAAAAAAATAAAGCGACCAACAAGGCGCTCCAGCCGACCACTCAACCGCTACGCGGTTTCGCGTCGGCTGAGCTTTGTCTACTTGATATGAAAGCAAGTCAAAAAAAAGGTTTTAAGAAGTAATTGAGATCAATCTCCTAAAAGAAGTCAGATTCGGGTTCGTTAGCGGATAATACAAACTATTGTACATAATGAAAAATTTGATTATCGCATCAACCATTATGGCTATGAAACAAATTGCATTACCACGTTTTTTTAAAAGTGAAAGAGGATATCAAGGTATTTTTTATTGCAAACTATATAAGGAATTTAAAAAATGTGGAATAGTAAATGAGGATTGTATTATCGAAATGGAATATCAAAAAAGTGCCAGACATAGGATATATCAACGTCCTGATATAATTTTACATATACCTGTAGAGCATTCAGGTGCGGTTCCTACCGACAATAATTTTGCTGTATGGGCACTAAAGGCTAGAGCGAATAAAGCAGCAGCATTAGAAGATTTTGAAAAA
>CAZHTM010000051.1:0-9399 GCA_964535735.1 uncultured bacterium
ATAACTGTTCGGTGATTTTCTTGACTTTCCGGGTTGATACGCCATTGATCACCATTTCCTACTTGCCCGCACGAAGTTATACGCAGGCGGGCAAACAGCAGATCAAGGCTTGCTCACTGCGCTGGTAGCGTTCAAACAACTCTGTACTAAATGATCCGTCTCGAGTCTGCGGTATTGACAAGAACAGCTTGCCAAGCCGGGTATTCAGCTGTCTTGGTTTATAGCCGTTGCGATGTCCACGACGGCCTTTCGTCCGTTCATAAGGCAGGGCGCCTAAATGAATGGCAACTTCCTGTTCCAGGTATTCCTGTAGCTGTTTCTGAATTAATTCTCTCAAAAACTCTGGATTATCTACCTTGTTCTTTGTATTCTTGCTATGGGTCATGGTTTTTCTCCTTTTTATCTAATCTTGCCGAAAAGATAATTTAGAAGACCATGGCCCTTTCATCAAAAGTATAGAAAATTATGGACACTACTCCTGAAAACCGGTAGCGTCAATTTGATGTTTCGAAGAAAAACAGTGTTATATTCTTACAAGATTGTCAGGAATTAAAACCTTTCAGGCGGGTTATTTTATCCGTTAGCACGCTTTCCATCACTAGGACAAGCCAGGTTGGCCGTCGCGCCGTTGTCATCCAAGCGCGGCAGGCGAAGTGTAAGTTGAGTGATATGTGTTGAGTAATAACCAGCATCTATCCACAATTTGAAACGGATAAGGAGTAAACAAAATGAGTAACAGTGCCCGCAGTGTCTTCGTATTTGGTCTGTATCTCGTGGTGCTCGGCATTATCCTGCTTGTAGCACCGAACATTCTGCTTGGGATGTTCTTCCTTCCCCATACCGCTGAAGTATGGATTCGTGTCGCCGGAATGCTGGTTCTCTTTTTGGGCTTCTACTACACTCAGACGGCCCGCAAAGAAATGACCGATTTTTTCCAATGGACGGTCTATGTCCGTTCCACAGTCATTGTCTTTTTCGCCGTCTTTGTGTTGTTGGGTCTCGCCAGTCCACCCCTCATTCTATTTGGGGCTGTGGATTTGCTGGGAGCCATTTGGACAGGCTTGGCATTGCGGTCTCCGAAAACCGCCTAGCAAGAATGTGGCTTGCGTTCATATCGCGCCCAGCTTCAAAGCCATGAGGTGCGAGCCGTTATACATTATAAAACATTATTTTAGCGCGTATGCATAGTTGGCCGAAAGGACAATGAAGATACGAAAAACCATAACTTACGACGTAGCGCCCTTTGCGGCGAGAAGATGATTGATAACAGGAAAGGATGTACACAATGGGAGACAAAGGCGGCAAGAAGGATAAGAACAAGAGTCAGAAACAGAAGAAAAGGAAACAGGAACAAAAGGTAAAAAAGAAGTTAGATAAGCAACCGAAAAGAGCCCTGTAACTGGAAGCAGGATTCAAATGCGTGAAGACCACAATTCCTAACTCACCCCGGCCCCGGGCACTGTAGGAATCAGGTGGCTTCAGGAAGCAAGGCGACGGCGTTGAGACGCCTCCTGACAGGAAAAATCAATCGACTTTAATCAGGAATTTCTTCGTAAAGAAATCGTCCACAATTCCCGTATTATACTGAATATCTTTTACCTCTAAGACCGATTCATTTCCTGTCACCAGATTGCGCATGATCATCAATTGGGCGAACCAATAGCGATCCTTATGCAGGTGGGACGGTATATCCAAAACTTTCACGGGACGGTTTTTCCGATCAAAATATTCCACTTTTTTGATCAGCCAGCGGCGGCCGTCAATCCATACCCGGCGATGCCCGTACTGGGAAGAAGCGGGCATTTGCTGATCCACCAAATGACAAGGGATGGAATCCAGCACCGCTTCCCCGGCATATGCCAGCCCAGTGCTGTCCAGTTCCATATCCCGTAAATCCTCATAGGTGAATTCGGTGCCCAGCAGGGATTTCGACTGATCACTCATGGTGATCTGCTTGGCGGTGCGGAGTTTTGGGAGGAACAACCATTGTTCGCTGTGGCCGTCGGTATAATTCCAGGTCAACAGTCCAATTCCCCGGGCCACCACCGGCCGGATAAAACGGAGCATGGTTTTACTTCGGAAGGAACCACTGTCATAGACTTTATGATAGCGAGTCAATTCTCGTACTTTGGTCTTAACGCGTTTGTTTTTTACCTGCTTCATGGTCAATACCAAAGTGGAAACCGTGGATTCAGGCCGGGGATTCTGCAAAATCCGTTGCATGATGGTGTACGCCGTAGGGGTTTCATCCTGGCCCCAGAGCAGGGTTACGGCAAGAATGAGAAAACTAACTTTAGTGGTCATCCAGTGTTCGACTCCATTTTCGTTTTATCAGAAACAGGGGAGCATAAATGAACGGTGTAATCAGGAAGGTAATGAAAAAAGCGGGTAAATAATTCGCTTCATACCGTAATTCCATCCAGCCCGCGACTTGCATGCAGATAAACACATAAATCGCCAATACTATACCCAGATTTTGAAGCGTGTAGTTGATCAAACTGTGAACCAAATTCGTGATTGTCCAGGGTTCGGAAAGGTCCATTGCACCGAACCAGCGGTAAAGCTCAGCCAGCAAAAGAAGTCCAGACAGGACTAAGAAAAACCGGGCGATTTGCCGATCACGATGGAACGCGTCTTTCATCGGTGTAAAAACCTCGGTTGAAACAGACTTATTAACGCCGGGAGTACCGTCAACGCCCCCAGCAGACAGATGGCGATGGATAATACGATCAAGGCCCCAAAAATGTTCACCGGGAGAAAATTGGAATACATTAGTACCGAAAAGCCGACAATCACCGAAAGGGCATTATACACGATGCCTTTCCCTGAAACCCGGAGAGTTGTGAAAATAGCCTCTTCCAAATCCTGACCTTCCCGGATATGCTCCCGCAAATGCCAGAGGAAGTGAACGGTATAATCAATTCCAATCCCCACCAAAATACTGGACAGCATGGCGGTGCTGATCGTGAGTTCGATACCCAGATATCCCATAACACCAAACTGAATGATGATGGCCGTTCCCAAGGGAATGATGGACAAGACACCCCCCGTGATCGATCGAAACACCACTGCCATAAGAAGAAATATAATGATCGTAGACACGGCCAGGCTTATCATCTGTCCTTTCACGATCATGCGCGAAAGCACACCCAAAAGGGAGGCCGGTCCCGCCACCCGGATATCGCCTCGATCGTAATAATTAGCGCGGATATAATCTTCCAAATCTTCCACCAGATCGGCAATTGACATGGTTTGTATTCGATCCAAACGGGCCATGATTTGGGCATGCTGGGGATTTTCCAAATCATCCAGGAAGGGATAGAGGTCCGATTCATCGGCGGTTAGACTGTAGAGAAAAAGATATTGGCTGATCAAATCGGGATCATCAGGAATGGTTTCAAAGGCCGGGTCATCATCGTGAAACGCACGATTGATCTTCTTGATCACATCCACAATGGACATGGTCTGGGTGATCAATTCATTTTCTTTTAAATGCTGTTCCAGTTGATCAACAATCCGCAGATTCTCCGGTTGGAGCATCCCTCCCTCAACCAGGACGGAAATCTGAATCGCTCCACCAAAAGCATGTGAAATGGCTTCATTGTGAACCCGGATACGGGCATTCTTTTTATAATAATGGTCCGGGTTGGCATCTACTTTAACAAATTGAATCCCCCAGACGCCCACCAGAATGACGATGATAAGCCCTAGAATCGTTTGCCGGTTATACCGAATAAACACATGTCCCCAGGAATGGAGAAATCGATTCACGCGCTCCAAACTAGCGGGGTGTTTTAAATAGCGGGGCCGGGGCGCTATGGATAAAGCGGCCGGAATGATTACCATGCTGAATACAAACGACGTGAAAATCCCAAAGGACATTTCCCATCCCATTTCCTGAGCCTTGGGCAAGACATGACCTAATAAACTTAGGAAACCCACCACCGTGGTCATCCCTGCCAGAAATATGGGGATATTTAAATTCTTTACTGTTTTGCGAATGATATCCAATCGTTCCGCTTCTGGATTCATCCGCGTGAATTCATAATAGTGGGCAATAATATGAATCCCATAATCATTGGCAATGGCAATCAGCATCACCGGGATTAAGATTCCCGTAAAGGGAAGGCTGACGCCTAACCAGGCCATAAGTCCAAACGTCCAGATGGACGATAGAATAACCACGCCAAGAGGTAGAAAAACGCCCAGCCAGGATCGAAACGCCACCGACAATAGCAGCACCATAAAAATGATACCGTAAGGCATGAAGCCCTTCAAATCATGCCGCATTTGATTGGTAACATCCGCCCGGGTAATGGGAAGACCTGAATAATAAATTTTCTCCGGACCCTGAAATTCATTCACCAGCGTTTCGATTCGTTTCGCCAGTGCCAATTCGTCAAACTCAAACGTAGACGTCAATCGGCAAATAAAACTCATCATCCGAAAATCTTTAGAGATCACGGACCCCACAATATTTTGTCGTGAGGATAACCGCGCTTTCAACGAGTCCACCTGAGCGCTGGAATCGGGATAAAATGTGAGTACCGGCTCAATGGAAAAACCATCATCGCCAGCCATAATGGCGGTGACGTTATAGAGTGATGTCACGGTTTCCACCACGTCCAGGTTTTCCAGGGAATCCTGAAGGGCTTCGTATTTTTCCAATACAGGTCGTGTGAGAAGACTATCCGATTCCACCGCCAAAACCACAATGGCGGAACCGCCGAATAATTGGTCGATTTCCTCCATCGTTTTTACGATGGGATGGTCCTGCGGGGCGAGTGAATTCAGGCTTGGATCAAGAACAAGGGACGGTATTTTCCATAGGAAAATGAGTGTAATAAACAAAGTCCCCGCCAGCAAAGACCGGGGATGATGGGAAACAAAACGAATCAGTTGTCGGGAGAATTTGTGCAGAGTCATTGGAAATTTTCTGACAAATTTAACCCCTGCCCAGAATGGAATCATACTTAGAATTAAATGAATATCGATTAAATTTGATCATGCTTCCTGACTTAAGAAAATTGCTTGAGCCCCGTCCCCGGAAATATCGAAATCTAGCTCGCCATCTCACCCGCTACCTCAATATTCCCGATGAATCCGAACTACTGAAATCGGATACGGAGCTCTTTGAGGATTTATCCTCCAGCCGGGGGTCGTCCCGATTTCTGGGTGTTTTCAGTACTCGCGGCATCACCTTTGGCCTCAAGCAGTTCGGCATCCTGACACACCTTCAAAACGCCGGGTTGCCCAATGGGCAGGTGCGTCTTGATACTCGTGACACGTATCGCCATCGGGTTCAGATTGTCCATGAATTAGGATCGCGAGAAGTGTTGAGCGCCGAACTCATCATGCGTAAGGGACAGTTGTCCCTCCCGCCCCTGACGCCGTTACACGAAGCAAGCCACACTTTTCTAATCGTAGAATGGTTTTTACTTCAGCACCCTTTAAAACGGTTTACTAAAAAACGTCCGCAACTTCCAGGACAAGACCATCCTGGCCTGGGGATCAGTCGATTGATCTTCGAACTTTTGTACTGGACGGGGCGACGGTTGCAGGTATCCGGCGTGGTTTTAATCCCCAATTACTTGCATACCGGTCTGTTTTATGGCCGTCAATGTTTATTCCTGTCTCCAGAGCGCCAAGGTCAATTATACGCTCTTTCAGGGCTTCTCAGTCGGGGAATAAAATTGGATCAATTAAGTTGGGCTTGCGCCGAAGGTCACCTGATCGACAAAAAAACCGGTGATATAGTCCCGTGGAAACCGGAACCCATGGCCCTCCCTGTAACCCAGGCGCTGAAAGATTATTTTCATGCTCCTGATTATATTCGCGCCCTGTCCAAAGCAAAAAAGAAGTTTCAAGTTCGCATCCGGCCAGGATATGTAAAACAGTATACACCTCAGTGGACCGCCAAGTGAGTATCCCGGAATTGACACCGCCGATTGTTGTAGTAGCCAACGGTCTCCCCCCAAAACATCCCGTTCCGCTTTCGATTATACATGAGGCCAGTACCCGGATCGCCGTGGATGGCGGCGCTCAAATATTACACGATTTGGGCTATCAACCTGATCTCATTTTAGGAGATATGGACTCCGCCGAATCGGACTTATCCTCTCCCATCATCACGTTATCCGACCAATCCCATACGGACCTGGATAAAGCGTTAACCTGGTGCGTTGATCAGGGGTTGGACACCCTTCATCTGATAGCGGCGTTTGGGGAACGGGATGACCACAGCCTGACCAATTATCTCTTGCTCTTGGAATTTATGGATCGCCTAGCCATCACCGCTTATTCCGACCATTTCCAGATTCAAGCGCTCAAGGGTCGACAGCAGTTCAAATCCCAACCTGGGCAACAAGTTTCTCTTATCGCCCTTGGTAAAACGACCAAGCTCACAACCACGGGTTTGAAATATCCGCTTGAGAATGAACCGCTGTCCGGGATCAGTCGAGGTGTGAGCAATGAGGCTACCGGACTCTCATTTGAGGTAGAGGCGCATCCACATCCCATTTTAGTATTCCGCGCCTATTAATCATGGCTACGCTGGCTCCGGTTGATTGGCTCATTCTGGGACTATATATCCTGATCCTTTACGGAAGCGCCCTTTATCGCTCCCGTTTCGATCGGAAAGACATGGACCACTTCATTCTGGCGGGACGTCGCCTGGGACTTCCGGGATTTGTGGCCACGCTCGTAGCCACCTGGTACGGCGGCATTTTAGGCGTCGGTGAAAACACCTATTTATACGGCATTCAAACCTGGTTCATTTTTGCATTGCCCTATTATGTATTCGCCATGGGATTTGCCTGGTGGATTGCTCCCCGGATTCGGCAATTCCAATTCCGGACCATCCCGGATCATTTTGACAAAACCTCCGGTCCAGCCGCGCGAGTGCTTACCAGCATCTATATTTTGTTATTGGCCTCCCCGGCGCCGTATATCCTGAGTATTGGTGTGCTATTGAATTTTCTGTTTCATGTTCCACTGGTACCGGCGCTATGGCTGGCGGCTTTTATCTCGATTCTATACATTTGGTTTGGCGGTTTTGGCGCTGTGGTGCGCACGGATATGGTTCAGTTTTTCCTCATGTTTGCTGGTTTTTTCCTGGTGGTGGGATTCGCCTGGTACCGTTTGGGAAGCCCGCTTCAGATTTGGTCGTCCCTCCCTGATCTCCATCGGGATCCTCTCGGTGGAAATTCCTTCTCTTACGTTCTCGTCTGGTTTTTCATCGCCCTCTGGACGTTTGTCGATCCTGGCTTCTACCAACGATGCGCCGCCGTCCGAAATCCCGGCTTGGCCCGGAAAGGGATTCTTTGGTCGGTTTTTTTCTGGTTCATTTTTGATAGCCTCACCCTCCTCGCCGGCCTCTATGCCCGTGTGTTTATATCTACGGATCAACCCCTATTCATCTTTCCACTTTTGGGCCAATCGGTGTTGCCGTCCCTCTTTCTAGGACTTTTTCTAGTGAGCATCTTAGCCATACTCATGTCCACCATTGATTCCCTGGGACTAATCAGCGCCATTACGTTGGGGCAGGATTTATGGGGACGTTTCGATGATAAGCCCGAAGCGGCCACGATTCGCCGTGTTCAGTATGGATTGGTCGTTTCCACTATTTTTGCAGTTCTCCTTGCCTGGGCCGTCCCTTCCGTGGTACGCCTGTGGTATCTTTTGGGCTCCCTGGTCATTCCGGGATTGCTGATCCCCTTCCTCCTCACTTTCACGGCCTGGAAACTACCGTCCAGACACGTTTTAGTCCTCCTGTGCGCACCCACCTTGGCCGCGTTGGGATGGTGGATCGGGCAATTGTTTTATCCCCAATTCTTTCGGTTGGAGCCGTTTTATGCCGGGTTAGGACTTTCCTGTCTTATCACCAGCGTCTTTTTGGCAAAGCGGACATTCTTTCCCAAATCGTCGTAAATTGCCCTAAGGAGTATTCAATTCGTGCCGACTGCATCTACCCATTTAGAAATTGAACGACGATTCCTTGTGCAGGATACGTCTTTCCTGGAACACCGAAAGGGGATCCATATCCTGCAAGGATATCTATTTATAAATGCGGAAAAATCCGTGCGCATTCGGAAAACCTCCACAGAAGCTACACTGACAATCAAGGTCCGAACCCCTTCGGTCCGCCGCCGCCTGGAATTTGAATATCCCATTCTTTTGGAAGATGCCTCCAAGTTGTTGGAAATTTTAGGGGGCAAAAATCTGATCACCAAAATCCGTTACGATGTGGACGTTGAAGGATTTCACTGGGAAGTAGACCGTTTTCTCGATGCAAATCAGGGGCTGGTGATCGCGGAAATAGAACTCACACAAGAAACAGAAACGTTTCCTCGACCTCCCTGGGTGGCGGAGGAAATCACCGCCGATCCCCGGTATCTAAACGTCAACCTGGCTCGGCACCCTTATCAACATTGGAAATGAATGAGGTAGACTATGGCTGTGTTATTCAAAAAAACCAAAAAACTGGAAATGAAAATGGACGAATTCCTGGATATGGTCAGCCAATCCGGAATAGCCTTTTGCGATGGTATTTCTGCATATATAAATCACAATGAAGAACAATTTAAAGATCATTTAAAAAAAATTCAGCAGTTGGAAAACCGGGCTGATGTGCTCCGGAAAGAGATTGAACAACAACTCTACAGCGAAACCTTGATCCCGGAATCCCGTGGAGATGTCCTGGGCCTTTTGGAGAATACGGATAATGTGATCAACCGTGCCAAGGAAATCCTCACCGCCATTTCAGTGGAATCACCCGCTTTGGACTCCGAATTCCACGAAGAATTTATCCAGGTTTCGGAATATGCCGTGAACGCTCTGGAAGAAATGGTGGGAGCCATTCGGAATTTTATGCGCAATCCCATGGGCGTCCGGGATTATCTCCACAAGGTTTACTACTATGAAAAAGAAGCGGATAAAATTGCCGACCGGCTGAAACGTAAAATTTTTGCCACCAATCGGCACTTGAGTGAAAAACTTCATCTCCGGGATTTCGCGCATCACATTGATTCCATCGCCGATTTAGCGGAAAATGTGGCCGATCGACTGGCGATTTACACCATAAAACGGTCGGTGTGATATGCTGTTTCTTTTTTACCTCTCCAGCGGATTGTTCTTAGGTTGGTCCCTGGGCGCAAATGATGCGGCCAATATTTTCGGGACGGCCATCGGAACGCGAATGGTCAAGTTCCGCACGGCAGCCATCATCGCAAGTATTTTCGTGATTTTAGGGGCGTTCATTTCCGGAGCCGGCACCACCGAAACGTTGGGGAAATTGGGATCCGTGAATATGATTGCCGGCGCATTTATGGTAGCGCTGTCGGCGGCATTCACTGTCTTCTGGATGAACCAGTACGGGTTGCCTGTTTCTACCTCACAAGC
>CAZHTM010000051.1:9499-13161 GCA_964535735.1 uncultured bacterium
AGCTCGACCCAGCAACTTTTTCTCCTGGGTGGTTTAGCCATCGCAGTGGGAATCGGGACCTATTCAAAAAAAGTGATGCTCACCGTAGGTGAAGGTGTGGTGAAAATGACCCCTCAGGCTGCACTGGTGGCTGTGCTGGCGCAATCTCTGGTTTTATTCCTATTCGCGTCTAAAGGATTAAAACTGTTTTTGGAAAGCCATGGATTACCTTCCCTTCCCCTGGTGCCAGTATCCAGTTCTCAGGTGGTTGTGGGCGCGGTATTGGGTATCGGTCTGGTGCAAGGAGGACGGCAAATCCATTATAAGGCCATCGCCCGAATCGTGGCGGGGTGGCTATCCACACCAGTGATTGCGGCTTTGATTTCGTTTGTCGCCCTATTCTTTCTTCAAAACGTCTTTAATCAGGACGTGTACGAGCCTCAGCCTTACATCTTATCCACAGCGGTCTATTCGCAGTTATCCACCGAATCTATCCAACTGGATTCGACGCGACTTAAACACACCTACTCCAATGAAACGGCCTTGAACCGGGATTTAAAACGGTTCACCAGTCTCACCGCCCAGGAACGGCAACGGGTTTTAGATCTGAGTCGGGTAAATCTTCCTGATCGCTGATGTTATTTCCCGATAGCTTCAGCCAACGACAGGTGTAAATCAAAGCGGAATTTTTCCACGTCGATTTTCGGTTCATGCCAGACGCCGTAATCACCGGCCATGATGAGTTTCTGAAGGTAACTTTGAGTCAGGGCATCGGTGCAGACGTTATCATACCAGCGAATATCAATCTTGGCGCTGTTGGTATTGATCGCGCCCAGCAGGGCTGCCAGGAAGGTCTGACGATTTTCCGTATCCGTATTGATTTTACAGAAACCAGCCTCAATCAAGCCCCCAATCTGATCCCAGTCCGTGCCCACAAAATCACGCCATTTCGGCGATGCGCCGGAGGGGTCGCCCAGTGCGCTTAACTGTTCCAAAGCATACGCGCGTACATTTTCATAGAGGGTTGAAGCACCGTGGGCTACGAAGACAATCTCATCATTGATGACGTTGGCAATTTTCAGAAGATCATGGGCCAGGGG
This sequence comes from uncultured bacterium, assembly GCA_964535735.1. Classification (GTDB taxonomy): domain Bacteria; phylum Fidelibacterota; class Marinisomatia; order Marinisomatales; family J089; genus J089. Next base: position 10,579 of record CAZHTM010000051.1, read on the forward strand.
AATATTCAATTTCACTTTATGGCCCGGTTTACCCTTATTGGGCCCGTGCATGGTCCCAATGGTAGGCGCCAACATCAACACGCCGGTTTCCTTCAGGAAACGATCCAGCTCATGGGGATTGGTGTAGGTGCTGAATTCCGATTTGGTGTCTTCGTCTTCTACACCGGCCAACACACCCAACTCACCTTCAACGCTCAATCCAACCGGATGGGCCATATCCACCACTTCCCGGGTCAGGGCGATGTTATCTTCCAAAGGCATGGGCTTTTTTTCCGCGTGGTTGGTGGAATTGTCTGCCATGACACTGGTAAGATACTGGACGGCCGCCTGGACGACTTTCCGTCCTTCCTCTGAAATATAATCGCCATGATCAAGATGGGTGGCTACCATGACGGAAGATCGTTTCGCCCGTTGGCGAATATAGGTCGTGGCCACCTCCAGGCCAAAGACGGGATCACCTTCTCCGAAATGCTTTAATGCTGAATTGGAGAAGGCCAGCAGTCCGGAGGAACCTAACATTTCGAACGCCCGAAAGGCGGCATTGATACCCTGAAAAGTGGTTACGTTGAAGGCGGGAACAGCATACCGCTTCCCGGTGGCATTTCCCTTCTCCCCGCGCTTGGCTTTCAATAATAACGCATGCGCCGACGTCATGTGATCCGGAAAAAGACGGTCGGTATTAATTCTTGGGGGTTGTTTTGACATGATGTACTCCTGAAATTGGGTTGAATTGTACGTTAAACAGGTTGACCAATGGCCGATAGCAAATCACGGAACCATTCGGTGGCGGGATTAAAAGGTTTACCGCCGCGGATGCGCTGGAAGTCGATTAAACGGAGGTCATCCTGATGGTCTTCATCCAGACCCACTACGCCGCTTTGTCCATCCAATCCGCATTGAGCCGCCACGGCAGCAGACCGGCGAATCAAATCCAAATCCTTTGAATTAGGAGCGGCGGAACGGGCAAAATAACCGCTTTTCTGGACCAGAACTTTTTCCGCGTCCAGGCGATCCGCTAATTGATTCGCGAACCACTGCCCCGGATTAATCAAATCCAGCTTTACATGACCAAACGCATCGCGGGGAATCGTTTCTCCGGCGGCTTCCATTTCCCGGACGATGGTATCCAGACCGGCGCCTTCACTGAGGAAGACATTGACGCCATCTTTGTCATCCATCCGTTTTCGCAACCGTTCCACTTCGGCATTTAGATCAACATCCATTTCCGGGATATATACGGCATCCACATCCCATCGTTCCGGTGTGATGAACACTTCCGGAAGAAAGGAGCGGGTTTGCAGACGTTCACGATACTCCCGGGCCGTCGCCGCCGTGAGCCAGCCACAATGACGACCCATGACTTCATGGATAATTAATTGACGGGTGCTGGTCGTGTTTTCATTGGCCACATTCTCAAAGAACCGGGCGCCCTGTTCCGCCGCGGTCCAGGCTCCCAGAGTTTGGCGAATGGGATAAACGTCATTATCCACGGTCTTCGGTAACCCCACAACCGTAAGTTGATAATTGCGGCTCTTTAAATAGGCCGATAATTCCGCGGCCATTGTGTTAGTATCATCGCCGCCGATGGTGTGAAGAATATCCACTTTATCGGACACCAATTGCCGGGCGGCCACGTCCAGGGGCTGTTCGCCCTCCTGAATGTATCCACGACGCACACAGTCTTCCACATTGGTCAATTTCACACGGCTATTGCCGATGGGACTGCCACCGAAGGAAAACAGGACGTCTGCTCTGGATTTAACCTCCTGGGGGAACGAAATCGACCGTCCCAATAATAATCCCCGGTATCCGTGGAGATACCCCATCAATTCCGCTTCGGGAGCCAGGCGGTTGTATTCCTGAATCAACGCACCGATGGATGCAGATAAACAAGGGGCAATGCCACCCGCTGTTAAAAATGCAATTTTCATGAAAATCCTTAGAATTTGAGTGACAATTTAATCCCGTTCCGAAACTCGGCGTAAGGGAAAAGGGGAATTTTCCCCTGGTCGCAAAGCGCTGCATTTTGCCCCGCGTTATAATGTTCACTGTTGCAACGGTTTCCGATTCCCTACCGTTGTTTACTGCTTACGTCCCAAATGATTGCCTTCCATTCCATGGCAGACCCATGGAACAAGGGGGAAGGATTCCTAACAGCGCCTGTGTGAAGTATACGGCGAGACGAATATCTCTACTTCTTCGTTCCAAGGCCGAGCCTAGGAACGAGGGGAAGATTAATCATGATTTATTAGAGCGTGATGAGTGATGCGTAATGCGTGACAAGGGGGAAAGGAGCCTGCCTGCGTCTCGATGAATCGGACTTCGGCAGGTAAAGCCGGAGACGGGAGACAGGACGCAGGATACAAGAGACAGGTCGCAGGAGACAGGAAACAGGAAACCTTTCCGGAAACATCTCCATCAATCTTAAATCTTAAATATTCAATCTTCAATTTTAAATCCTCCCTGAATATCGAATATCGAATCACCAACAATCAATAACCAACATTGATCATATTTCCATGATTGACTTGGGGCTCTCCGGCTTTCTTCGTTCCAAGGCAGAGCCATGGAACGAGGGGGAAA
>CAZHTM010000052.1:0-13103 GCA_964535735.1 uncultured bacterium
TTTATTGCTCACACCGTTTAAAGGTATCTTTTCGGCAAATGCTTATTAACTGATTCAAAGATTTTGTCGGGAATTTTTCCTTTTTTCGACTCGTTGTTAAAAAACCGACTGTTTATATGGTCGGTTTTTTTTTGTAAAAAGAATGTGAATTCTAAATTGGATACGGAACCCTATGGGCGGTCGTTCGAAATTAGTCGATATTGAACCTAATCAGATAGCCCTGGCTTTCTTCAGGATGGTGTTTTTTTGCTGTGCTACGAGCTTTGCCTGAGGGCTTCACTTGACCTGATCCATTAAAATCTATGCCTTCCGTGTATTTTGTGAATCATTCTCTTGTTTTCCGTCTACTTATTCCAGTTCCTTACAGTTCAGCTTTGAGTGATCCACTGTCCCTCTTCTGTTTCAGTGGGACACAATAGTATGAATAATGTCTATTACTATTTGACAATATTATTGGTAATATGTAATTTGCAGTTGTGATTTTCCAAAGGAACCTATATCAAAATCTGAGAGATCAGCTAACAACGAAAGAAATCGTCGTTCTGACAGGAATGCGTCGTGTTGGAAAGACCACGTTGTTGACGAAAATATTCGATGAAATAGAAAGTGAAAATAAAGTTTTTCTGGATTTAGACAATATTCTCGATCAGATGATTTTTGAAGAAATCGATTATAATAATATATGGGCGAATTTGCGCTCCTATAATATTTCTCCGGAGAAAAAAGCATATATTTTTCTGGATGAAATTCAGGCCAAACCAGATATTGTTAAAGCGGTTAAATATTTATATGATCATTATGATGTCAAATTTTTCATCACCGGATCCAGTAGTTTTTATCTGAAAAATTTGTTTCCCGAGAGTCTGGCCGGGAGAAAAGTGATCTTCGAACTTTTTCCCTTGGACTTTGCGGAGTTTTTAATCTTTAAAGGAGTAACAGTATCCTTTCACCGGGATTTTTCAAGAAAAGCCAAAGAGAAAAACAGGGTCGTATTTGAAAAGTTGAAGAAATATTATGAAGAATACCTGTTATTTGGCGGTTTCCCTCAGGTTGTGCTGGCTGAAAATGAAATTCAAAAACGTCGTTATCTCGGTGATATATTTACATCCTACTTTGAAAAAGATGTAAAAGTAATGGCGGATTTCCGCCGGATGTCTGCATTCAGAGATTTGTTGTTTCTTCTGATGCAGAGAATAGGATCAAAATTGGATATCACAAAACTAAGTTCCGAAGTAGGTGTGTCACGCGAGACCGTGTATTCCTATATTTCATTTCTGGAAGCCACCTATGTCCTATTTTTAATATCGCCGTTCACAAGGAACGTAGATCGAGAAATTAGTGGTACAAAGAAAGTGTATTTTTGTGATAATGGTCTGTTGAACCAGTTTGCTCGTGTTTCATATGGTAGCTTGTTGGAAAATGCTGTTTTTCTGAATCTTAGGAAATTTGGTACGCTAAATTATTATCAAAGACGCACTGGAATGGAAATTGACTTCATTCTTCAGGATAAACAAATTGCTCTGGAAGTAAAAACAAGGGGGACCATTTCAGACGGTAACAAGTTATCCAGACTATCGACATCTTTAGGTATGAAAGAACATTATTTAATTTCACAAACGTTTGGACAAGAAGAATTTATTATTCCTGCTTCTGATATTTAATCCCCATTCACGTTCCTTTACGGCGGACGAAAAGACCTGGTTAACTTCCCCGTTACTTTAGATATGAAAATGATTCCGACCTTGTCTTAGGGATAATACCATTTGATTCGGGTCTTTCTAACTCCTTTTGTTTTTGGTAAACCGAGGGATCCTAATAACAATGCCGATTATTAATTGATTGGATCATCCCATGACCACTCCATTGGGAAAAGAAAAGGAATACAGCGATAAGAATAATTGAATTATTGATTCAATATTAATTTCATCAGACCCGATAAGCTTTGTTTTTTGTATCGTCCGTAAACTATTCTAGGAGTTCCGATTCGGACTTTTACAATATTCGATCAGTAAAAAAATAACAAACGGCGCTGAATTTCAGCGCCGTTTGTTTTCACCTCCTTTTGGAGTAAAAAATAGCTGAGGGTACGTCTTATATCATCGATTAATTCCGTCTAAAAAATCTCCATTTTTCCGGTTTTGCGTCTTTCCGCATTTCTTCCGCCATGGTCCTGATTTCGGTTAAATCCTGCACCATTTCGTTCCAACCATACCACAGAGCATAGTCTGGACTGGCGTGGAAAGAGCCCTGGAACAGGCGCATCCGGTGTTTCAAATGCATGGTAAAGAGACGCTGCTCAATCGGCGTGGGAGCATCATGAAACGTGAGCAGATCCGGATAGGCATAGGCATAATTGTCCGGTTTTTCCAGAATGCCATCCTGGTAGAGTCCCGCCACGATACGAATGGCTTCCGCCATCAATTTGTCACCTTCGCGAATCAGGTTGTCACTTTTTTCCAGTTCGCCAATGGCAAAATTTTCGGAATGGCACTGGCTGCATACCTCAATCATCTTCTGCCGTTCTTTATCAAAGGCTTCCGCTGACAGGCGCGCTACATCGGCCTGCGCCACAACGTCCAGACGTCCCGTGGGATTTCCTTCCGGATCTAAAACGCCCAGACCCTGTAATATGGTCACTCGATCAGCCCACCATTCGTCTGATTCCCCGGGATAGCGATCCAGACCGTTGGTGCGTACTGCCAAAAAGCCCCAGGCGGTGCGAACTTCATGGTTCCCGTTGGGCATGTGACAGGTCTGGCAAGTGGGTGCCGCCGCATCGTTGGGCAGAATGCCCAGCTGTTTCAATTCATTCCGTACCCCGTGCTTGGAGGACGAATACATTTCCCATTGCGGATGATCGAAGCCCATGTGGCAGGTTTTGCAGGCCTGAGGCTGCCGGGCTTCCTCCACCGAGAAGGTATGCCGAGTGTGGCAGGCATCACAGGATGCGAAACCAAAATTCTGTCCTTCTTCTTTGAGTTGCGCCGTTTCCGCTTCGGATTTAATGCCGATCTTGTGACAGCCACCACAGCCCTTCATACCGTCAATCAATTCCATGGGTTTGTAATGGGTGGTGGGCATGGCTTTCAGGGCGGCCCAGGCGGCGGAATGCTTACCCGCCATGAATTGATTCACCTGATCTTCATGACAATTGGCGCAGGTCTCCGGAGTAGGAATTTCCGCTAACGCCACGTCATCGGCGGACTGGTGACTATCACCATGACAAACATCGCAGGTGACATCATTAGTATAGTGTTTACTGAGTTCCCAGTCCGTTACCGCTCCGGGTGTGATCTGTGTGTGGCATTCAACACAGGTATCGGCCCAAGCAAGGGTCGCTCCTCCAAATGCCAGCAGGAATAGATAGGATTTGAACTTCATATGTCCCCCCCCTTTTGGGTTTTTCCGGATGCATAGATCCGGTTTTGTTTATAAAATTCTTTTGGTAAGTTTTACCATTCAATTTTAAACAAAAAAGAATTAAGATAAAAGACTCTTAAAACCATTAAATCCTATGATCTTCTCAAAAGCGTGCATCCATGGCTTGGTGGCGGTGATGTCGGTGGCCTCCAAATCTCCGGCCCGTCCCTATATTCCTATCAAAGAATTATCCGAAGAGCTCCATATCTCTTTCCATTTTTTAACCAAAGTCTTACAAATCCTGACTAGGGAAAATATCCTGAAATCCTATCGGGGACCGAATGGGGGTATCGCCTTGGCCCGGCCTGTTGCAGATATTCGGTTGCTGGACATTGTGGAAGCCATCGATGGGGACGGTCTGTTTGAAAACTGCGTCTTGGGTTTATCCAATTGCGGAACCGAGAAGCCCTGCCCGCTTCATGCGTATTGGGCACAGGTGCGAACGTTTTTACGACAGTCGCTTGACGAATTAACCCTGGAATCTATTCAGAACCAGCTTCAGCGGATGGATTTTCGGATTTCCAACCAGGGGTAACCAGAGGGGCGGGATGATACCGCTTTAGCTGACGGTTCAGCTTCCGGGCATTTCCCGGTCCGTAAATTTCATCTAGCCGAGCCCAGAATCGGAGACCGTGATTCATGATGACGGTGTGAACCAATTCGTGAATAATGATAAAATCGCGCAAGGCATCCGGCAGGCGGGTGATTTGGGTGTTAAAATTCAGGACATTTGTTGATGAACAACTTCCCCACCGTGAGATCATGGGCCGGACCTTGACCTGACGGTAAACGAACCCGAAACGTCTTGCCAGATAAGCCACCCGCTGACGGATGACCGCTTCCGCATCGGCTGTTTCCAGGGATGGTCCCAGACGATTTTGAGCCGCGTTCAAATCCTTCAATTTTTGTTTAATCCAGTCCCTTTTGGACCGGGCCAGGCGTTCGCCGTCAGCGAAACTCATACCCCGGGGAACCGCCACACGGACCCCGGTTGACGCCCGCACGGAGAGTTGCAGGCGGCGTGCCCGGACACTCCGTTCAATCTTCACCGGTCCGATGCCATCCAAATGAATAACATACGATTTCACGGTTCAAACTATTCATTCCGGGAGAAATTCACCAAGAGATAATGGGGAGACAGTACTATTCCAGAAATAAACAAGACGCCCAACAGACCGGGGTGGTTTTATCGAATCCAGTCCAGGTAATTTTCCCGGTGAATAACCTTAAATCCGGCCTTGGGATAGGCTGTGGCCCAGGCTCGGGGAACCTGAACCTGTTTGGGTGACCATTTCATTTCATACCCCGTAAGGATTCCATCAATTTCTTCCACCCAGTCAATCTCTTGCCGGTCATAGGTGCGCCAGAAATAATTATTAACCAATAATTGCTGATAATGTTGATACTTCCAGCGCTCGCTAATCATGTAGTTCTCCCACAATGTGCCTACATCCTGACGCAAACTCAATGGATTGAAATTCAGTAGAATGGTATTCAAAATACCGTTGTCAATAAAGTACCAGCGGTGGTTTTTTGTGATTTCTTTACGCAAGTTTCGGCTGAATCCCTCCACTTTAAAAATCACAAAAACTTTTGATAGCAAGTCCAGGTATTTAGTTACCGTATTTCGACTTAATTGCAACTGACGACTCAGCTCATCATTGGACACTTCCTTGCCCACCTGATAAGCCAGCAAGCGGAGTAAATTTTTTAATTTGTTTGAATTACGAATATTTTCGAACTCCAGAATATCCTTGAAGAGATAATCATTGACCAACTCCCGCAAATAAACAATTCGATCGTTTTTATTCTGGATTTGCCAGACTTCAGGGTAACAACCGACGATCAGCTTATCTTCAAGAGCATTTTTTGTATCTAAAAGGTTTTCATGCTCTGAAAATTCCTGCTGAGACAGAGGAAACAGGTGATAGGTTCGTTTTCGTCCGGTAAGCGGCTCTCCGAATTTCTGTTTCAAATCAAAGGCGGAGGATCCGGTTAAAATAACAGTGAGATCAGGAATTTCATCAATCATGAGTTTGATGATTTCTCCGATCTGTTCAATTTTTTGGGCTTCGTCAATACATAGGAGCCGGACATTCCCTAATAAACGGCGGTAATTGGCCACACTGCGATGCTCAAGGAGGGCCACTGTATCCATGTCCTCACCATTGAGCAATAAATACTCCATGTTAGAGGCTTGAGTTAATTCATTCAACAACACAGTTTTTCCTACGCGACGAGGACCGATGATGAGAATGACTTTATTGGATTGGAGCTGTTTTTTTATTCTCTGGTAAATAATCCGCTGGTAGTGCATGGTAATTCCGCTATTATGATGACGGAATTTATGGTAATTCCGTCAATATGGTGACGGTATTTTTATTTCTAGGCTATTTGAAATGCCTTTCCGTCTGTGTTTTCCTGTTTCTTAACCGGCTTATCGAACGTCTTATTCAATGAACGGTGTACCGTAGATGTTAAATCATATTGGTAAAAAATGTCCCTGAAAAGATGTTCCCATTGCCATTCCAGGTGCATTAAAAAGTTACGAGGATCGCAACAAACCAGGCGCATGTTTATTGAGCCGCGAAGAAACGAGAATTGATTATATAAACGGTTTGTGGGATAATAGAATTTTCACCTCTTTCCACCCCGTTTGTTTTATTGGTTTGATTGTGGTATTATCCCCTACCCGTTTCGACGATGGAGTGTATCAAGGCCGGGGTAGGTTACTGAACTATATTGGGAGAATGTTATGGAAATAAATTGCTAGATGAATCTCCAATGGACAAAGGAGTAATACCAATATGACTTTTAATTACAGTATAACCCGTCTGATCAGTATGCCAATAGACCAAAATGCTGTATAACAATTAGCTATGCGTACGCTACGTGCTATGGGCGCTAAGTGCCACTTCACTACTACTGGATCTGACAGAACTGGCTTCATAATAACTTATGAAATCGAACCGGCTGGTCAGTTTAGCCATCAGACCGTCAAGATTTCTATAATGTAAGAGGTCAATATTTTGTGGACTTTATCAAAAAGGAAGGGACAGAATTGAAGCTGGGGGTTTTCCAGAAACAAAGAAATGCATGGTACTCCAATAATTTGGGTATCGGTAGTCTAACGTCCAGACAACGGAACGTGAAACGCTGATGGCATTCTACTTTGCCTGCCTACGCCCAGGCTTTTGGGGCTATCCGTTAGGTAGCCAGCCAACACATTGATAGGAGTATGGGGTGAAAAAATTCTTTGAATCGGGCGGGGCCTTCATGGTGGTGGCAATGATTTGTATTGCTACGGGCCTCATTTCCGAAAACGGTGTCGTCTTTACTGGCGCAGGGGTGTTCTGGCTCATCATGGCGATCATTGCTAAGGGTAAGTACGCGAAGAAGAAGCCACCTGAAGACGAATCATAGGGGCATACCCGTCACCTAATTTTGCATGGATCTGACGGATCTTGTCTATTACGGTGCCTGAGTTGGCAGGCTCCGTGCCAGCTTTCGTACGCAGGTTATGCTGACGTTAGAAAGCATAGACATATTTACCTTCAAAATACACTTACAAAAAGTCATAATAAAAAGTGTTAACCTAAGACATGGACGTTTGCCATGGGCAAGGAAATCTAAAATGAAAAATAAAAGATACGATTTTGAAAATGTGTTCCCTATGGTAATTATTAACCATGCACATTTCAATTCCCTGAAGGTTTGGATGGTAATTATGATGTTATTCATTTCGGGGATGGGTACAAAAACATTCGGTGAATCATACTATGTACATCCGGATGGTGCCGATAGCAATCCCGGTACATTAGCAGAGCCTTGGCAAACCATTCAAAAAGCCGCTAATACCCTTGCTCCAGGCGACACAGTGTATGTGCGCGGTGGTGTTTATAACGAAAAAGTAACCATCAACATTTCTGGCTCCGCTGACAATGGCTATATCACCTTCCGAAACTATGAAAATGAAGTACCCATTCTGGATGGCACTGAACTGACTGTGCCCGACACTAGTAACGGTATGATCTTGATTGTTGATCATCATTACATAATTATCGAAGGTTTTGAAATACGAAATTACCGCACGTCCACTCCGAATATTATCCCTGTTGGTATTCACATCAGAGGTGACGCTCACCACATTAAATTGAAAAACAACAACATTCACCATATCGAAACCAATGCTCCCGTAGATAGTGAACTTATGGGTGCAGATGCACACGGTATCGCTGTCTACGGCAGCTCTGCTCCCGATTCCATCTACAACATCCTCATCGAGGGCAATGAACTCCATGATCTCATCCTGGGCTCAAGTGAAGGATTGGTCTTAAATGGTAATGTGTCATTATTTACCGTCAGCAACAACCTCGTTTATGATTGCGACAACATTGGCATAGATTTCATCGGTTTTGAGGATACCGCTCCTGATCCCGCTTATGATCAGACTCGTAGCGGTGTTGTTAGTGGTAATACCGTAAATAATATCTCCTCCTATGGTAATCCAGCATATGGAAATGAGTATAGTGCAGGAGGCATTTACGTTGACGGTGGCAGGGATATCATCGTGGAGAGGAACACAATTTCCCAATCAGATATTGGTATTGAAATAGCGAGCGAACACCAGGGGCGTGCTACCAGCTATATAACCGTGCGTAACAACTTTTTATTTAATAACCGAATGGCAGGCATTTCATTGGGGGGCTACGACAATGAGCGCGGAAGCACTGAGAATTGTAATATCCTCAATAACAGCTTGTATTTCAATGGAATAGGGGAAGATGGAAACCAGGAAATCCTGTTGCAGTTCGATACGCGATACAACATTATTAAGAACAATATCTTTTATGCTAGCGATCAAAGTATCCTGATTGGCAACCCCTTCACCGAAAACGTTGGTAACGTAGTTGATTACAATGTGTATTTCAGCTCTTTAGGTATCACAGACAGCGAGTGGGAATGGAAAAACGTCATATATCAGGGCTTTAACACTTATAAATCAGCTTCCGGGAACGACAGTCATTCGTTGTTTATTGCGCCACAATTTACCGATCTGAACGAGCCCAATCTGCATTTACTCGTCTCATCCCCAGCCATCAATGCTGGTGAAAACCTGCCTGAAGTCGGAGATTATGATATAGATGGTCAACCTAGGATTCAAGGTGACATCGTAGATATTGGGGCGGATGAATTTGATGAGACAATAGGTATATCTGAAGTTGAAGTAAATGTACCTAAGGTATTTGTCCTAATGGCGAATTATCCAAACCCGTTTAACTACACAACCACAATTTCATTCCAATTACCAAAATCTATTATAGTTAATCTATCCATTTACGACGTGGAGGGTCATTTAGTCGAAACGCTTGTGGATAGAAGAATAGAAGCAGGCTATCATTCTGTAAAATGGAATGGAAAAAATGTTAGTTCGGGAGTCTATTTTTACAAATTGGTCGCAGGTGATTTTACATCAACCGGAACGTGCTTATTATTAAAGTAAAGGGGTAAAACAGCATAACCAGTCCTGCTGATCCTCTCCAGAGGTGACGTGATAAGCGTGCAGCGTGATTTTTAGTCTTGTGGTCTTCCACACGTCCATAAGTCATTTTTGGGTCAGCTCAACGCATTTTTCACAGAGGTTAGCCATCCGTTAGCCGTAAAAATAGAAGTGATCATCATATGAGCAGGAACATCACCGTTGAAAACGTACACAGAACCTAAAGAATTGGTGGAAAATCCCCATTATCAAGCGCAAAGGCAGAAAAACCTGACGGGACTCACCAATGTTATGATCGATGTTCCCATCGTTGAGCTTATCAACGATTTCAACAAATTGCCTTATTGTTTCACCTTACAATGCTGCTTTGGGCATTTTCTTTATAACGGTCAGAAGGATCCGTATAACCTGGATATCTTGCCGGTTACAAACACCATTACCAGAGTAAAGTACAGGATCGCTTACATTGCCTTATGTGTTGATAGCAATCAGTTGGGAACGAGCCTCCTTGAGAATCTGCAGGAAATCACGACAATTGATCCGGAAAATATCCAGTACTTTTGCGCAGAGTGGTTTTGGAAAAGGCAGGTCAATTCATATGCGCTACAGGTTGAACCAGAAAGGTTTAAGCATCAAGACAAGGCTATCCTTGATTACAAGGAGGCTTTGAAAGTAGAAAGGATACGAAACGAGTTTTTTATACAATTAAAAGAGTTGCTTCGAAAGCAGCAAAACTGAGACAGTAACTGAATTTTATTTAACAGAATAAACGCTATCATTTGGTGAACTCCAAAAAACAACTTCAGAAAATGGTGCAATTTTGTCGAATATCATCCTGTGCTTACTAACCATTTGATCCATTTCCTCTGGTGTTAAATAAATAGAAATATATTCGTTTACATATACAGAAAGTATTAGAGGAAATGTTTTACTGTACTTTTCTGCTTTTGCAATTTTCTCTGAGACTTTATCAACTAGCCTTTCCTTATACTTCTCTAACGCCAGCGGATTGTCTTCGATAAAAACTGCGCCTTCTTGCTCAGACATATGCTTATCAGGAACACTCCTATCATCCAAGTACACAGAAGTCAACTCTACTCCAAACATTTCTTCACTGTCTTGATCAACTAGAAGATAATCTGGACATTCACCTCTGCTCAAAACAACTAATTTACGCCCATGAGGAAGCCGTGAATAACTTTCTATAAAACCTTCAACTTCCAAAGATTCACGTTCTTCTTTTCTTGGCCACTTCATATAAATTCCAATCTGTCTAACGGCCAAGCTCACCGGTCCCGCACACAAAGTGTCGGGATCCGGTGTAGCGTATTGTTAGGCATTTATTAATCAAGAATAAACTTGCTCATTTGATCTTTCATTGAATACCAATAGATTATATTAGATTGATAAGTCATTATAGATTTTTATTAATCTCGTCATAAACTAAATTGACAAGAGATTCAAATTTTTCTGGTTTTCCCCATGATTCTGATAAGGCCAAGGCCATTGCATGAAATCTCCGGGCATTTAATTCATTATGTTTTCTATATTGAATGGGTAAATCTGAATTAGATTGCTTTTGATTATTAAGGATATTAAAAGTTATTGTTCTATTATTTGGATCAAACCTAATCCAAGCGTCCAACTGTTTTTGACCATTCCAAATATGTACTTTAGTTGACCATAATGGTTCAAAACAGAGGAGTTGGTGTGTAGTTAATATGAATAAACATGGAGGTAAATTTGTATTTAATATTTCTGCAACCAATGCATCAATAATTTCTTCTTTTTCGTCTATTAGAACAGCAGGAACTGAGCGTATTTGTCGTCGGAATGTTATAAAATGATCAAAAAATTGAAGCCGTTGTTTAAAAAGGCGGTTAGTTTTTTTGTATTTCATGAAAATAACTTACAAATTTCTAATTTTCTATAGCTTTTCACCATCGCTCTTAATACCGTTGCTATTGCTATTAATTTAATCAAAATATCTGTCCCTCTGGGCAAAGTAGCTTGAAATATCTTATGATTTTTTTGTCTCTTGTTGCAATTGTTTTTGTTAGTAATGCAAAGATGCAGATTCTAAAATCAATTTGATCATGCGCCTTATTCTTTTTGGTAATATTGAAGTAACCGTCAGAATAGCTATGCATATAGTCCAAACTTGCGATCAAATCGATTTGAAGCTTCCGAAAAATAGCCCAATTTTGATTTATTTTATCCGCAGATGGAAGGTTTGGTGATTTTAAATACTCATAAGCTCTTAAGACTAATTCCTTATTCTGTGCAATGTCTTTTGGTTTCAGCTCAGAACATTCTTTCCATATTTCCAGCACAACTTCTTCAAATTCTTTTGCACTTGAGACCTCCCAAAATTCAAAAAATCCTTTAATATGATCATTTTGGTCATCAGTTAAATTAAAATTATAGTTAACATTTAATATGCCAGGTATGAAATGGTCTGAAAGTGGTGTACATGGAACTAAATTGTCAATTTCATATTTAAGAATTGTTCCCAAATGATCAATTATATCTATATACTTTCGGAACTTTAATAACTTTTTAAAATGCACTCTGAAAGCAACTTTATCATCTGTCAAAATTTCATGAAAAAGTTCAGCAGTGACTAATAATCGTCCATTTTTAGTTAGGGCTGTTAGATCCTCATCTTTACAATCCTGAATGTAAGATTTATCCAATACAATTAGTCTTTGAGATCTCATCTTAATTATTTATCTAATGCCTAACGACTAGTATAACCAGCCGCGCCAATAAACTTGCCGCGTAGCGCCGCCGACGTTCTCGCGGTCTGGTTGATACTTTTGTTATATGATTTTTTATATAGATTTTACCACTCGGACTTCATTTCTAAATGTATATGCCATAAGTCACTTATTTTGACTGTGCTACCATCATCGCCAAAAAAGTTAACTGAAGTGAGCATTCCTGAATAATGAGGCATAATCCATTCAAGTTTTTGTCTTAAGTTTGGTTTTTTAGACATCTCAATAAGTAGCTCAGTCATTTTAATGATATAAGATTTGTACTGCTCATCATGATCTAGATTTCCCCTGACTTTTTCAAAATAATCAACATAATAAAAACCATCATTATCGATGTTTACAATATCTTCTAAGTCAAACCTGCTGGGTTTTACATCGTTAAAATCTTTGATTATAGTTTCATCAATAATTACGCGAGGAAAGACTGATTTTTCAGTTTCAAGCTGATAGGCTTCAATTAACCCAGGGCCAAAAATTATTTCGGGAGTATGAATAATTTCTCCATAGATCATGCTGCCCCTGACAAAGAAACCATTAACAATGCAATTGCTAATAATTATCTGGATGTCTTTGATTTCATCATAAAATGCTTCGAAATCTTGAGCATCAAATGAGATAACGATTAAATCAGAAAAATGACTAATAACTTTAGATTTTGTAAGTGATTGTCCTTGATCTAGTAATTTCTTTAAAAAGTTAAAAAAGTTGAAAACACTGTTTATTTTACCACTCTGATTATTGGCAGTTTTATGGGTGAAATGGATAAACTCCTTAAAACCAAGAAGGTCGATATAGATAATTACTTTTTTCTGATATTCCATGATTTAGGATGCTACTCACATATAACTAATAATTATACTGAATTATCGGGTATTGAGAATTCAAGATATTTAGAATATTTGCAGTCCCATATTCAATACACCATCAATAAATACTCTAAGAATTCTAGGTCGAAATACTTCTTAATATCATGCAATTTAATAATTCTAAATATCATTCTCGGCAATTCCCCTAGTTAATTTGAAAATTATCCAATACCCTGTTTCAATCTATAACCATTCTAAATAACATATACCGTTGGGGCTAGTTCAATTTAATCGAAACCACCATAACTCCCAAATCAGATTCGACCCGGTCGATGCAAAGAACCGGTTTTTATATTGAAATGAGGAATTGAAATTTTACCTAACCGTATATTGAAAGTATAACCATGAAAGGCTGCATCCCATAAAAAGCGTGTCCCCAATCAGAAATAGAATAAAAATGTCCTGAGTGGATTCGTCGAGGGGAGGTGGCTATTATATTAAGCAATAATGGTACCCCTAGAAATAGTACCCCTAATCAGGTATTATTTGAATATATTTGACTGGATTTGAATAGACCTCTATAAAAGAAAAGCCCCC
>CAZHTM010000053.1:0-13075 GCA_964535735.1 uncultured bacterium
ATTTAGAAGACCATGGCCCTCTTTTCAAAAGTACAGAAAATTAGGGACGCAACTTTGGGAGATTGATTCTGTTTTTCCGATTGGATAATCCTGCTCGGTATATTTTACCTCAACTCCAATCCCGCAGGTGTTTCCATTTTTTAGAATGACTTTGAAATAAGTATCAAACGCAGTTCCATCATTTAGGTATTTTTCTTTGGGGGACGGTGCATATTCAATTTCTATCAGTTGGATTTCGTCACAATCAATATTCCATAATCCGGAAATTATTTTGACTGTTGCTTCCAAATTTGTGCCCAATGGTGCCAGCAAATTGAAGGGAATATGTTCGCTTCTCAATAAATCGGCATCACGTTTCCTGGAATACCTGGGATAACGTTGTCGAAGAACTATTCTTGAATTCAATTTGTCGTAATAATTCAACAATGATTTAGCATCTGTATCCGTTAATCGATTCCCATAATCTTGGAATTCAACCTTCAGAATCTCGGCCCTATGTTTTGATTGATGGAGTCGAGCCAATGCTTTGAATTCATCATCGTGTTCGTATTGAGGTCCGATATTCATGCTTATCTCTAACTAGTTATTATCACGCGAATGTGCCGTATAAGGCACGGAAAAAGCGTATTACACTGTATGAGATGATTTCTGCCACAGACAGTACTCCTATAAAATAATTCAAGGGATATTACCATCAATGTCTGGATAAAACCCAATGATTAATCCCCGCGCCAGGCGAGCATGACGGTGAAAACGGGGACGGAAAAGGTTGCAAGGCAATCCGCGGGAATTATTCCAATTCGGCAAAATAGTAAAAATTGTTTGCATCCCGGTTGATCTTTCCGTAAACTTGGTTAGTGAATACTAACAAACATCGAAAGAGTAACTCACAATGACCGATTATACTGACCGACAAAACCAGATTATTCAGGAATCAATCCAGTTGATCGCCCAGAAGGGCATTCAAGGATTGACCATTAAAAATATTTCAAAGGCCATCGGCATCTCCGAGCCGGCCATCTATCGTCATTTCGAAAATAAAAATGATATAATTCTGGGTATTATATCTGTGCTGAAGGATACCACCGGTGAAAATTTTGGCGCGGATACCGAAGCCCGCAATACGGTAGACCTCTTAAAGGCCATGATACGACGCCATACCAACCGCTTCATTAATAATCCTTCACTCACTGCCATTGTGTTTTCGGAAGAAATTTTTACCAATGAAAGCCTCCTGCGAGAGCCCATTCGTGATCTCATGAATATGAATCAAAAGAAATTGATTGCGGTCATCGAAAGGGGACAGGCCAGCGGCCACATCCGTAACGACCTCAGCGCCAAGCAACTCTCCCTGATTGTCATTGGTGGTTTTCGTTTCCTGGTGAGCAAATGGCATCTTATGGAATATAATTTTGACTTAAAGACGGAAGTCGACGAACTTCTGCTTTCTCTGGAAAAAATATTGGTGAAATAATTTTTTGCCCGAAGAGTTTGTGAATATTAACTAATAAAGGAACTCCCATGCTGAACCTATTGGAAAAATTGTTGAAACGCCCCGTGCTGATCTTGGTCACTATCCTTGGATTGACCGTGTTCTTTGTCATGGAAATGAGGGGCAACCTCCGGATGGAAACCGATCTGGATAAATATATGCCCCAGGACCACCCCGCATTTAAATACAGTGACCAAGCTGAAGAATGGTTTGATATCAAGGACGGCATCATCATCGCCATTGAAAATCCTGAGGGTATCTACAACCCTGGTACCTTAACCAAAATCAAGCAGCTCACCAAAGACCTGCAAAAGATGGATGAAATCGAAAAGCAGGATGTGACGTCCCTGTACACGGCGGACAACATTGTGGGCACCGATGATGGCATGGATGTAAAGGCCTTTTACAAGCGGGTCCCGAAAACACCGGAAAAACTGGCTGAACTAAAAGAAAAAGTACGCACCAATGAAATGGTCTTTGGCCGGTTGGTCTCGGAGGATGAGACCGTTTCGGTGATAATAGCCCGGATTAATGACGATGTCTTTTCCCCGGAATTTTATGATCGCATCTTGGCCCTTAGCAAAACGTATGAAGGACCGGAAAATGTCTACGTTGCCGGTCGTCCCATCGTGGAAGGGACCATGGCGGTCCTGGGACCGGCGGACATGAGGCGCATGGTTCCGGTGGTCATCGGCGTCATTATCTTGGCCCTGCTGGTTCTGCTCCGCAGCGTGAAAAATACCATTCTCACCTTGCTGGTGGTCTTGTTCAGTACCATCTGGACCTTCGGCCTGCTGGCCGTGGTGAATCTCCCCATTTATGCTGTCTTTACAACCATTCCCGTCATGCTCATTGCCATCGGGGTGGCCGACGGAATTCATTTATTCAGTCACGTGGATATTTATTTGGCGTCTCATCCCAACGCCACCAAGCTGGAAGCCACCCGAAATATGTTGAAGGAAATGTGGCGACCGGTTGTGATGACCTCGGTCACGACGGCGGTGGGATTTATTTCGCTGCTCACGTCACAGGTTTATCCCATCAAATATTTCGGACTCTTCACCGCCTTTGGCGTCATGGTGGCCATGGTGTTTTCCCTGGTCCTGATTCCTGCCGGGATTATGCTCCTGGGACTCCCGAATGGCCGGAAATTCAAGGCGAAAAGCAGCGACGATCCCCTTGCTGTTTCCTTCGCCCACCGCTTTGCACAAAATCTTCTGAAATACAAATGGGTGACCCTGGGCTTGACCGCCATTATCATCGCGATTTCCATTTTTGGCGCCAGCAAGGTCTGGATCAATTCCAGCTTCCTGGACAAATTTGAAAAAGACAGCGACATTGTCCTCACGGACCAATTCATTAACGATCATTTCGGCGGCACATCAACCCTGAATCTGATTCTGGAATCCCAGGAAAAGGATGCCTTCAAAAATCCCGACTTATTACGCCTGGTGGATCGATTGCAGTCCGATGTGGAATCCGTTCAGGTTGTGGGCAGTTCCTTCGGACTCCCGGACTATTTAAAGCGCATGAATAAAGTGATGCACGCCGATGATGAAGCTTATAATACAATTCCGGAGTCCTCAGACCTGGTTGCTCAATATTTGCTGCTCTACGAGATGTCCGGCGACCCGGAAAATCTCTGGCAGGTTGCGGACTATGACTATCAGAAGCTGAATATCACCTTCCAGCTTAAAAGCGACGACTCGAAAAGCATCAATCAGGCGCTGGAACAGATCGAAACCTATCGTCAGGACTTTTCAGATAACCACGTGGAACTGAATTACGCCGGGTCCGGCTACAAAGCCCTGGTATTCACCGATTTGATTTTGGAAGGCCAGATCACCAGTCTGCTCATGTCTCTGGTCATTGTGGCGGTCTTATTGGGCTTCATGTTCCGGAATATCACCGCCGGATTGATCGGGGCTGTACCCATCATCATCACGGCGGCTATTAGTTTTGGCGTCATGGGTCTTCTGGGAATTCCCCTGAGCACGACTACCGCTCTCATGTCCAGTATTTCCGTGGGCATCGGTATTGACTACGCGGTGCACTTTATCGACCGCTACCGGGAAAACATGCGTCTCACCAACGACATGGGATTGTCCATTCAACGCACCATGCACCACAGCGGTCGGGCCATTGTCTTCAATGCGGCTGTAGTCATCGCCGGATTTGCCGTCCTCCTCTTTTCGGTCTTCCCGCCGAACCGTGAACTGGGCTTTCTGGTTTCGCTGAACATGTTCACCAGTTTCATCGGGACCGTCACTATCATGGTCCTCATTATCGAACAGAAAAAACTCTTTACCAAACGTGGTGATTCCTCAGATAAGAACCACTAAACGCAGGAGATTATTATGAAAACATTACACACTATTCTAACTCTGATGTTTGTGTCCGGGCTCATCTTCGCGCAAGATCTCACGGGCCTGGATGTGATCGAAAAGGTTTACAATCGCCCCACAGGAAATGATATGACCGGTGATTTAACCATGATCATCGAGAATTCCCGTGGAAATCAACGCGTGCGAAAAATCAGACAGTACGTCAAGGACTTCGGCAACACCGAAAAGAAAATCATGTTTTTCCTGTCCCCCGCGGACGTCAAAAACACCTCATTCATGACCTGGAGCTATGACGATGGTTCCAAAAGCGATGACCAGTGGATTTATCTGCCGGCCCTGAAAAAGGTAAAGCGGATTTCCAGTGACAGCAAAGGCGACTACTTTATGGGTTCCGATTTTACCTACGACGATCTAGGCGACCGTCACCCCTCGGAAGATACCCACCGCATTTTGCGTGAAGAAGTGGTAGACGGACAGCCCACGATTGTGGTGGAAAGCATCCCCAAGGATGAGGATTACATGTATTCCCGCACCGTGACCTGGGTGGTGAAAGATTCCTGGGTCGGACTGAAAAAGGAATTTTACGATGAAGACGGCGACCTGTTGAAAATCCTTACCGTTCAGGATCAGAAACGCTTCGGCGATGTGATCGTGCTGACCAACGTGAAAATGACCAATGTTCAAAAAAATCAATTCACCATCATGGAATTCACCAATGTGAAAATCAATACAGGAATTCCGGACAATAAATTTACTGAACGCATGATGAAGCGAGGATTGTAATGAAACGTATTACCACAACATTCATCGTCTGGGCCGCCCTCATGGCCGCTGTCCAGGCCCAGGGTTTGGACATCAATGGATATGTACGAACGTATCTGGGCGTCCTCACCAACAACACGTATGATTATTCCATCACCCAAAACACCCTGGATCTGAGGCTGAGACGCACGGCGGATAACGTATCCTTTTTCGCCAATCCCTATGTGTACCAGTATCCCAATCAAGCCCTGGATATGGGACTCCGGGAGGCCTATCTGGACATGTATTTCAACAGCATGGATGTGCGCCTAGGAAAGCAGCAAATCATTTGGGGCAAAGCGGACGGAGTGTTTATTACCGACATTGTTTCACCGAAAGATTTGAGCGAGTTTTTACTCCGGGATTTTGATGAAATCCGCATGGGCATAACGTCCCTAAAAGCCGATTATTATTTGGGAGACAACACCCTTGAATTGGTGTGGATACCCTCATTCACTCCCACGCTATTCCCGGACTCATTGTCCGATTGGTCCCGGGTGCCCGATTTTCCGCTCCCGGTGACGATTGACGAGTCTCAAAAAGCCGTTCCGGGACGGTTGGAAAACAGCGAAGGGTTCATCAAATTTTCCCGCATGTCGTCTCTCCTGGATTTTGAACTCATGGCGGGGATCATGTGGGATGATGATCCTACTCTCCACATTACACCCATTGTGACGCCCGGAAATCCCGTGCCCACCGGACTTGTACTCACACCCCAGCATCATCAATTGACCTTAGCGGGAGGCAGCTTCAGCACGGAACTGGGCGGCTTTATTTTCCGTGGAGAAGGGGCCTATTACACGGGCAAGCAGTTTTTAGCGAATAATAGCGCCGGATTGCCCATTGATCTTTTGGCGAAGGACTATGTCCATTATCTCATCGGAACGGATTTTTCCATCGGGGAAACCCGTCTGAGCGCACAGTTCATCCAGCGGGCTATTTTTGATTACGATGACACAATTGTGGAAGATGAACGGGACAACACGATGACGTTTCTGGCCAATCGCACCTTCTTCAAAGAAACCCTGACATTGCAGCTCTTCAGCTACATTGGATTAAACAATGAGGATGCCCTGGTGCGCCCCACGCTCATCTACGATTTTGCCGATGGATTTGAGATTCTGGCGGGAGCCAATATCTTTGTGAAAAATACCAGCAGTGACAATCCTGGACTGTTCGGGTACTACGATGACAACGATATGGTCTACGTTAAAGTGAAATACAGTTTTTAACGGTCCGTGATCATGAACCAACATCCAGTCCCGGAGAGGGGATGAGTCGCGTCAGAAACCACAGGCCTTGGCTATCAGGACGGAAGCGGTATTTCGCGCTCTTTCTGGCGGGATGGCTTTCTTTAGGCCTCGTTCATCCGCTCTATAGCCAACAAAAGGTGGCCCTGGTTTTGAGCGGCGGCGGTGCTCAGGGGCTGGCCCATATTGGCGTGCTTAAGGCGTTTGAAGAATACCAAATTCCCATTGATCTTATTGTGGGAACCAGCGCCGGCGCTTTGGTGGGGGGACTCTATGCCTCCGGGATCAGTGTTGATCAGCTGGAAACCCTGGCCAAAGACGGCACCATCATGGAGTTGTTTCTAGGCCGGAATGAACTGACGGACAGTCCCGTCTGGCAGCGCAGCGATAAAGCCTATGGAAATTTCTCTATTCGCCGCTCCAAGGGTCGCATTAGCGGTCCGCCGGGCTTATTGAATGACCAGCTCATTTGGCGCGACTTGTTTTTACTGACCGCGCCTGCCGATTATCGGGCCCATTCTAACTTTGATTCCCTTTTCGTACCGTTCAGAGCAATCGGAGCCAATGTCGTCAAACAGGAATCGGTGGTGTTTGACTCCGGGTCGGTGGCCGAAGCGCTTAGAATTTCCATGTCTCTTCCCATGGTGTATCCGGCCATCATCAAAGAGGGAGCCATATATATGGACGGCGGGATATACAATAACATGCCTACCAATATCGCCCGGGATCTAGGCGCCGATTATGTCATTGCTGTGAATGTGGATGATGTGCCGCCATCAATCGAAAATCTGAAAGATGTATTTGATTTTTTTGATTTTTACAGCGGTGTCCTCTTCTCATTCAGTGATTCATCCAGTGTGAGCGGGTGGGATTTCTTCATCAATGTGAATACCAAAGGGTTTAACATGTTCGATTTCGCCCAGGGTGAAGCATTGATCGAGCGGGGGTATGAAGCGGGGACCCTCGCCGCTAAACGTCTGCAAAAGACCATCGGGCGATCGCGCGATATGCAACGCGCCGTCACCCGCCGATACCGATATCAAACCAGTCTGGATAGCGCGGTCATCCAAGATATCCAATGGGAAAGTCTGGAAACCAACACGTCCATAGCGCCTGAGTTTGAATTGGAGATGTTCTTTCCCTACACGTCCCAAACCATCACCAGAATCATCAATGCCTTGTATGCCACCAATATTTATGATTTGATCATTCCCAAATTATCCGGGGACGGCCAGGTCCTCACATTGCTCGTGCGCCACAAAGCGCCTATGCAAATGATCCCGGAAATAAACATTAGCAGCGTGGATGGATTTAACCTCCTTGGAGATTGGGATTATCGTTTTGCTGAAAACCACTATTCTTTGCGCTCCAGGGTCGGCATCGGGAATTACAAAGGGAGCGCCAATATTACTCTCCGGCCCAATGCGTTTATTTCTCCGTATGCCGTCCATCGCAAACACCTGATATGGGAATTGAATGTTTTTGGGAATTACCAGGTGGTGGAAAACAGGAACAACGACGACGATGTTGACATCTTCAAATCGGGAGCGGGGATCTCCACCCATTTTTTAATGAGTTGGAACCAGCAATTGGTCACGACGGCGTCGATTCAGGAGAGCCGGTGGACCAATCTCAGCGATACCCTGACGCTGGATTACAGCCGTGCCCGATACCCCCTGGTGAGTGTGCGCTATGAGAACAACCATGTTCGCCAGACCATTCCCATATTTGACGGCTGGCAGATCCAGGCGGAAGCTTTGTCCGGTTCATGGGATTCAAATACCTTCTACGGAATCCGGGGACAAGCCCAGATCGGTCTCCCGTTGAACCGAAAGTATCATGTGGGTCTGGATGTGGTCTACCAGATGGTGACGGACCCGGCCCCAATAGACAGGACCGTGATAGCGGGTTTGCCCGTGGCCTTTACGCAATCGCATTACCTGGATCATCTGGCTTATTCCGCGTACACCCTGTCTTTCGATATTTCCCGGACTGTATTTCGGGATGATATATTTTTAACCTTGAGAACATTCAACACCTATTTGGAAAACAGACTTTTTGGCCAGGAAGATGGCTGGACCAAAGGAGGGGACATTTCCATCCAATACAACAGCATTTTAGGTCCCCTGGAATTGGGATGGTCGGTTCTGGACGATAATGATTACCGCATTGTTTCGTGGACCAAATTGTACATCTATTTTTAACCAGATGAAGCACCTATTCAGATTATTTACTCTCTTGACGGCAAGTCTGACCTGGCTCACCGCAGAACCGTCAATTTCGGAGATGAACCGTGATACGGTGACCGTCGTTCCCGCGAAACGGAATGCCTTGGTTCAGGCGGTGGGCATCGATTTTGGACTGTGGAGCTATAACAATTACGTGACCAGGCAGCCGTGGGCCAGAATCAGCCTTCAGTCGTTTCAAAACAATATTGAACACGGCTGGGTCATGGATGAGGATGAATTCGATGTCAATCAATTTGGACATCCCTACCAGGGATCGTTGGTGTTCACAGCGGCCAGAGCCCAGGGGTTGGATTTTTGGCATTCCATTCCCTATCCCATACTCTCCAGCTTTATTTGGGAAATCGGACTGGAAACCGAATATCCGTCCATTAACGACATGATCACCACTCCATTGAGCGGCATTACCTATGGTGAAATCACCCATCGTCTCAGTCTCCTGTTGTTAGCTGACCATCCCGGAACCGGCCGGGCATTCCTGGCTTTTCTGGTCAATCCCAGTCAGGGATTGAACCGGCTATTCGGCAACGATAATCTCCGTCAACCGGCAACCAAAATAGATTACGATGGCGGAATTTCTCTGGGAGGTGGCGGATTCTTGTGGGATGAATCGTCCCTGCTGTTCCCGCGACAATTCATGCGCTTTCATATTTTTTACGGCAATCCCTTTGATAAGGATGCGTCCGACCCCTTCGATTTCTTCACCTTCGTGGGCATTGTAAACTTTGGACAGCGTGGCGCGGTGAATGAAGTCTACTCCAGTGGATTATTGCGGCCCCTGCGTATTGTAACGAAATCGTCCTATTCCCGGATGATCGGCATATTTAAAAATTATGATTACATGAATCATGATGATTTCAAAGTCTCCAGTACAAGTATTGGACTGGGAATGGTTCAATCCTATGGATTCTCATCCCCTTGGTCGCTCTACAATGAACTATCCATGTCTTGGATTATTCTCGGGAGCGCCGGAGATACCTCCGATGAGGATCGGTACATGCGCGATTATTTGTACGGGCCGGGCCTGAGCGGAAAACTTGTCGTTGTTCTGAAAAATAAGCAATGGGGAAATATTTATTTACGGATTAAACGATACTTGATATACAACGCTGAGGATTTGACCCTGACAAAATACGAAAACGTGAATCTGCTCATAACCGGTTTTCAGGTCCGCACCTGGAATTCAATGTCCGTGGGTGGCGAGTACCGCGTCGCCATGCGGCAGTCGGTGGGGAATATCACCCTGAACGACTATCAACGGGACAGCATATTCAGACTCTATGCCATGTTTACCTTTAGTTCTACCCGTTGATGCTGACATTCCGATTTCGTCAACGTGGGTCCCAAACCGGTAGACGATCAACCACCGCTTAACCCAAACAGGAGCAACATGCATAACAAAACATTTACAGCCCTGACTGGCATCGCCGCCGTAACCCTCACCATCGGCGCTCTACTTTTCGGACAACACCATCCGGGCGATGACGCCAGGGAATCTGACACCCTGACCGGAGAAACACAGGTCATTGAATGGACGCCGTCCACGCGAAACGCCTTGATCAAAGAAATGCAGGCGATTACCGTGAATTATCAAATCCTGGTGGCCGGTTTGGCGCAGGGAAATTGGACGGAGGTGGTGAAACAGAGCCATACGATTTATTCCAGTTTTATCCTGAAACAGGAATTGTCTGAAAAAGACAGGCAGGATTTACACCGGATCTTACCGGCGCGCTTTATTGAATTGGATTCCCAATTTCACATCCATGCCAAAAAACTGGCCCTGGCCGCCAAACAGCACGATCGTGAACTGGCAACCTTTTATGCCGGACAGATGTTGAACGGGTGCGTGAACTGCCACCGACTTTATGCCCAAGAGCATTTTCCCGGTTTGGCCGAACCGGAAGAAGAAGCAACGCACGGACATTGATTCTTACAGGGAGACCTTCCGTAACCGATCGCAAAAAACATTAGGTGTACGGCTTGCGAAGAGTATAACCCTGGATTAGGCTGACCTGCCGCTTTTCAGTAACCGGCGGGGAAGAGGGGGGACTAATTTAACAGGAGTGGAGTCTTTATTTGTTTCAGTCAGCATCGATTAATGTGTGGAGTAATGACATACAAATAGTCTGACTTTGAAGCGCCTTATCCAATTTAGGATTCCAAGAAGAAAGAGAAGCGCCTATAATCCGTCCGGATTGTGCCAGACGTCGAAATACAGCTCGTACAGCCGAAGAGGACGGCCCCCCTTGAGCAGGATAATTCTGAGCCGGTACTTCTTCCACGGAAACCAAATCCGTATCAAAATGAACGTACAGAGGACCGTCTGGGAGTGGATAGGTAAGTAATGTGGCGATATCACGCAAATGAACCACGTCCGATTTTTCGACCAGGCCACTTTCTCCAGGATCCAAATCACGGGCATCCGTCAGGATAACCTGGTTTTCAGGAAGCGTCTTCAAACCTGCGGCCCTGAGCATGGTTTGTTCTCCACGTCCCACAATCATTGCCAGCGGCATTCCACCCAGGAACCCGCTGGGTGTTGTCTCCCAGGTATTAAAATCACCATGGGCATCAAACCAGATGAGCGTTGGATTGATCTGAGACCGTTGCAATCCCGCCAATACGCCTATGGAAGTACAACAATCTCCGGCGATACTAACTGGCCGTTCACCACTTTTTACTGTTTCCTCCACAAACCGGGCCAGTGAACCATGGATAACTGACATTCGCGCCTGTTTGGTTTCTCCGGACAATACGGGCGAATTAATAATCCATCCTTCCGTTGCTAATGAGGTTAATTCCGGCAGATTATCATCTAAAAAGAATGGTGAAACGATAAAGCGATTTTTCATGGTCCTATTTTGGTTAGAGATTTAAACCGGGATGGTTTCCGACAGAAACGAGTCCACTTTTTTCCAGAATTCCGGGTGGTAGTGACAATCGCTATGACCTTTTTCTGGAATAACCCAGAGATGGGTCGTATCAGGATTACCGGCATTTTGTAATTTTTTCCCTTGTTCGATGGGGACAACCACATCCTGATTACCGTGGATCAACAGAATCTTAGCTTTGGCATTTCGAATGTTATTTACAGGAGCAATGGAATCAAAGTTTACCCCTATTTTGAATTGCAGATACTTAAAAAATAGCCATACCAGCGGAAAATAAGGGATGTGCCTTTTTTGAAACTCTAATCTCATCACATCAATCGGGTGTGCCGGTGCCCCAACGGTAACTACGCTGTTAATCCGCTGATCCAAGGATGCAGCATGAATCGCTGCGGCTCCACCGATGGAAAGACCAATGACCCCGATCATTCCGGGGACTACCGAATCTTGTTTTACAACGAAGTCAACGGCGGCGCGTATATCTTCGGAAAATTTTAATAAGTTAGGATATTTATCGGGATCGCTGCTGCCATGATTTCGCAAGTCAAACACCAGTAAATTGTAATCTTTAGGATGAAGATTTTGAATATAGGTCCTCATGCGTTCCACATTCCGTCCCCATCCATGAACCAAAATCAAAGTCGGTGCCGGACCGGATGATTCAGTTTGAGCAGGTATCCACCATCCATACAATTGGCAATTATTTTGGGTAGGGAACCGGATTTCCTTGAATGGGATTCCAAATTCTGCCGGTGTGGTTTGATGCGGCGTTTTAGGGTATCGATATAGATGTTTAAAAAATAGATCAAGCAAACCCCCAAAAATAATCAGACCTAACAAAATCCAAATGACAGTCATTTCAATCTGCTTTCTTTATTGATAATATTCAGTCATCAGAAAATACCATCCAACGAGCTCACCAGAGGATGCGATCAGGAAGTTATTTAATTCCGTAATTTATCGACAATCACAAAACTCAAAATTCGCCCGTTCCAATAGTGTTTCCATAGTAACCTCCATAAGCTACATCAAGTTCATTTGAGTTTAGATGGTATCTGCCACCTAACGATATCTATGTTCCTCTTTGCTGGACGGCAAAACATCGGTAATGTTTTATGATAAAAACCCCTAAACCAGCAAAGAGGAACACGAATGGATGAAATTGTACAGACATTAGAAGAAAAGCGTTCATATGTTAGTGGAAAACTAATCATCGGAATTGATCCGGCCAAGGATAAACACCAGGTTAGGATCTTGGATGCTGACCGAATTCCCATCGGGAAGACCTTTTCCTTCAAAAATGATTATAACGGTTTTACCAGGCTACTTTGGCGCAAACTTGATGGACACCTGGACGGTGATTTGGATTATCGAAAGGACGTAGTGTTCGCCATTGAGACTGCCTGTGATTTGTGGCAGCCCTTGGTTCATTACCTTTATACCCAAGGATATTCAGTTGTGAGAGTCAGTCCTTTATCCACGTATCATTCCCGGGTTCAAATCGGGAATGATTTTTCCAAGACTGATCCGAAAGATGCGCTGATTGTTGCCAGCAATGCTTCAAATGGTAACTTTGTTGTGCATAATGAAGACGATCCAACTATCAGATCAATGCGTACGTTGAGCATTGCGTCTGATAAACTGCGTAAGGATATGGTCAGGAATAAAAACCGGATTGTTTCATTTATCAAGCGCTATTTCCCGGAGTTTTTAAAGGTATTGGAACCGGAAACCCTGACGGCCCGGTACCTACTCAAGAAATACGTTCTACCGCAACATTATCTTGCTTTGGATATTGAGGAAGAAGCAAAGGTAATCATGGCCATATCCAAGCGCCAGCATGGGAAAGAAACTCTCTTGAGCCTTCAACAAATGGCAGAGAAAACAATTGGAGTCCGCTGTTCTGATGAGGTCGAAGAAAAGAGTTTACATTTGACACTGAACGGTTGGCTGAATCAATTGGATATTATAGAAAAGCAAGCCAAACAAATTGATCATGAACTTATCCAGCTTGCCAAACAATATCCGGCTTATTACAGTGTCAAAAGTTTGA
>CAZHTM010000054.1:0-1617 GCA_964535735.1 uncultured bacterium
AATCTACGGGAGGCTTGCCATCCGTGCAATTTAACATAATTACTGACGTGAAAAGCGTTAGCTTGATTGCGGGTGCTGGGCGGTTTTGTGAGAGAAAAACTGGTAAGTTGCTTACCCGTGATTCAAATGATCAACGAATAAATGCTAATGTTGTTTAAAGGTAATTAGCAAAGGTTATGGATATCCTCCTCCACACTGGACCCTGAAGAATCGAAGCAGGCGATGGTAAATTTGAAGTGTAAATCAACGATTTATTAAGATTAACTCATGTTAATTTCGACTATAAATGTTCGGAGAAAAAAAAATACAATACACGGCTAACTTGCTTGCCGGATAGTGATTTAATTGTATGCTAACTATCGACTATCGGAAACCTGCATTATTGATATCAGCATTTTCTTTATTGTTTACGTGTGCTACAGCTAATCCCGGAAAGGGTATTTCATTTACCGTTGAATATGCGTCTTACCATAATGATTTTGGGATAAACCCGTCACTTATTTACAGTATCAAGCTTATTACATGTGCCCCATTAATACATAATACCGGGGTTCAATTCTCGTACAGCAAATTGCCATATTTCACGGCAGATTATCCCGGACTTTATAAGGACAAAGTTACTTGGTTTGCCATGTCCTTTATCAAACCAATCTCACTTAGAATAGATCCTTTTGTATTATCGGTAATTCCAGGGGTAGGAACCGTCATTCAATCCACATGGCACGATGATTTGATTCATGAATCTGATGAACCTGATTGTTTTGGATGCGGGGACTATAACACGCCACTGGGCTTCTATTTGGATTATGAAATTCAGAGTGATATTCATTATCGTTTCACTTCTGAATTGGAACTTGGGATAGGTTTTGCATTTAGAAGATTTCTGGGCCCCGTCCCCACATACACCGATATCTATAATCCTCCAGCGTTGGGAGACAGCTTTGGCACATATATCACCATTGGAAAAAATCTTCATTAATAGTGTTGAATTATTGACTCCTCCCCGCTAAATCAGCTCCTGAAGAATCGGAGCAGACAGTCTAATTGGCCTAACGAACCCGACCCCGCCTGAATGCCGCGGTGAACAGGCAAATGGCATAACCGGACAGGTGATTTTGTAGTTTTAAAGAAAAATCAACGGTAACTTTATCTCAGAATGCCAAAAAGCAGAAATTCCAAACACGGTGAACTCATCGGTTAGCAGTAGCAGATGAAAAGATATTTTAGCACCAGAATTATTCTTTATGGTTTTCTTTTAATTACACTATCATTCTTAAGCTGTGATGAAGTGTCCACCCAGGAACAATTTGAACAAATAGTCTCCCTGTTGGCTGGAGAACACGTGTATATTCAAGAAAAGGGGTTCACGATTGGATTTACCAAAATTTTAGAGGATTCACGCTGTCCAACTGATGCTGATTGTATATGGGAAGGAAATGGAAAAATTGAAATTTTTACTACCAAGTTCATGACTGATTCCACCTACTTTGAACTTAATACAACACTGGACCCCAAAATTATAGAGTATTTCGGGTGCAACATTGAATTGATTGAATTAGAGCCTTACCCTAGTGTTGAAGAAATAATTGATCCCATGGAATATGTATGTACCTTGAA
>CAZHTM010000054.1:1717-12884 GCA_964535735.1 uncultured bacterium
GCCACTAAGATGGACGCCTGGTTTATTTCACTGATCTACGGCGCGCCATTTATTATCATGGACGAAATTGTACAGAAATATGATTTAGATAACTCATCTATTTTTTATATGGGTTCGATTTTTGGTTTAATCCTGGAGGATATTTATGTGAACACTGTCCAAGAGAGTCCTCTCTTTTTTATGTCATTTATTTCCACATTTTGGCACGGCGGAATCACCACGTGGTCCACGTTCACACTGGCCGACCAGTTTTTCCCTCGAACCTCAGGTAAACCAATAAACAAGCCCGTCTTTTGGTCTTCCATCGGAACAGTAGGACTCATGGGCGGAGCAATGGCAATAGGACTTACCTTTCCCACGTTCTTAGAGAATATAGCAACCCATGTCAGCGTCTTTGCATTGATAGGGAGTTATACGTATCTGATTAAACGAAATATCGAGAAGGAAAAAGAATACATTAATCGGCCTTTACTCGGCCTTAGCATAATCGGTCTGGGATATGTTCTGGGAAATTGGATTCATTCTTTGGATGAAGAAAAGTCAGACCAGGAACAAGAACATACATATACGCAAAAGGATTGGGATATGCGGGCGGGATTTTATGGAACCTTGGCGATGGCTTCCTTAATAAAAATGATGTCTGATAGAAAACGCAAATCAACGTATTCCCGTTTCACTATCCTCCCTTCCATTTCCAGCACAAACAACCCATTACGCCCATCTTACACTGTCCGATTATTTTATAATTTTTAGTTATAATGCATGGAAGAAATGGCGGTTAATATCCATGTCACCAAACTCTGAAGAAACGAGGCAGAAAATTACAAGAAGGGGCGCCCACCTGACTGCCCCCTCCCCACCTGAATGCCACAGCGGGCAGGAAAATGGCATGGCTGAACAGGTGATTTTGTAGTTTTAATGAAAAACAAAAGGTAACTTTAACTTAGAATGCTTAAAAAATAGAAATCCCTGGCACGATTAACTCATCCATGTTGTCTTATCAAAATGGAAATTTTTCATTTACCCCTCCCCCGCACTGGACCCGGAAGGATCTCGTGGCACGCGTAAATATTTCAATTCGAAGAAAATGGCAAATCAAACGCACCGGTGAGTTTATCTGTTTGAATGAAGACAAGACTAAAATAAATCTTTATGCAGATATTTAAGACAATACTCTCTTCGGTATTATTCCTTTGCTTTGTTTTT
Organism: uncultured bacterium; assembly: GCA_964535735.1. Classification (GTDB taxonomy): domain Bacteria; phylum Fidelibacterota; class Marinisomatia; order Marinisomatales; family J089; genus J089. The sequence continues at coordinate 2,924 of CAZHTM010000054.1, forward strand.
GGCGAGGAACAATTAAAAATTACTCTTAATTCTGGAGAGATAATTAATAATTGTAAATTCGAAAATCTCCGAGGTGATACCTTAGATATTTCCTTATTAACAGAAGAAAATTCAGAAATAATTATTCTCGCAGAAAACATAAGATCCATTGTCATTTTAGATGGATCATCTATCAATAAGTATGATTTTACAACCATTCCATTTCGGGAGAAGATTTCTGCATTAAACCAAATATTTACAACTATTCATTCCAAAGGTCCAGCACCCGCAATACCGATTACATCATCTCATGCTGATAAACAATTCCAATTAGTTTTAATCCTGGTTAGTATTGTTCTCATATTAGTCATCGTCATTGGTTTATTCTTGAAAAAAAGGAGAAAGCTAACGGGAGAAGAAAAAATTCCTGGCGCTAAGGAGATGGTAAAGACAATGTTATTCTGGGCACAATGGCATCGTGATAAAAGATAAAAGTATGAACTGTTTGTATGCTAAACTTCAATGCGCAGAACATATCACGCTTGCATCGCCCGCCTGACTGACCCGTCCCCGCCTATGAATTCATCCGTCAGGTGCTCTATTTTATCATGCATAGAGAGGATCTACTAACCAAACTCAATCATTATACTCCGTTCGATTCAAATGAAAGGCGGATGTATGAATCATTGGTTCAATTTGTAAATACTACCCCTGATTGTTTTAATAACTCTTTGGAAATTGGGCATATAACTGGTTCAGCTTGGATCATCGATATGAGTCGAAAAAAAGTGCTATTAACGCACCATCGGAAACTTTCAAAATGGATCCAGTTAGGTGGTCACGCGGACGGGGAATCAAACATTCTAATGGTTGCCCTAAGGGAAGCAAAAGAGGAATCGGGTCTAAATTCCATAAATGTCGTGTCATCTGAAATATTCGACCTAGACATTCACACTATACCAAAAAGCCAAAAACATTCTGAGCATCTTCATTTCGACATTCGATTTTTATTTGAAGCTGATTCTGACGAACCCTTATCGATTAGCAATGAGTCGCTTGATGTATTGTGGATTGAATTAAATAAAGTGCACGAATTGAATTCTGATGAATCAATTTCTAGAATGGTTAGGAAAACAAAACATGTTCAGTTCAGTCGTTGAGGTCAACCTAATACAGTAAACCTTCCCCCACGCCTGATTGATCCAGCCCCGCCCGAATGCCACGGCAGGCAGATATATGGCATGATCGGACAGGTGATTTTGAAGTTTCATAGAAATAATGGAGTTAGATTCATCCATGAATGATGTTAACACCAGGACTTCCACACCGGTTATTTTACTCGGTAGACCCCCAACACAGTGATCAATTGATTGAAAGAACATATTACAACTAAATATCTTGCCCGTACCGACACAGCTTTGGGACTTTTATTAAATTATCTTTTTGATGGCGTCTATATTGTAGATAAATCCCGTAAAATTATTTTTTGGAACAAAGGAGCTGAGCAGCTAACGGGATTTGCAGCTAATGAAGTTTACGGTCGGAAATGCTCAGATAACATTCTTAATCACATAGATGAAAACGGCAATCTGCTCTGTAAAAGCAAATACTGCCCGTTAGTGAGAATCTTTAAAAACAGCAAACATGTTATTAAAAAGGTCTACCCGCTCCATAAGTCTGGAAGGCGATTTCCTACGTTAACCTATGTCGCCCCTATTGAAGATGAGAATGGTGAAATCATAGCGGGCATAGAAGTATTCAGGGATATATCAAAAGAAGAAGATTACCGCATTCTACAAGAAAAATTTACAAACTTTATCAAGAAATATGTATCAACGACCACGTTTGAAACAGTAATGGAACGGATACAATTAGACGACATGCAAACCAGTTCCATGACACGTGATATAACAATCCTTTCTTTGGACATTGTTGACTTTACTACCTTTTCTGAAAAATCTTCACCCAAAGATGTTGTGAAAATGCTAAACGAAATGTTTGGAATATGTGGAGTTATTACAGAGGAGTGTCATGGGGATATCGATAAGTTTATCGGCGATGCTATCATGGCGGTTTTTGTAGATGCAAACGATGCAGTTCTTGCGAGTGAAAAAATCCTGACAGCACTTACAGATCTTAATACCATCAGAACAAACAAAGGCAGACAGGAAGTCAATGTCCGTTTAGGTATTAATAGCGGCAAAGTTATTCAGGGAGACATTGGGACTGTGGAACGAAAAGACCTAACGGTGATAGGTGACGCTGTGAATATAGCCGCACGAATTCAAACAGTCACCGCCCCAAATTCAATATCGATATCCGAAGCAACCTTTTCCCGTCTTAAGAATCCGAATTCCTTTACGTTCAAAGAGGAGGTCATCGTTAAGGGGAAAACGCAGCCGGTGCGCATATTTCGACACAATTCTTATCCGATATATTCTGACTTAACCGGTTAGATTTTAATGAGCTTATATATAAAAACTGGATTTGAGTTAAGAAAAACTTCTAGAAAAGGGGAAGGTGTTTTCGCCACCAAATTATTTAAGGTGGGTGACACCGTAATGGTTGGAGTTATTAAAGAAGTGCTAGACGGAAATTGCTCTCATGCTTCACAGATCGGTGAAAAGAAGTACGTACTTCACGATGGTTTAATTAGTAAGGTCAATCACTCCTGCGACCCTAATTCGGGCATTAGAGTGAACGAAACTGGTGCACATGATTTTGTTGCAATAAAGAATATCCGAATTGATGAAGAAATAACCTTCGATTATGCCATGAGAAATTACAATATTGATTTTTTCCCGAAGAGATGCGTGTGTGGCTCTAAAAAATGTCGCTATTGGATTACAGGATGGAAAGATTTACCAGATACAAAAAAGAAAGAGTATGAAGGCTTTGTGGCTCCTTATCTGCTTGTATTGGACGCAAAGCATTCTTGCGAGAAAGTGTAGGCTTTTCAAAACGATAAACGTCTACAATTGCCTATGAATTTTGTAAAAATGATAACGATTCTATCAATCGGCGTCTACTTCTTTTCAAGTTGTGAAGATTCTGAAGAAGTAAAACACCGAATTGTTGGCAAGTGGAACTGGATTCAGTCATTCGGTGGTTATGCTGGACATTATATTACACCCCAATCGGCAGGATATTCAAAAACGATAATTTTCGATGTTAATAAATATTATTCTGTTTTTAGAGATGACTCGCTTACAGAAAAAACAACGTACCAAATAACTTATGAAGATATATGGGGCGATCAGGAATTAGAGGAAATTCTAACCATCGAAGGAGATCCGATAAAACAGGTTATAGAATTCGAAGGTATCGATACACTCAAACTATTAGAAAATTGTTTTGATTGTTATAATCATACGTTCATCAGGATTCAATGAATTCCTTTCTAGCCCCTATTGCGCATGATGTGGATAACATGTACCTTCTGTGCGACTGATCCATCCCCACCTGAACGCTACGGCGAACAGGTAAATGGCATTGCTGAGCAGGTGAATTTAAAGTTTAGGAGAAAAAATGAATTTTTTTTCAAAAGAGCGAATTCAGTTAACAAAATTCCCACACCTGTGAATTCTCACCCTAGACTAATTGCAAATAATGATCTCATAGTAACAACGATTACATGAGATCACCATTCATATTTCTATTGATGATAACACCCGTGATGCTTTTTCCTCAAAGTGATAGCATTTATGTCACGGTTCAGAATGATACCGCTACCATTTGGCATACGAATATAATGCGCAATTGTGCTTCTGACTATATCATGGATGTCCAAATTATTGATTATAACATCACCGTATTTGAAGTGGATACCGCTAGTCAGTTAGCGTATTGTGATTGTTTGTTCAATCTTTCAGTAACTCTGGATCAATTAAATCCTGGACAGTATGATGTGGATATTTACAGCACCAACGTATTTTTTGGCGATACACTTTATTGGGGATCCACTACTTTTACTATCGAGGGTGATGATCAATTTGATCAGCCGCAGATTTCTTCAGAATATCAAAGTCCCTGTGGCGGTTCAGTTTCAGTTAATAATGATATCGTGAATCCATCAGAGTTCACGCTATCCTCCGTTTATCCGAATCCATTCAATCCCATAACAACCATCGAGTTTTATAATCCTACTGTCGGGTTTATTTATTTGGACGTTTACGATGTTTCCGGCAGGAAGGTTGAAACACTCATAAATGGAGAGATTCGGGCGGGATTGCATACTGTAACTTGGAACGCAGCCTCATTCCCCAGTGGTATATATTTCGTTATAGTGAATATTGATGATATTCGAAAAACGCAAAAAGTATTACTTCTTAAATAATCTCTCATTTTTTGCATTAAATACCTGATCAACCTAACCTGAACAATTGTCGATGAAAAATAGTTCTATAGATGTAATTATTTTTGAAGAGTGCTGTTGAGAAAGGTGCTGTATAGGTTATTTTTCCACCCGGAAATTTTCACTGTAATTAAAATCGGAGAACACCTATGGCTAATACACAAGATAACTTAAAGGAAGCATTTGCTGGCGAAAGCCAGGCCAATCAGAAATATCGGGCATTTGCCAAAAAAGCCGAACAAGAAGGATTTCCCAACATTGCCCGGCTATTTCGTGCAACCGCTGAGGCAGAACGGATCCACGCTGAGGGACAGCTCAAAGCCATGGATGGGATTGGTTCTACTACCGAAAATCTTCAGGCAGCAATCGATGGCGAGACCTACGAATACACAACGATGTACCCGCCAATGCTCAAGCAAGCCGAAGTGGAAGCTCACAAGGCAAAGCGCATCTTCGGTTACGCTGTTCAAGCAGAAGAAGTTCACGCCCGACTCTACACACTGGCGTTAGAGGCTGCCAAGCGGGGTGAAGATTTAACCGAAACAAAATTCTACCTTTGTCCCATTTGTGGGCACATCGAATTTGGTAACCCACCGGAATCGTGTCCCATTTGCGGAGCGAAGGCTGCAAAATTTATCCAGGTATAGTCGAGATATAACGGATAAACCTATGATTTTACTCGCGGTGCCGACACTCAGAGCCTGGATTTCTTCTGTGCCATATCTGGATCAGGGCATGTCATTACGCTTATGTTGGGCACGCATGGATAATGTAAGCTGGAAGTTCCAACCCGCTAACTTGTTCGGTAACGCATCTTCTCTTTTAATACACGGTTCATGAAATACGAATCATCCACTCCGCCCGCCCCCGTATTGTACTTACCCCACGGGGGCGGCCCGCTTCCTCTCCTTGGCGACAAGGGTCATAAAGCGATGGTTGATTTTCTGAGGGAAATCACCCCGACGTTTCCACAACCGGAAGCCATTGTGGTCATCAGCGCCCATTGGGAGGAAACGGAGGTGACCATTACTCATGGAGAAGCGCCTTCATTGATTTATGATTATTATGGATTTCCCGAGGAAACGTATCATTATAAATACGCTGCACCGGGAGCCCCGACCCTGGCTGAACGGATCTTCCACTTATTACAGAAAAACGCCGTCAAGGCGCGTCTGGATGATCGACGAGGATTTGATCATGGTATGTTTGTCCCCTTGAAAATCATGTACCCCGAAGCAACCGTTCCTTGTGTGCAAGTATCGCTTTTAAATAATCTGAGCGCAGAAGCCCATCTCCAAATTGGAAAAGCCCTGACAGAACTGAGGCATGAAAACATATTAATCATCGGATCGGGCTTTTCGTTTCACAACCTTCAAGCGCTATTAACCTCGGGAAATAGCCCTGATCCAAAAAATGAGGCTTTCCAGGATTGGCTACGGGAAACCTGCACAAATCCGGACATGTCCCCAGCAGATCGGGAACGCCGGCTATTGGAATGGGAGCATGCGCCCTTTGCAAGATATTGCCACCCCCGGGAAGAACATTTACTACCTCTTCATGTATGTTATGGAATCGCGGGTTCGACAGCCACGTTGGTATTTGATGGAAAAGTATTGGGGAAAAGGGCCTGTGCTTTTCTTTGGTAGCGGTGCAAATTGAACAGGATTGCCCATAATCTGGGAGAATTCCTGTGGCGAATATTTGCGCATCAGCGCCAGAGTTTCCTATATTGGCGATAATCAAAAAGCCCGGCGTGAGTTGGAATGGGCGCCGCGTTCATTGGAAGATGATTTTATAGAAACCTTGGAATATGAAATGAAATCGCTGGAAATATAAAGTAGAATCCAGCTGTTTCCTGGTCCGTGCAGTCGGGTACCGGTACCATTCACGTCTAAAAGATGAGGAAACCGTGTTAACAATAATTCTATTTATTTTCTTTAATTCTAATGTATTCCCCAGTTGGTGGACGTTAGGAGTAAATTATTGTTTTCGCCTTATCAATACTCCAATGGATCTCTCAACCCGGGCCCACCAATAATAACCCACTGTATTCGGCATATGTAAAAAGAGGATCACCATGAAATCAATATTACTATTTTTGGTACCCTTACCATTGCTTATCTCATGTTACAGTTATACAACCTTCCAAACGCCGGAAGTTCTGGAAAAGGGCGAGACCATTCTCGGTGTTGGGATATCGAACAAACAGCCTTGGGAAGACCAGATTTTTCCTGAAATATATTTTAGGAAGCCATTCGTCCGCACCATGGATTGGGGATTCAAATTCAAAGGAATTCCCATTACCGGCGGGGTAATTCTATTCGACATGAAAAAGTCCCTCATGACGACTAGCATCGTTACCCTCAGCGCTGATCTGGGACTGTCTTTCTCTTCCTTTAACGCGGAAGATCTGGCCCATTTTCAGACAATTGGAATCTACCCCACGCTTATGTTGGGCAATGATCATTTGTATATGGGACTGAAATACAATAAACTACTCATCTCCGGCAACATTGACCTCTTCGGAGATATTCCAGATCAAACCTCCTCAATGGGAATTCCATCGTATTTCTTTGGAGCTACCCTTGGAACAGGGCTTCGCCTTCAACCGGAAATTACGATTTTCCAGTTTCCCGACCATGAGATGGTGGTGTCCTATGCCCTGGGATTTACACGTTATATTCACCGATCTCACTAATCGCAGAGGGCCCATTTATCCGAGTTATTGAGAGCATTGGACATGGAATTTTCATTCACCCAAATTTAGGCTAACCCCCTGTGAAAACATTTACCCCTCTGGTGAGCATGATTTCTCTTCCTCTCAGCACCCTTCACATATATCGGGCAACTTGGGGTTGGACGAAAGCCATTCCGACCCTGAAGGGATACCTGACCATAGTGCCGGAAATCTACACCGTCCGTTGGTCTAACTTTCAGGCAGCTACCGGACTATATTGGGTGATTCTGGAAACTCCGCATTTCTGGTCGGTGCGAAAAATAGTCTTGCTCAAGCAAACACAAGGACCGCAGTTTCCGTGAGGACTTCATCCACCATCACCGGAAGGAAACGTCATGGAGGAAAAACAAGCCTCAACGCCGAATTGTAAAGATACCGCTTCAGCCACCGGTCGGGGACTGATCCAGGGAGCCGGACTTGGTGTGGCGCTGGAATCGGCACTGCGTTTGGTCATGTAGCCCTTGGCGCCGGAATTGGTGTCGCCATTGGTCCAGCCCTGGGAATTTTGGTTATGCGTGCTTGTAAGAAATAGTTACAATATTCACCTACCAGCTTGTAAACTGTTGAAATCAATCCGGGAATAACGTCAACATGAAATGGAATGCGCTGGAAATAAAGCTCCTGTCACACCCCGGGGCTTATAAAGACTTCCCGTTTGGGGAGGATGTGGCCGTCTTCAAAGTAGTGAATAAAATGTTCGCCTTGGTGGCCTGGAAGCAAAATCCACTGCGAATCACCTTGAAATGCGATCCGGAACGAGCTCATGCGTTTCGCTCCATGTTTGACGCGGTAAAACCGGGTTATCATATGAACAAAGACCATTGGAATACGATTGTGCTGAACGGTTCTATACCAACTGCCGTTTTAGAAGAAATGATTGATATATCCTATTCACTCGTTGTTAAGAGCTTGCGAAAATCCGATCGGGATAAAATCCAAAAACCACATAAAGGAATTAATCCCACTAATAAATAGAATAACTCCGATTATTCATGATGCTCCCCATAAAACAGTCGTAATGTTAATTTGTATATAAATTAGTTATGAAAGGAATACCTGATGAAATCTACTAAATTGTTAGCCTTATGTATCAGTTTACTTCTCCTACCGATCCTACATGCTGGAAGTCCTGATTCCACTCAATATGATCCCTTTACCCCTGGTACTAAGGCCATCCAAGTTGGAATCGGCAAACTGCTCTCACTGACATCATTTCAGGGGACGCTGTTTTCGTACCAGAAGCAATTGGCACCAGGAAAAGCCCGTAGAATTGGTGTGTCCATATCCTCAGATTTGTGGAATGGCGACGGTACAACTGATCAACTTTACTATAATTCTTACGATTCTACATCCAATATTGAAAACCATACTTTTGACCGAAATGTATACCAAATCTCTGCATCGATTTCAATTCTCTTCATCCGATATAAACCAGTAAAAAATGGATTCTACTATTACCGTGGTATTGGCCCCAAAATTGGATTCAATTATACCGATAACCATATTGGATCAAGTTCAAGAGCGTACGATTACAATCAAACGTTAATAAAGACAGGTACAATAGGATGTCTTGGCGTCCTGGGAACGGAATGGTTTGTGACAAATAATCTGAGTCTGATGGCTGAATATCGATCCACATTTGCCATCGGATACAAATACTATAATCACAATTATAAATCATATAGTTATTCGGGTTCATACAGGTCTATAAAAGAAATCACCAAAGGACCTACTTTCAATGTCACTTCGGGGGTGAAGTTTGGGATATCCATTTATTTATAGATGAAGTTGAATGATCAATCGTGAATGCGCAGGTTGCGGGCGCTTTTGAGTTTAACGTTGTTTATTTTCAGGAAACTGTTTTAATTCCTTAAGCGTTAAGGCATTTCACAACCCAAGAGCATGTCACACCGTCATAATCATAAACTTGGTAATTATAGCCGGTCCTTCGCCATCGGCGTCGCACTCAATATCATTTTCGTCATCATTGAAGCCAGCTATGGTATTATCGCCGATTCCCTGGCCTTGATCGCGGACGCGGGACATAATTTAAGCGATGTGGTAAGCCTTTTACTTGCCTGGGGTGCCAGCCATCTGGCGTCCAAAAACCCCACCGAAAAGCGTACCTATGGTTTTCGTCGGGTGACCATCCTGGCCTCCCTCACCAGCGCGATTTTACTTTTGGTGGCGTTGGGAAGCATCGCCTGGGAAGCCTTTGGCCGACTATCTCACCCCCAGCCGGTGGAAGGTCTCACTATCATCATTGTAGCTGGGATCGGCGTGGTCATTAACTCCGCCACGGCGATGCTGTTCATCTCCGGACAAAAACACGATTTGAACATCAAGGGCGCGTATCTTCACATGGCAGCCGATGCCGGCGTTTCGCTGGGTGTGGTGGTAGCTGGTATTGCCATTTTACTCACGGGCTGGCTGTGGCTCGATCCTGTTATCAGTCTTTTGATTGTGATTGTCATTTTAGTGGGGACCTGGAATTTGCTTCAGGATTCGATTGACCTTTCCATTGATGCCATCCCCAAAGGAATTGATTTGGCGGAAATAAAAAACTATTTAACACGAATAGACAATGTATCCAAAATCCACGATTTACATATCTGGGCCCTCAGTACAACGGAGACCGCTTTAACGGTCCATCTGGTGACGACGAAGGATTCCGTTGATAATCTGTTCCTGAAAGAAGTCCAGGAGCATCTTCACGATAATTTTGGTATTAACCACGCCACCATTCAGGTCGAAACTGAAGAAGAGGAAAATTGCTGCCTGTTAGATCGTCCGGAATGTATTTAACCTGACTTTCATGGCTTCAAAACACCGGGAGGTGCACATGAATAAAAAATGGACCGTATTTCTACACGGGTTCCTACTTTGGTTGA
>CAZHTM010000055.1:0-12488 GCA_964535735.1 uncultured bacterium
AATGCAAGTAAGAGGATGCATACCCATCATCTTTGGCGCTTTGAATTCGAGCAATGACCAGAGGATGAGATTCTAATCCTCTCCTTTCCGCTTCCCAAACCAAAACTTTATCACGTAATAAACGGTAAAATCCAGTCAACAAGTCGTTGTATAATATATTTGCTGGCAAACGTACTAGACCTTGAAAAAAATCTCCAACAGTAAAACGAAAACCGGAGAATGAAGCCAAGGGTTCATTCCATAATTCTTTTAAGTCAGCTTGCAGATGTTCTTTTTGCCAAGATGTTAAACCCATTTGAATCGAATTATGGTTTAATTTAGACGCTAAAGTAGATTTCGTTTTACTTAATACCCGCTGAACCAGTCGTGGATCAATTTTTATATTGAGAGACGTCATCAAAGTATTGACATAATGATCAGCAAGCACTTGTTGTTTCTTACGCCGAACTTGTCGTAGGAGCCAATCATGTTCTTTTTGATAATCTTCTTCCGTAAGGAACACTTGGTCGCGACGATTGCTAATAAAAAGTAAATGCCAGCCATATGCGGATCGGACCGGAGATGAGATTTTTCCAGGTTTAATGGAAAAAGCTACGGCTTCAAGCGCCGGGTCTAGCAAATTATAATCAACCCAACCCATGTCCCGGCTAGATATTTTAGGATTTTTCCCATCGAGATATTGGTTAAACAGTTTTACATATAACGTTGTATCTTGGCCAATAATCAATGCGATGGAATCTATGGCCGATTTAGATTGTGAAAAAATGTGACGAAACCGAATTTGACGATTTAACCACTGGAAATTGGTATAAACCTCTTCTTCAGATATTGGTGGAGTTATTAATGTGATTTGTGTTTGAAATAACGCTTTTCGGAGTGCTTCTTCGCGAGCAAATTTCAATTCATTTTGAGCAATGGAGTCGAGGGGAAGATTTCGCCCAGCTAACGACAACAATTTTTTTTGTATAAGTAATTGAACATGGTTCATTCGGGTTTTAGGAGAATCAACCTGATTGGTTCTAAGCATCACGTCCTTATACGTACGTTTAAACTCTGATAGAGGAATAGATTCAGACCCCACCTTGGCGACAGAGGGAATCTCATTATTATTTGAACAATGAATCAGTATAAGAATAACACTAACACCAGCTATCCAAAGCACGTAGTATTTATTAAGTGATCGTCTCATTCTATGTTTGTAATATTGTGATTTCATGGATTAAATATAAAAAGGGAGCCCTTATAGAGCTCCCTTTTAAACAGGTTATTAGGTTCACTGAAAGGGATTATTTCATCAGAACCATTTTTCCACTTAAGGTACGTTCATCTGCTTTAACCTGATAGAAATAAATTCCACTGGGAACTCGGTGACCAAATTGATCGCGAGCCTGCCATAGGATTTCATAACGTCCAGGTTCAGTGAGACCTTGCTTAAGTGTGATCACTTCCGTACCAATTAAAGAATAAATGGTTACGGTAACATCGGCCTTAACATCCAAATCAAACCGGATATTGGTGGATGGATTGAATGGATTAGGATAATTGCCTCGGAGTGCAAATTTATCCGGGATGACGTTGCCGACTTCATCTATTCCAAGCCATGGGTTTTCTGGATTATTGGAGCCAAAGATATCGGTAATATCAAAGGTCGTAGCATCGATAGGAATAATCACGACCCGGTCAGCGCCAAATCCGGCTTCATTATCCATGGCGCCATTCCCAGCCATCGTCGCCAGGCTGTCAATGCCAGGATAATAAGCACCAAACTTGGACATGAACAAATTGTCATGTCCTGCTGGGAGCGTCAGTGTTCCGGTATAAATTCCGTCACCATCATCATCCGTGAGTCGGGGCATGTCTGGTGAAGCCGGTGTACCACAATCCGGTCCCATGCAATCTCCCCACGTATACCATCCGTTCATGAAAGAGCCATTAACTACAATCGTGTCCGGAGCAACCGGGAAAGGCAATCCATTCACGTCATTGAGTGTTCCGTCACGGAATTCAATGGCGTAACTAATGGTCACTTCATTTTGCAGAGGTTGTCCTGCCGGAAGGATGTTCGGAGCTAATGGATCCAGAACGATATTTTCTCCGGTCCAGGTAAAGGTGTGATTATCTCCGGCTTCCCAACCGTTATTGTTCCAGAGCGAATCCGGATTGGCTTTGAACTTCCATTCCACCACGGTTCCCACTTCCAGAGTAAGTTCCATGTCAATGGAATACAGGTTCGGATCGAAAAGATCGGGAGCCATTTCGTCGCCGCCGGCCCAGCCATTAAGTGAGCCCCGGATTTCCAGGGTATGAATGGAGGGATCAAACGTCGTCATTCCGCTGATGTCAGCTTGTAATGTAACGGTGGCGGTTACACCGGAAGGTGCTGGAATAACGTAATCCGTGTCACCGGAAACCACACCACCGGCCACTGTAAATTCAAGGTTGGGGCCATCAATCAACCAGATGCCCCATTCGGATCCATCATCTTCAATCGCGCCCCAATCGTAATCACCATCTTGGATGCTATCTACTACTGCGGTCCATACGGCATCGCCGGCCACGGCATCGCCGTTGGTGCCGTCATCGTAAGCCTGAACGGCAGCCCAGTCCGTCATACTGCCTTTGATTTTGATATTGGTGTAACTGAAGGTAGAATCGGTCACGGTGAAGGTAACACTCGTGTAAAATGTAGCCGGATAGGCACCTAGATTGTCCACATAATTCTGGTCCATTACAATCCATTCGGAATTGGAAGCATCCGTTCCGGCAGAAGATGACCAGTCTGCGTTAGGACCACTCACACCTGCTTTACGTAACAACGTATGGTCCGCAGTCGCATTATCAACACCGGCCACGGCCCAACCATATCCCGGATCGCCGCCGGTTGTATCGCCTACCAGGTCTATAATTGTCCAAGTGGAATCGGCGTTGAAATGAACCAGCCCGCGAGCGTCATCTCCATTGAAATACGTCGCATAGGCGCCCCAAAGTGTATCAACCACTGCGGCGGAATCAATGAGTGAAAAATCAAAACCGGGATTAATAATGACATAGGTTTCGCCATCGGGCAAACTACCGCTGAGCCGTCCCGGATCATACCATCCGCTGCCATTGCTGTTGGTAATTATGCCGTATTCGGACATATCCACGGTCGATCCGGTCCCATTATAAATCTCAAGTGCTTTATTATTGCCACTGCCCTCAATATATTCCGAAATAAATAAATCGGTAGATTGAGCCAGAGCAAAAGCACTCAAGAAGGTGATGAATAGCGCTTTACGCCACATAAAACCTCCTACTGTTGAATTCAAGTTTATTAACGTGTACGTGCTTACAATAGGGACTCTGTGATCACACGCAACAACCAATAGTAACTCAAGTCGGAGTTACTATTGTGAAAATTTAGAATAATTCAATCCCATACACAATATTAATTATTATGCAAACCGGCTTTTCAGATTTTTACCTGCACAGTTATTACGAATTAATAAGTCATGGAAATGCTTATTTTTTGTGGATTTCCCAACAAACCAAATTGTTGCCATGAATAATCCAGTTGATAGGTTATGCCTCCTAACTGAACATGGACACCACCCCCTAAAGTCAAACCATCTTCTGCATCTTTTTGTCCTAAATGACGCCATCCACCACGTAGAAATACACGCTGACCAAAATTCAGTTCACTGCCCAAATTCAGACTTTCAGTATTATCATTAGGATGCAATGCATCTAAAGCAAAAGTGAAAAGAATCCGTGGGTCCAATAAGGAATGGGTATAAGAAACACCAAAACGAAATAGCAAGGGGAGATCAAATCGATCGGTGGCCAGGTTGGAATTCAAATGTTCTGGGTCTGAGTGTAATCCGGGGTCAAGATCAGTTTGGATTAATAAATCGCGGCCGGTCATTTGCATTTTTGTTCCAAAATTTGAAATGCTCATGCCTAACATGAACCCATCCCATTGCGTTTGGTAGAGAGTTCCAACATCGATAGCAAATCCAGATGCCGAGGAGTTGTAGATAAAATCATTAATAAATTTTCCATTAAACCCCACAGAGAATCTATCGGTTAGTTTCCGAGCATAGGTGATCATTCCAGAATAACTGCCTACCCGAAATTTTTCTCCGGTTTCGCCTTCAGGATCACGGGTAGTGGTGACCAGCATTTCACCCATGTGCACGTAAGATATCGTTACACCGAAAGTTCCCATGTTCCCAAAACTTAAAAGTGCGCTTACAAATTCATGGTTAATGTCTAGAAACCAGTCGGTGTGATCAAAAAGAGCTTGAAGATTTCGGGTATATACGGCACCGGCAGGATTCCAGTAGGCAGCAGAGGCATCATTTGCAATGGCTGTAAAAGCGCCTCCCATTGAAATCGCACGGGAGCCGACTCCGATTTTTAAAAATTGACTTGCTGTCGTACCAACCTTTGATACTGACTGTCCCATAATTAAACTCAAAACAATCCAAGCCGGTATTATTTTTTGTTTCAAGAAGATCAGTGTATGAGTATTCTTTTTCATTTGATTACCGCAAATTTTCCAAGTATGGGTTTAAAGTCATACGGACTGTCTGGTAGGGGAGCGATATGATAGAGATACACGCCATAAGCGATATCTAAATTGTCTTTTGTCAGCATGTCCCATTCAGCCGTGCCATCATCAATGATACTTTCGTGCTTGATGATATCAACTAATTCTCCGGCAAGATTGAATATCTTTATTTCACATTGAGGCGGTAGGTGATTAAAATGTAAAGCCCTAGGCCCCCTCCCGGTGGCATAAGGATTTTGCCCTTCCCAACTTGCTCCTGCAATGTAAGGATTCGGAACAACCTTTACTCGACGTAAGTCCGTTTTTAATCTTTCTTGATTTACGTAGGGAGGATCAGAAACAAATTCGAAGACATCTTCACTTGTGAATGGTTTTGTCAGTTGAATATTGAGTGTGTCCCCCACTGTGGGTTTATGAATTGCCATTGAAGAATCATGACCGGTGACTGAAAAGGACCAGGTAACAATGGTTGAATCAGCCAAATTTTCTGTAACAATTACCCGATCCAGATAAGAAAAATGTCCCGGATCTACAAAGGCCGTATCGGTTGTAGTAACTATCCAACTGCTGGTAGTAGAATCATAGGAACTATCTTCTATGGTATAGGAATACGTTTGATCAATGTATGCATAGGGTATTTCTGTTCCTTCCAATGGGTCAATAAGTAAAAAGTTAGTTTGGGTCGCCGGAACCGTGATGGTTGCCCCATTGGTCCGCGTCAGGGTTAATGGTTGGCTGGTTCCGATGAGGGTATCACTAAAAATCAGACGCATATCTCGTGGATAAGCCCGACCCGTGGTTTGGATTCCTGCAAACTTAAAAGGTGCCAGAGCAATCCCATAGGTTTGATCGTATTCCGGAGAAAATGAAATTCGCTTTTTTTGAATAGTCCAGTCATTATTCACGATAACCTGCATACCATTGAATATAGATCGATCCCCATCCAGGTCGGCCGTCCAGGGAATAATCGTGTCGGGTTGTTCAGGATTCGTAACATCCACAATGGCATAATGAGTGGTTACTGGAACAGCTTCATCGATATCATTAAAATCAAGATGGGGTTCACCAGGGGTCGGTTGGCCGTCATCTTCACCAGGATCGCCAGTTCCCTCTATTCCGTCTGCCCCGAGGTCGTCCCGAAGGGCTTCGCCAGGATCATGTTCCCCGTTACCATAATCAACAAATGGTTCGCCCGATTCTGAACTTTGGTAAAGGCCATCTCCATTTTCGTCGACGAAATCAATAACCCCATTTCCTTCCGTTCCCAGATCGGCACATTCAGAGCCATCCATTTCGTCAATTTCACCATCTCCATCGTTATCTACATGGTCATGACAATTGGTTGTAGGACTATAGTTATCATGCGATGGATCTGGGTTCAAGATTGGATCATATCCACCAAAGGTCTGAGTTCCATCAGGTAGATAATAGAATCCGGACTCTGAAGAATCTGGTTGTCCATCCAGACCATAATCTTTGAAGGTCTCTGTACTGTCCCAAATGCCATTGGGTATATCCCAATAGGGAATCCAATCACCGTCATCGTCAATCCCGTTTTGACGAGTATCTTTGAAATAAATCCGGTATACATGCCCTGTGGGTATTTGACTGGGATCTAAATTCCGCAAAGTCAGCGAACCGGTGCCATGAGGGTCGTTGACAGGATATATCGTTTCTTCCGGTGGAGGAGCGGTGTACCCTGCCGCGGGAGCGTCAGGAACTACCGCAACGACGTTAATAGCGGTTTGAATCCGCCCTCCTCGATCTACAGTGACAAACTTGGATGATTCCGCAGGAAGGATGGATTTGGATTCATCACCATGATCATATGCGGTAACCGCATAAAAATATCTATGACCATTCAGAACACTGGTATCGGTCCATGTATGAACAAGACCGGTATTTTTCCCTAAATAAAATTGTGTTCCATCAATGCCCTGACTAAAAAATCCGGAATACTCATCATCCAAATCGAATTGTTTTATGGGTAAATTAAATTTTGGCGATCCAAAAGCATCCGTGACATACCCGGCATCGGTAAATTTTGTATCCGTAGCTTTATAAATTTTATAGCCTTCGAAGTCATATCCGGATAAACGGTCAAATGATTCTTCTGCACGGGTATCCCAATATAACGTAACAAATCCGTCCCCAGCATAAGCCTGTAATACGGGTAAATCCGGTGCTTTGGCAAAATTATAATTTTGGTTATAGATTGTTTGAACGGTTTGCTTATTACGAATCAGATCTGGCAGATTATCCCCAAATAACAGAGCCAGGGAAAAGCGTTCTGTTTCACCGGCAGGAAGAGGAAAATACCCGGACCCAAATAAAAAGTCGGCATCGGCATTTTGTACTGATTTATTAAAATATCCCGGATTCATAACCGTCCAGAGGCGATTATCATCGTTCATTTGGGGACCCACCCCGAATTTGAAATAATAGAAGCTGGAAAGACCAATTTGATCCGATTCATCAATATCCGTTTTATCAATATTCGGTTCGCCGGGTAAACCACTATCTACTAATTTGCCCCCTTCTTCAACAAATCCTGATGTGGGAACCCCGTCTCCTTCCCCATAAAACGTGTCACCGCTTCCTGGAGCCCCATCGAGACCGACATCATCTGTTTCAGGATTCCAATCTCCATCGTTATCAATGCCATCGCTTCTGGATTCATCGATCAATAAATTGTCTAATCCATTGCCTGTAACAAAATCTTTGTACTTGAGCCCTACATTTAGATAAACATCTTCGAAAAATCCTGGAGTAATCTCAATACTGTAACCATTGTTTTCATCAATGATTCCATTGAGATTATCATCAATTAAATTTCGTTCGATCTCTTCCAGGGGGGTGTTGGGGTAAAAAACCAGATTATGGGTATTTTTCACGATTACCAAGGAGTCGGGAGGCATGACAGACACAATACGGGTATAATCATGGTCATAATCAATGATAACAATAGTGTCACCAGGAGCATAAGAGATTGGATTGAACATGTCTTCAGTGATTATAGGTCCCGATCCATTGGAACCATCTCCGTCGTTATCAATGCCATCAACGGAATTGCCAGGACTCTCCAAAAACGCATATCCAGCCAAACCCACCGGAGACCAACCCCCGGAGCCAATCCCACCAAGGCCGGTTTCCAAATCAGTGCCGTTATCATAAGAATAGGCAATATCATCGACTTTATCAAAATCTGCCCAATCGTCTTGGGTGTCCCCATCACCGCCTGTAATAGTACCTACAACAGCACCAAAAACCATCTTATCGTGATTCGTATTCCCAATATTTTTAATATCATAGAGCCAAAAAATCACATCTTCTGCCATGATATGGTTCCACTGTAATCCGCGGACCATCGCATTCAATCCCAAACCTTTTCGGGAAAAGTCTGTCGAGTCAGGGAAAAAATCAAATTCGGCATCGTTGGCATCATCCATAATAAAATAGCTTTCCTGCTCCGCATTTTTCTGATCTTTTCCAAAGTAGCCGTTCCATTTTCCGGCCCAGCCCGGATCATTGGTATCCTCCAATTTATCAGGCCAGAAATCGGGCCACGTATTGGGAACAGTAACATTTTCGGGATCTACAGGTGGCCCCATATGACTCATGGCTACCAGATTTGTATCGCTATTTGTATATCCAGGGAGTGGTTCCCATCCCCAATGTTTATCGCCATTCATCTCACTGCCACGGGGACTAAAGATGGTCACAACACTGTGTTTCATGGTACCATCGGTAGTTATAATCTCTGAACCGACGAGAATCCCTACATCTCCGATGTATTCGTGCCCGGAATTAATCGGCCATTCGCCACCTATATCGTCGGCAGCGTTTAGCACGCGACCCACTAATCCATAGTTATAAAATGTAGTTCGGATTTTATTTCCCGAATGAACATTTTTCGCCCTCGCTAATGGAGTGCCATGAGGTGTGCCTGCCATGAGTCCGTTTTGAATCAGGCTCAAACAGCAGATAATTGCGAATATTGATAAAACTCGATACATCGATTTTTTCTCCAAAAATTTAAAAATTGTAGGTGAGTCCAAAATTGATTTTCCGAGGATCAGAAAAGAAATCCGGTCGGAGTAGTAGTTCACTCAAATGACCAATTCGATCAGAGGACGTTGCCGGTACATCTTTCGCTTCAAGAGTATACGTAGCTCGCCCGGTGTCGCCCCATACATTAACTTCGTTTCGGATATCCAGTAAGTTGTAGATATTGCAAAAGAGAGTAGCCTTGGCGCCCCATATGGTGATCTGATAGGAAGAGCGTAGGTCCAACGAAAAATAATTAGGTTTCCGATCACTATTTTCTGCAAAACCGCTAAAGGCACTCGTACCTGAAATGGATCCTGTTTTAATTACGGGAGTGTAGGGAGTACCACTCCAATATTTTCCAATAATAGATGCTACCCAGGCTTTGCCGCCGACGGTAGCGGTTGCATTTAACGTATGCGTTTGATCCCAATTCAGGGGTATGAGACTGATCCGTGGTGCATTTTGATTTTGAGCATCAAAATACGCATCTGTGGGATTGGAGTATGTCCCTTCCGCTACCATCCAGGAATAATCAATAGAAGCTCCAAAACCACGAACGAAATCGCGCCGAATAGCAAGTGTAAAACCTCTTGTATTGGCATAATCTTTATTTTCGTACCGAAAATAATTGCCAACAGGATACTTATCGATTGGCGCAGAAATCCCCACCCAATCTCTGGTATCACGATAAAACATGGTAAAATCCAAGGATGTGAAAAAGGCGATTTCTTGTTTAAAACCCACTTCATACATGACGGTCCGTTCCGGCTTTAAACCCGCATTTCCCAAGATTCCACCGAAATCTGAATCTTGAATTTCAAATTCCGGATTCTCGTAGAGATACGAAAAATTGGGTACCTGGAAAAAATACCCGTAGGATACATGAATGGCTCCTTTATCGGTTATAGGATAAGAAATTCCAATTCGGGGACTTAATTGATGCGAGACTGGTGCGGACCGATACCCGTATTCCCAGCGGTATTGATTCCGCATGGTATTCAGCTCATCCGAAGTCAGTGACTGGTTATTTAACGCGTTACCGATATGAACCGATCCTTCGGCGGATAGAGAGTCTATTATAATTACATCCTGTTGGAGTTGAGAATATTCATGTTCCCAGAATATTACTGTGTCGTTTGGTGTTGTGGCCAAATAATATTTTCGGTTACCAGGGAATAGGCTATTGCGAGGAACAACAAATTGGGGATCGAAATAATCAAAACGCAATCCGAAATTCACTATCAATTCGGTCAATTCCAGCTTGTCCTGGATATAGGCGGAAAATTGGCGCGGGTGGACCCGGAAATAATCATGACTTGATGTGTAGGTAGGATAGATGGTCGGTGTATATGGAACGATGCGAGAACCGGCAATTGGATTGAACCCAATAGTATCTCCATGGACGGAAAACCCATAACTTCCGGTCATAAGATATTGAACGCTTTTGTCGTCGGCCCAAAGATCATATTGTTTATACTCAATTCCAGTCTTTATTTGATTTCGTTTGTCGACCTGACTGGATAGATCAAATTTTATGACACGATAAGACGTATTTCTGGAGAACCGGCCTCCTTGGGTTCCCCCTCGAAAAAAGGACCAAGCGGGATTCGTATCAAAAATGGACGGATCAACATATCCTTTCCAATCCTTTAAATCTTGAAAATGATAAACCCAACTCATAGCGGTACTATCAAAAGTAATGCCGGATAATACATAGCGGGGAACCCGCGTGGATGTGACGCCGTCATATACGTCTATGCTGTCTTTTAAAGCTTGATCATTTAACGAAGAAAAAAGCACTTCCTGAAAAGGTGTATCGTGGTAATCTTTGCTCAAATATTCCCAGTAAGATGATGAGAAATCAATCATCTTTAATTCATAATAGGTTCTGGGTGAAAGCGTATGCGTAAGAGCGATGGATTGGGTCCGGTCTTTTTCAAATCGATTCATTAGGCCATCGGGAACATACTTAAAATTGGGATCATAATTTTTATACTGCTTTTCAGAGTAAAACTGGCTATAACTCAACTTAATACTTGGGAATGGTTTATAGGTCAGTTTAGCCTGAGCCGATAGCTTACCAAAGGGAGCCAAAGGAACAATTTCTCCATCCCCGAAATCTGAGGTAGGCATGAATAACCGCTTCCCATAATAGCGGTTCAGCGTACTGTAATACCGTAAATTGGCATAAAAACTCAAATTTTTCCCTAAAAAAGGAACCGGTCCGCTCAAATATCCATTAAGGTTTTTGATTTGAAACGGAGAAAGGAAGACATTTAATTTGTCCACATAGCCATTTTTTTGAAGTGTGAATTGATGTTCTCCCCAATCGGGTTTGCCATTCCCTTCACCAAAACTAGGTTCATTTTTATTTCCGTTATTGTTGCTCAGGTCATTGGGAATCATGGAACCATTATCGGTGGGGTCACCGATTTGCCCATCGAGTCCAACATCGGAGTTCAATGGTTCTCCGGAATCCCAAATGCCATTGTTATTTGTGTCTTCAAATGGCTCTCCCGTATCCCATTTCAGATTCCCGTTCAAATCATTATACCATTCCGGTCCTTCCCAATGGCCATCACCATTCAAATCATTATATGCTTTCCATGAAGCAAAAGGTTCGGATAGGCTAAAAAGATTTTTGTCATAGGTATGATATCCTCCACCGTAGATCTCGAGACCACCTGAAAGCTTTTGTCCTCCATCTTTCGTTACGATGTTGATAATCCCAGACATCGAGTTTCCATATTCAGCATTAAATGTTCCGCTAATAACCTGGAGTTCTTGGATGGAACTGTTTTGAATTTCTTGACCTACACTACTCCCATCGTACGAATCTGTGGTTGAGATTCCATCCACCCAAAAGGCAACCTCACCGCTTCGTCCCCCTCTAATATGTAAGCCACCTCCTTGATCAGTGACAATACCGGCTTGAAGGCCGATCAAATCGGATACTTCAGCAACAGGCAGCTTTTCAATCTGGTCGGCATTAATTACAGCTGCCATAGAAGTTTGGTCCAGTCTTACCGTCGGTTTTGTTGCCACCACCGTTACTTCCTGTCCTTCAATTACCTGTATGGAGAGATGGAAATTCACTTCGGTGGTTAAATCAACAGACACCTGAACATTGGAAGTTTTTACAGTTCCATAGCCGATCATCATTGCTTTCAGTACATATGTTCCAGGTGGAACATTCACAATGAAATAGGACCCATTCAGGTCAGTGGCGGCACCCAGGGAGGTTCCCTCAATAATAATATTACACCCAATGAGTGGTTCTCCCGTTTCTGAATCCAAGACTTTTCCGACGATTTTTCCGGTTGTGCCGGCAGTCAATAAAGAAAAGAATAATGCCAACATCAGGAATAGGTTGGATGTTTTTTTCATAAGCCTTTCCAAAATACTTTTGCAGAGGTTGCTGGTAAGATTTTACTTGAATTGAATTTTTTTTCAGACGAAAAAATTGGTATCCATTGGTTAGCCTTACATGAAGTAAGTGAATCCGGAAGAGTAATATTTTTTTCACCAGCGTTGAAAATCGCAAAGATTTTTTCCTTCTCATTCCAACGCAGGAAAGCGAATAGATCTTTCTGATCATCGGTTAGCACGGTACGATAAGCTCCACGCCTGAGCGCCAGATGATCTTTCCGAAGCTGAATTAAATCATGATAAACTTGCCACAGATCACGGTCGAAAAACACGGAGTCTCGGGGGCGTGTGTAGGAACAATCCGGCAGGCGGTCACAGGGGTGGGCCACTTCGTCATCGTAGGTGAACTCCGGCCAGACCATTGGTTTCCGACAGTCGGGATCATCGGCGCCCCACATACCCGCTTCATCGCCGTAATAAATATACGGAGCGCCCACATAAGTAAATTGAAACGCCA
>CAZHTM010000056.1:0-12190 GCA_964535735.1 uncultured bacterium
AACCGGGAAATAATTGGGATGGCTCCAACTCAGGCGCGGGATTTCCAACTTCGCTACGCTCACCATGACATCTTCCATTAATTCTCCTGTCATCGCGAGGAATGAAATGACGAAGCGATCTCCTTTCATGTGCTTTGGAGTACGCCCTGAACGATCCCGGTCCGGGGTGTTGAACGCCTTCGCTTATTTTAACAAAATAATCTTTTGGG
Organism: uncultured bacterium; assembly: GCA_964535735.1. Taxonomy (GTDB): domain Bacteria; phylum Fidelibacterota; class Marinisomatia; order Marinisomatales; family J089; genus J089. The sequence goes on from CAZHTM010000056.1 coordinate 210, forward strand.
TCTGAGTAGCCTGTTCCGTTTGGATACGGACAAAATAGGTCCCACTGGAATGGGTAGCGCCATTCCAGGTAAACCGATGAACACCAGCCGCAACCGGTTTTTGTATGGATTGGATGCGCACACCAGCCAAATTGATAATATCAATGCAAATCGTTCCAGGACGCTCCAGTGTATAAGGAATGGTGACCACCGGATTGAACGGATTGGGATAGGCCGGTTGCATAGCAAATTCCAGGGGCGTCCATTCAGGTGTGATAGACACAGTGGGCGGAGTGGGCTGCCCTGCGTCCATCCAGGCCGTTATCCAAAGGGAGGCCAAATCCATAATCGCCCGATCAAGAACCACTTCCGTGAGGGAATCCAGATGGTCCCACATGATGGTGTAGTAGGTGTAGCCGTGACTGGGATCTTGTGAGGAAGCCAAATTGTCGGCTGCAAGAATGTCATCAATAAACGGATACATATCATCAATCCAGGCAAAGACCGAGTCCAGGGGATCACCATATTGGCTGCCCTCGCCTACCGGTAAAATAATTTCTCCCAGGTGGGCGGTGACCAGACTGGATTCGTAGCGGGAATGAATCCCATCGTTTCCCGTATATTGCCCATTGTAATTCAGGGTAAGGTGCAAGGGTTGATGGGCGTCCGCCACATAGTGGCCCAGTTCCGCCGCAACCTGCCAGACCTGTTCCCATTCGCCGGCCTCCAGTATGTTTCGAAGGCTGTCGGTCCAAGACGCAATGACCCAGGGAACCGTACCGTTTCCCACTACGACGTTTTCTCCATAAAGATTGACCATATCCTCCCAGGCATGGGGCAGGGTTCCGTCAAAAAATTCCTGGTAGTAATCGATGTCGATATAATGGTAATAACCGGGGTTGGAATCCATATCGGGATCGACTGCATGTTCCCTTAGGAAGGTCTGATGTTCGATCCAGAAATTCATCCCAGCCGGGAGATGTTCAACGGCATGAGAATTGATATAGCGATGGACTTCCCAGCCCCAGGCAGAGGACCTGGCCTGGAGGGAAACGACCGGCAAAATTAGGGTTAATATGAAGTAGCGAAGATTCATCGGACTTTCCAATCAAAATTAAACAAACTGAAATTACATTACTTGTAAGGGGATTATGGTCCCATTTTCAGGTGCAACCAAACAAGACTTGCAACCCCAGAATGGAAACTGTAGTTTTTCGTATGCATAGCAGTTATCGATACGGATATTTTACCGCCCTGCCCGGGGTCTGACGGGATTCTGTCCGGTACTGGTAACTGATAGAATTGACCCCGCAGACCGCGGGGTTTTTTATTGGGAAAAATTGAGGAATGCATGAATAAAATCGGGATTCAGGGAGCCCAGGGGAGCTTTTCGGAGGAAGCCGCTGGAATCTTTGTGAAAAACCATGGACTGGATCCGGCGGAGATTACCTATTTAATATCATCCGAAGCGGTCCTTGCAGCCGTGGAAGCGGAGGACGTGGACTACGGCGTCTTTGCCATGGAAAACGCCCAGGGAGGCGTGGTGATCGAAAGTGTGGACGCCTTAGCCCACCATCGCTGCCGGATCATTGAAATGTTTTATGTGAATGTTCGCCAAAATTTGTTAGTGCGACCGGGGGTGTTGATTGGTGACATCACAGAGATTTATTCTCATCAACAGGCGCTCCGGCAATGCAAAGATTATCTGGCGGAGCATTTCTGGTCACGCCCGTTGGTGGAGGCGGAAGATACGGCTCAGGCCGCAGCCCAACTCCGGGATGGCGTCCTACCCGAAACCGCCGCGGTCATTGCCTCCCGCTCCTGCGCCGAATTGTATGGATTGGCGATTGCCGCCGAAGATATTCATGATTTAAAACATAATTTAACCCTGTTTTTGGGTGTAACCCGTTGGGAGGAAACCACGAATGGATAGTGTAGGTATCATTGGCTGGGGACGGTTCGGACGATTATTGGGAGATATTTTAAAACCGGATTTTCAGCTGAAGGTGTATGACAAAAATCCTCAGGATTCTGATGCATCGTTGTTGGTGGACTGGGAAACGATCATCCAGGAAAAGACCCTGTTTTTATGTGTACCCATTCGGGAGTTCAAAGGGCTGGTGAAAACCCTGGCTCCGGTGCTTCAGCCTGGAACCACCGTATTGGATGTCTGTTCCGTGAAAGTTTATCCCGTGACCGTCATGCTGGATCATTTGCCGGAGACGGTGGGTATCCTGGCGACGCATCCTTTGTTTGGACCTGACTCCTGGACCGCGCCGGTTCCCCATCGTCTGGTGATGCATCCGGCTCGGGATGTGTTTGGGAAATTCGATTTTTGGAAGAACTATTTCCAAGAGAAACATCTTGACGTATTGGAAATGACCCCGGAACGGCACGACCAACTGGCGGCTAAAACTCAAGGGTTGACTCATTTCATTGGCCGGGTTCTGCGGGATGCTCAAGTGGGCGCCACGCCCATCGATACGCTGGGGTTCACAGACCTGCTTCAAGTAGTGGAACAGACCTGTAATGACAGTTGGGAATTATTCCTGGATCTTCAGAACTTTAACCCCTTCACTATGGATATGATTCGTACAATGGAAACATCCATCGACCAAATTCGTCAACGAATACTAAATCGGGAATAAAATGTTAGTCATCATGGACCCCGAAGCCACGGAAGCCCAGATTCGGCGACTGGAAGACCGTATCAGGGAAATGGGGTATATGCCCCACGTTATGGAGTGGCCTAATCAAATCGCCATCAGCGTTACCGGAAACAAGGGCTCCCAGGACCGGGTGTACCTGGAGGGAATGCAGGGCGTGTATAAAGTCATTCCCATTACCCGGCCGTTTAAACTGGCCAGTCGGGAAGTGCATCCGGAAAATACCATCGTCCAAATTGGGGAAGCCCGGTTTGGAGACGGGAATGTGGTTATGATTGCGGGACCCTGTGCCGTGGAAAGTCGGGATCAGACCCTGCGAATCGCCGAGGAAGTGCGAAAACGAGGTGCTCAGATTCTACGAGGGGGAGCCTTCAAACCGCGCACCAGTCCCTATTCCTTTCAAGGCCTGGGAGAGGAAGGACTGGAAATCCTGGTGGAAGCTCGGGAAAAAACTGGTTTACCTTTTGTCACTGAAGTTCTGGACAGCAGTTCGGTTGATTTGGTGGCGCAGTACGCGGATATGATTCAGATCGGAACACGCAACATGCAGAATTTTATCCTGCTAAAGGCTGTGGGTAAGATAGGAAAACCGGTCCTCCTGAAACGGGGAATGAGCGCCACCATGACAGAGACTCTTATGTCCGCCGAATATTTATTGTCCAACGGGTCCCGGGAAGTGGTGATTTGCGAACGGGGAATCCGGACGTTTGCCAATCATGCCCGCAACACCTTGGATATCAGCATCATTCCAGCGCTGAAGCAGGAGAGTCACTTGCCCGTGATTGTAGACCCTAGCCATTCCAGCGGGCAGCATTACAGCGTCATTCCCCATGCCCTGGCGGGAATCGGTGCGGGAGCCGATGGCCTGATCGTGGATGTCCACGATCGACCGGAAGAAGCGTTATGCGACGGCCCCCAAGCCTTACTGCCCGAAGAATTTTCCCAATTGATGAAGGTGGCTCGCGGGGTATGCGCGGCAATGGGAAAAACGATCGGCGTCCATCCTCCGGAATAATATGCCAATCCAGGGTCGGTTAACATTCCGGGGAGATAAATCCATCTCTCACCGAGCCCTCATGATGGCGGCCTTGGCCGAAGGTTCACCCCTCATTTTCAATCTTTCCCGAGGGGAGGACGTTCAATCCACAATTCGCTGTTTGCGTCAATGTGGCATTCAAATTACCGGGGACGATCCGGTTCAGGTTAGAGGCAATACCTGGAAGACACCGGAAGCGCCATTAGACTGTGGGAATTCCGGCACCACCGCCCGACTCCTGATGGGTTTGTTGGCAGGTCTGGGAATTACCGCTACCTTTACCGGCGATGCGTCGCTCCGGAAACGGCCCATGGAACGGGTTCTTAAACCGTTAAGAGCGTTAGGCATCCGTACGACATCTGACAGCGGTCATATGCCGGTGACTATTGAGGGAAAACCTACAAGAGGGATGGATTACACCCTCCCGATGGCCAGCGCCCAGGTAAAAAGCGCCATACTATTAGCGGGACTAGGTGCACCTGAAGCGGTGACGGTGCGTGAACCGGCGGTCACCCGGGATCACACAGAACGGTTGATGCAGGCCTTGAAATTGCCTCTCACCGTTTCTGGTAAGTCCATTACGGTTCATCCTCTTTCGCGTCCACCCGAACCGTTTGAATTGACCGTTCCCGGAGATCCTTCGACGGCAGCATTTTTTGCGGCGGCCGCGGCGCTGGTGCCTCAATCACAGCTTATCCTTGCGAATATTTCCGCCAATCCAACCCGCACCCAATTTTATAAACTCCTGAAGTCTATCGGCCCCGACGTAAACTGGGAGGATCGGGGTAACTCGTGTGGTGAGCCGGTGGGAACAGTGACAGTTCGTAGCCGTGAACTGAACTCATTTACTCTTTCCGGTGCAGACATTCCTGGCGTGATTGATGAAATTCCCATTTTAGCCATTCTGGCCTCCCAGGCAGATGGCACAAGCACAATCCGCGACGCTCAGGAATTACGCGTGAAGGAATCGGACCGACTCAAAGCGCTGGTGGTCAATCTTGAGCGGATGGGAGTTTCAGTTAAAGAGGTGGACGATGGATTAGACATTACCGGTGGATCATTGCTTGAGGGAGGACTGGTCACCACCTTTCACGATCATCGGATTGCCATGGCGTTTAGTATTGGCAGTTTTGTATCCCGGAAAGAAATTCAACTGGATGATGCCAACTGTGTACGCATTTCAAGTCCAGAATTTTTTCACCTCATCAAGTCTCTGCAGGATTCCTGAATGTTGCGCTTAGCTGTCATCGGACATCCCATTGCCCACAGCCTGAGTCCGCAACTGTTTCAGGCCTTCGGTGAGCAACTAGATATAGAGATTCATTATGAGAAGCGGGACGTGCCACCGGAAGAACTTGCGGATTTTATGGTCGCCGTAAAAACCGGAGATTATGATGGCCTGAACGTGACCTTACCCCATAAAGCACCGGTGATGGAAACCCTGGATGGGCTGGAGCCGGAGGCGGAGGATCTAGGGGCTGTAAATTGTGTGTATCGGGAAGGAAATCGGTGGATTGGTGCAAATACCGACTGGCGCGGATTTCTCAAGCTCCTGGAATATCACGAGATTCCTGTTCACGAATATAAATGGGTCATTCTGGGCGCCGGCGGCGTAGCTCATAGCGTTGTGTATGCCTTATATCAAAAGGGTTTATCTCATATTACGGTTATCAATCGCACGGCGGCCCGAACGGAAGCACTGATACGTCATTTCCAGAAAGTATCTACCGATCTTACAATTCAGCCGCTTGCGTCAGCACAGGATATTCACTTTCCGGAAAAGGTGGCGTGGGTTAATGCCACATCTTTAGGAATGCCACCCTGGGAGCATGAAAGTCCCCTTCCACTCCAGTTTATTGAATCGAATCATTTTTTGGTGGATACAGTGTATATTCCCCAACTTACAACCTTTATTAAGAATGGATTTGCCCGGGGAGTCAAAGGGGTGAATGGTGTATCTATGTTTATTTATCAGGGTCTGTTTTCCTTGGAACATTGGTTAAAGAGATCGTTGGATAAACAGATCAACGTGGAAGAAATCATGACGAGCATGGAACGGTACTTATGCTAGGACGACTACACTTCCTCACCGCTGGAGAATCCCACGGACGAGGGCTGTTGGGCATTCTGGAGGGAATGCCGGCGGGCGTACCCCTTACCGCCGAGGAGATTGATCTTCAATTAAAACGACGGCAGCAAGGGTATGGTCGAGGCAAGCGCATGCAGATTGAGCACGATCAGGTGCAGATTTATTCCGGAGTGCGCTATGGCCAAACCTTGGGTTCACCGATCGGGTTATTAATACCAAATCGTGATTGGGAGAATTGGTCTTCGAAAATGTCGGTTGAGCCGGTTGAACAGCCATCGAAACCGATAACCTTACCCCGTCCGGGGCACGGAGATTTAGCCGGGGCGCTAAAATACGGATTTACCGATATCCGCAATGTCCTGGAACGGGCGTCAGCTCGGGAAACCACCATGCGTGTGGCACTGGGGGCCATTGCCCGGGTTTTCCTGGAAAAGCTTGGGATTCAGGTAGGCAGTCGGGTGGTGAGTATTCATACTGTGGAGGATCAAGATCATCTTCCTGATTCTGTTGACCCGAAGGAATTGAACCGTAAGGCGGATGCCTCACCGGTTCGATGTCTGAATCCGGAATGCGAATCGGAGATGCTCAAGGTCATTGACCGTGCCAAGGAACAGGGCGATTCCGTTGGCGGTGTGTTCGAAGTGATCTGCACAGGTCTACCCTATGGGCTGGGAAGCGGCGTTACCTGGGACCGGAAATTGTCGGCTCGTCTGGTTGAAGCGGTGCAGTCCATCAATGCCATCAAGGGAGTTGAAATCGGACTTGGATTTGAATCCGGTCGTAAATTTGGCAGTGAAATCCACGATGAAATTGAATGGCGCGATGATCATTTTACCCGACCCACAAATCGGGCGGGAGGAATTGAAGGCGGGATGAGCAACGGTATGCCCATCCGAATCCGTGCCGTGATGAAGCCCATTCCCACGTTGGTGAAACCCTTGAAATCCGCAGATTTACTCACCCGGGAATCGCGTCTGGCGCATAAGGAGCGGACGGATGTATGCGCGGTGCCGGCGGCGTCCATTATTGGAGAAGCGATGGTGGCCTTAGTTGTAGCCGATGCTGTTTTGGAAAAATTTGGAGGCGATTCATTGGATCAAGTCAAAGCTCATATCAATGCCACAGGAGTGCGGTAACGATGCCTGATTACGAACACATACTTGGTGACCGGAATATCTTTATTATCGGAATGATGGGCGCCTGGAAATCCACGGTGGGCCGACGGTTGGCCAATCATCTAAACCGGCGGTTTTTTGATTTGGACCGGGCGATTGAACGGGGAGAACGGAAAACCATCCTTGAATTGTTTGAAATGCTGGGTGAAGAGGGATTTCGTTCGCTGGAGGAGGAGTACCTGGATTATCTCTCCGCCCGTCCCCGGCAGGTGATTTCCACAGGGGGCGGCACAGTAGTTTCCCGACGGAATCAGAAGTTGATTTATTATCGGGGAGTGTCGATTTATCTGGAAGCCGCGCCCATCACCCTGGCCCGAAGAATCCGAAATGTTCAAAAACGACCTTTATTGGTTAAGGCCAAAGACCGGGTTCAGACGTTAACGGATATTTATATGAAGCGTCGGAAGTATTACGAAGCGCTAGCGGATTTAACCATTACGACGGATGATTTATCGCCCACGGCAGTGGTGAATATAATTATGGAGGAGATTGCGAGCTCCACAAATGAAAATTCCGATTGATTTAGGCCCCCGAACTTACTCCGTCTATTTGGAAGCGGGGCTGCGATTCCAATTTCCTGATCTGGCCCAACCTTTTCATCACCGTCAAAAATGGGTGCTGGTGACGCAGCGCTCCTTAGCCAACTTGGCGCATACTACCGTGTTGGATCGTTTTGTCCAAGCGGGATACAATATGTCGGTGGTTTTTGTCGGGGATGGTGAAACGGCAAAATCCCTTTCCCAGATGGAGAGCCTTTATGACCGACTGGTCAATTTAGGTTGTGACCGTTCCACTATGTTGGTGGCCTTTGGAGGCGGTGTGGTGGGAGACATTACAGGATTTGCTGCCGCCACCTTTTTACGGGGAATTCGATACATACAAATTCCCACAACCCTGTTATCCATGGTGGATTCAGCCATTGGAGGGAAGACCGGAATCAATCTACGTCAGGGAAAAAATCTGGTGGGCTCCATTTATCAGCCAGTAATGGTTTTGGTTGATCCGGAATTGTTGGAATCTCTTTCCCTGCGGGATCGGGTATCCGGATTGGGGGAAGTGATCAAATATGGCGCCATACGCGATGCGGATTTTCTGGAGTGGCTGGATGAAAATCTCGGTGATTTGATTCATAACAATGATTGGAACTTGTACCAGGAAACCATTGCGCGTTCGATCCGGATCAAGGGAGACATCGTGTCCCAGGATGAACGGGAAGGGGACTTGCGCCGTCTCCTGAATTTCGGACATACAATTGGTCATGCTCTGGAAACCACTGCCGGGTACGGTGCCTTGCGTCATGGTGAAGCCGTAGCGCTAGGTATGTTAGCCGCGGGAGATATTTCCGTAAATAAAGGGTTATTGCCATTTAAACAGTGGGTGCGGTTGAAAGATATCATTCGCCAGTGTCCGTTGCCGTCTGTACCGGAGATTACCAAAGCCGAATTTCTATCGGCGATCAAGAAAGATAAAAAAATGCAGACCGGAAAACTTCATATGGTTCTATTGGAAGACCTGGGAAAAGCGGTTATTCAATCTGACATTACGGAGGATGATCTGTTGAAGGGATTGGCTGCTATATGAAGATTATGGTCATTGAAGGACCGAATTTAAATCTTCTGGGCCTCCGGGAACCGGAGATCTATGGATCGGAGACATTGGAAGACATCCATACCTGGTTACAACGTCAATCGTTTTCGAAACCTTGCGAGTTTCGGTTTTTCCAATCCAATTCGGAAGGGGCGCTCATCGATGCCATTCATGAATGTCGAACATGGGCGGAAGGGCTGTTGATTAATCCGGCGGCCTATACCCATACTTCCTACGCCATCCGGGATGCCATTACCGCGGTGGGTATTCCCACTGTGGAAGTTCATTTAACCGATATCCATCACCGGGAACCTTTTCGGGCTATATCCGTCATCGAGGACGCCTGCATAGGGCAAGTCATGGGACAGGGAAAAATCAGTTATCGGGATGGCGTGAATCTATTGCTTCAAACCCCATGAGACGCATCCTGATTTTTCCTTTGGTGGCGGTAATTAAACTGTATCAACTGTTGATTTCTCCATTATTTCCGCCACATTGCCGATATACGCCGACTTGTTCCCATTATTCGGTTGAAGCTCTGAAAACTCATGGACTTTTCAGAGGGGGATGGCTGGCGCTGAAACGGATTTTTAGTTGCCATCCCTGGGGAGGGAGCGGATATGATCCCGTTCCACCAGCCTCGTCCAAACATGATGACTAAATGAGTGTTGCATCATCATTGTACCATCGTTTCTCAAATCGAAATCGCATAGATTATCCTCTTCAAATCGTAACAATTAAATAGGATTACAGACCAATGTCATTTGCAGAGTGGTGGCAGCATTTGCCCAGCTACATGAATCCGGTTATCCTTCAAATCGGAGGATTATCCATCCGGTGGTACAGCATGATGTATCTTGTTGCTTTCGGGGTTGTGTATTTATTAAGCCAATATCGCTTAAAGACTGAACAGTGGTCCTTCACCAAAAATGATATCAGTGATATGATCACCTGGAGTATTTTGGGTGTCTTGTTGGGAGGGCGATTAGGCTATGTCCTGTTCTATGGAAAAGGAGCCTTTTGGGAAGAACCATGGCGAATAATCGTACCGTTCACACGAATCCATGGCAGTTGGCAGTTTACTGGAATTTCCGGAATGTCCTATCACGGTGGATTGATCGGGGTCATGGTGGCACTGTATTTATTTTCTCGTAAACGATCGTTTTCCTTCTTGAGATTAGGGGATTTTTTAACTCCATCGATTCCGCTAGGATTCACGTTTGGACGGATTGGCAATTTCATCAATGGTGAACTCTACGGTAGGATTACAGAGATGCCCATTGGGATGTACTTCCCAGCGGCGGGTGATTTTCATTTACGGCATCCATCTCAACTTTATGAAGCCCTGTTTGAAGGGATTGTTCTATTCGCAATAACTTGGCCCCTGCGAAATAAGGGAAAGTTTCCAGGTTTTTCCAGCGGATTGTATGTCTTTGGTTATGGGTTTTTCAGGTTCTTCATCGAATTTTTCCGTCAACCAGACGCGCACATGGGATTTGTGCTGGGACCGTTTTCTATGGGCCAAATCTTATGTTTTGGAATGATGATCACTGCCGGCATTTTATGGTGGGCTGGTAAACGGTATTCATCCTCAAATTAATATGTCTGATTCGGTTCTTTTTTATATAATCCTGTTAAGCCTGTTAGGCAGTGTGGGATCTATCGGTGTCGCTGCCTTGTTTTTGGTTTTTCCTGACCGTATTCAAAAGACTTTGCTTCCCGGTGTGCTGAGTTTCGCCACAGGAACGTTACTGGGAACGGCGTTTTTGGGGTTGATTCCAGAATTGTTGAGTCATGTCGATGCCCGGCATATGACCGGTTACGTTTTGATGGGTATTATTGTCTTTTTTTTACTGGAAAAGCTGGTTATCTGGCGGCATTGTCACACTCAGGATTGTGATATCCACGAAGCATCGGGTCCCTTGATCTTGATCGGAGATGCATTTCATAATTTCATTGACGGCGTTGTGATCGCGGTGGCGTTTTTAACCTCCATTCCACTAGGGATCGCTGTGGCTATATCGGTTGCTACCCATGAAATTCCACAAGAAGTTGGGGATTTTGCCATCTTGCTTAAGAATAATTATTCTATGAAAAAAGCTTTCGGATTAAATATTGTATCGGGACTTACTGCTTTGGTTGGAGCCTTGGGAGCCTACTTTTTTCTCCAGATTCTCACGCCACTTATACCCGTGGCAATGGGATTGGCGGCAGGGAGTTTTATTTATATTGCCCTTGTTGACTTGGTCCCGGATTTACATCAAACCACCCATCCCGGGCATAGTACGCTTCAATTTCTATTGTTACTCCTGGGTGTGGGTACGATTTATGTGTTTAATCTACATCCCTGAATTCATTTAAAAGGAGAGCCTCGTGGGGAAAAATAGTATTCTGTGGATTGCGACCATAGTTATTACTCTGTCTTCTGTTTTTTATCAACTTCGTACCAGTCCCGCCTATCCAGCCAATGGAGAAATCACGATAGATGGTACGGTAATTTCCTATTCCTTCCCACGAACTTATGATGCTGGTCAGAACGCGCCGGTAATTATCCCAACCCATGGATTGGATTTTAACGCTGAATTACAGTACCGCCGTTACCGTTCAAATGATGATTGGACAACCGTTCCGATGGAACGGAATGAGGGAGTGTTGAGGGCGTACATTCCTCAGCAACCGCCGGCCGGGAAGGTGATGTACATTGTCACGTTGATTGCGAAGGATGGCCATCGCAAACCACTGACAGCGGGTCCTGTAATCATACGATTCAAAGGGTATATTCCATTGGGCATTTTTTTGCCGCATATTTTGTTCATGTTTACCAGTATGCTGCTTGGTACTCGGACAGGACTGGAAGCCGTTGTTGAAGGACCCAGAGCACGGGTTTTTGCCTGGTGGACATTGGGTCTGCTTTTTGCCGGGGGATTGATTCTTGGCCCGATTGTCCAGAAATATGCGTTTGATGCCTTGTGGACAGGATGGCCATTTGGTCATGATTTGACCGATAATAAGACGCTGGTAGCCGTGTTGGGTTGGGTCTGGGCGTTGTGGAAAAATCGGGTACCCTCCGATAAAAACCGGAAGTGGTATTGGATCGCCGCAATTATTCATTTGACAATTTATCTTATTCCCCATAGTGCTTTAGGATCGGAACTAGACTATACGAATATGCCTTCATAAACCCACTTCAGTTGCGATTTCACGCAAGGGGTTGGGATGATGTCTAGAATGTTACGGGTCTATCAGATTGGTAGAATCCGTTCTGTTAAAGAGCATTCCACTGGATTTGTAAATCGAAATTGGATTGTAGTTTGTGAGAAGCAGACCATTTTGTCCGGGAGATCGGGCATAAACGGATCGCAGACATTGAAGAATGTTTACCATACGAAAAATTTATGTTCATTAAAAAGAGCAAATCAGTTGTGGGGTCGTTGCTAATATTAGTTTAT
>CAZHTM010000057.1:0-11669 GCA_964535735.1 uncultured bacterium
AGATCGGCACAATCCACTCTTCATGAACCGCAACCCTCGGTGTACTCTGTGTCCTCTGTGGCAAAAAAAACACTAAAATGAAGGATAAAGATGAAGATTGATTTTGATCGTATTGTAGAAACGGCGCAGCGTTATGAACCTGAAATGTCTCGATTCCTACGGGACATGATCGCGATTCCCAGTGAATCCACACAGGAAGGTCCCTTGGTGGAGCGAATTCAGCAGGAGATGGAAGCGGTAGGGTTTGATCGCATTCAAATAGATGATATGGGCAATATTTATGGATTTATTGGGCAGGGAAAGCATCTCATTGCCATGGACGCCCATATTGATACCGTCGGTGTGGGCAATCCCGATAATTGGGAGGTCGACCCATACCAGGGAATGGAAGATGACCAGGTGATCATGGGTCGCGGAGCCTCCGACCAGGAGGGAGGTCTGGCATCGCTGGTCTATGCGGGAAAGATTATCAAAGAGTTAGGACTCGACGGTGATTATACATTGGTCATCACCGGGACAGTTCAGGAAGAAGATTGTGATGGCTTGTGCTGGGATTATATCCTGAAAAATCAATTACTTAAACCGGAATTCGTCGTAAGTACGGAGCCCACCGCCGGGCGTATCTATCGGGGCCACCGGGGCCGGATGGAAATTCGGGTCACCACCACAGGTGTATCAGCCCACGGGTCAGCGCCAGAACGGGGTGATAACGCAATCTATAAAATGGGCCCCATTCTCCAGGATCTGGAAGCTTTGCATACCCGACTGAAAGATCATGATTTTTTGGGGAAAGGATCTTTGACCGTGTCCGAAATTTTCTACTCCTCCCCCAGTCGGTGTGCCGTGGCCGACGGATGTTCCATTTCCATTGATCGTCGCCTGACTTGGGGTGAAACAGCAGAATCTGCTCTACGTGAGATCCGGGAACTCCCTTCCGTAAAACGGGCCCAGGCTCAGGTGGAACTGTATTCCTATTCCCGCCCATCCTGGAAAGGGCTGGCATTGGAAGCAGAATCCTATTTCCCCACCTGGCTTATTGAAGAGGATCATCCCGTTACCCAAACCTTGATCGATACGTATCGGGGTCTGTTTCGAAAGGAGCCTGTCGTGGACAAATGGACTTTTTCCACCAACGGTGTCGCCATCATGGGACGTCATGGCGTGCCCTGCATTGGATTTGGTCCGGGCCATGAAGAAGAGGCCCATGCCCCCAACGAAAAGACCTGGAAGAAAGAATTGGTTCAGGCCTGCGCCATGTATGCCGCCATTCCTCTCATGTATGTCCAAAAAATGAACGGGGAGGCCCAATCATGAACTCGTACAAAGCCCTCCTCGATCATTTACAGTCTTTGGATCTGAGCCGGAGATCCCCGGACTTCCTCCTCACGTGGGAAAAAACGGAGGCCGAACTTCAGGCGGTACTGACATTGGCTCGTATTTTACGAAACTTGCATAAGGATGGACGATCCACCCGTTTTTTTGACACAGGACTGGCTGTATCCATTTTCCGGGATCAATCCACCCGAACCCGTTTCAGTTTTGCTTCCGCCGCCAACGCGTTGGGATTGACTGTGGCCGACCTGGACGAAGAAAAGTCCCAAATCGCTCATGGAGAGACTGTCCGGGAAACAGCCAATATGATTTCGTTCCTCACCGAAGCCATTGGCATTCGCGATGATAAATTTCTGGGCGCCGGACATACAGGTATGGTGGAAGTGGCCGAGGCGGTCCAGACAGGGTTTGAAGAGGGCACCCTCCACCAGCGTCCCACACTTGTTAATCTCCAATGCGATCTGGACCATCCCACCCAGTCCCTTTCTGATCTTTCCATGTTAGTGGATACATTCGGATCTCTGGAAAATCTCAAAGGGAAAAAACTGGCCATGACCTGGGCCTATTCGCCCAGTTACGGCAAACCTCTGTCGGTACCGCAAGGCGTCATCGGTCTCATGACCCGCTTCGGGATGGAGGTGACGCTGGCCTATCCGGAAGGCTATGACCTGGTACCGGAAATCATGGATCGGGCCCGAACTCAGGCCCAGGAAAGCGGAGGCACGTTTACGGTCACACACGATATGGACGCCGCTTTTCAGGAAGCGGACGTTGTGTATCCCAAATCATGGGCACCGTTTACGATTATGCAGGAACGAACCCGTTTGCTGCGAGCGGGAGATACCCGCGGCCTTGACGCACTGGAAACGCAGGCCTTGGCCCAAAACGCAGAACACCAAGATTGGGAATGCACCGAAGAAAAGATGGCGTTGACTCACAATGGGAAGGCCCTTTACATGCATTGTTTGCCGGCGGATATCAGTGGCGTAAGCTGTAAACAAGGTGAAGTGGCCGCCACCGTGTTTAATCGCTACCGGAAAGCCACGTATCAACAAGCCAGCTATAAACCATTTATCATCGCCGCCATGATTGTGTTGGGCCGTTTTCCAGACCCCGTCGCCAAAATCACGGACGTGGTGGGGCGCTCCCAACTTCGATATTGATTTTACACATAAGGAATTAACCCATGACTACCACGGAAACTATTTTACACCAAACCATCCAGCGCTGTCGCGAACAAAAACTAATTTTACCCACATATAGTCAAATGCGGAATCCGGAAACTGTGCCGGAAACCATCCAAAAAGAGTTGTCTCAAATCGGTCTCTGGGATGTGAATCCCCGAAACTTATTCCGCATCACCTGGAAAAATGAACCGGTGGGTTTTGGCGGGGGGTTCGGCCCGGTTAATGTTTTGGAAATGCCCTCTGAACTCACCGGTGTTCCAGCCAGGATTTTTGTACTCCTGGGCAAATACTTCCCCACAGGAGCCCACAAAGTGGGTGCCACGTTTGGTCCCCTGGTGGAACGACTTATTACGGGCCGTTTCGATCCCACTACCCAAAAAGCCCTTTGGCCCTCCACTGGAAATTATTGTCGGGGCGGCGTTTACGATTCCGCGCTCCTGGGGTGTGAATCCATCGCTGTTCTTCCGGAAGAAATGTCCACGGAACGCTTCGATTGGCTCAAAAATATGGGAGCGGAAGTGATCGCCACGCCGGGCAGTGAAAGCAATGTAAAAGAAATTTACGACCGAGTAAAACTCCTGCTCTCGGAACGTGGTAATCAGGTAGTGAACCTGAACCAATTCGAAGACTTCGGCAATCCCCGCTGGCATTACGCCGTCACTGGTCCCGCCATGGAAGAAGTGTATGAGCAACATAGGGGTTCGGGGGATCGGTTTGCTGGTGTCTTCCTTACTCAGGGATCGGGAGGAACGTTAGGCAGCGCCGAATACCTGCGACGCAAATTCCCGGCTCTCAAAGTGGGCGCCGGTGAAGCCCTGCAATGCCCCACCCTGCTCTACAACGGCTACGGTGCCCATCGCATCGAAGGGATTGGAGACAAACATGTTCCCTGGATTATGAACCTGAAAAATATTGATGCCGTGGCGGGAATCGACGACCAGCGGGTATATAAACTCATGCGCTTATTTAACGAACCGGCCGGACAAACGGTGCTGGCGGACCGGGGTCTGGACCGGGATTTTCTCCATTATTTGAACCTGTTGGGAATTTCCGGCATCGCCAATTTGGTTGGCGCGATCCATATGGCCCGATATTTTGAATTAACATCCAGGGATTTCCTGTTCACCGTGGCCACTGATTCCATGGACATGTACCAGTCGCGACTGAAAGAGGAGCGGGAACGATTCGGTGAATACACCAACCGGGATGCTGAACTGGATATGGCCACCGCTTTAGACAGTTCCGGATCTGATGTATTTCTGGAGCTCCGGTATACGGATAAAAAACGGATGCATAACCTGAAATATTTCACCTGGGTGGAGCAGCAGGGGAAATCCGTGGAAGAATTGAACGACCAATGGTTCTCGGATTCGTATTGGACTGCTCAATTTGACGTAGTAGACGAATGGGATGAAAAAATTCGCGAATTTAACGATCAGGTTGGTCTGGAGTAAGAAACGGAGCGACTGGTGACCAATCCCGCTTTATCAGGATATACGTGCATGGCCTGCGGCCGAAACTGGCCGCCGGAAGGAATGGTTACCACCTGTCCCCATTGCAACGAAAATCTTGACGCCCGCTACGATTATAATCACGTGAATCGTATTTGGAGCCAATCACAACTTACAGCGAACCCCGATCGGTCCCACTGGCGCTACGCCCCGCTCCTGCCAGTGAATTCACCACCAGAGAACACAAGTATCCAGGTGGGTGGAACGCCCTTAATCTCGGTTCCCCGTCTGGCAGCAGAATTAGGTCTTGACCAGCTGTGGATCAAGGATGACAGCCGCAATCCTTCCGGTTCGCTGAAAGACCGGGCTTCCGACGTAGGTCTCCGTCACGCACAAGAAGGAGGCCATTCAAGATTGATTGCCGCTTCCACTGGAAACGCCGCCGCCAGTCTGGCCGCACTGGGCGCCCACTGGGGCGCTGAAATCATTATTCTGGCGCCGGCTTCTGCTCCCCGGGCCAAGCTGGCTCAAATTCTACAACACGGCGCGACCCTTATTTTGGTGGATGGAACCTATGATGAGGCTTTCGACCTTTCTTTGGAATTAAGCCGGACACATGGCATCTATTCCAGGAATACAGGGATTAACCCTGTTCTGTCAGAGGGGAAAAAGACGGTGGCTCTGGAAATACTGGAACAACGGAACTGGCGTGTCCCCGATGCCGTGTTTGTTCCAGTGGGCGACGGATGTATTCTGGGCGGTGTATATAAAGGATTCCATGATCTTTACCAACTGGGATGGACCGAGGGTCTTCCCCAATTGATGGCCGTTCAGGCGGAGGGATCCGACGCCGTCATTCGCGCCTGGGAAACGGGATATGTGGAAACAGTGAAAGCTCAGACAATCGCCGATAGTATCGCCGTGGACTTGCCCCGGGATTGGCGAAAGGCCGTCCGGGCGCTCAACGCCACTCAGGGCAATGGAATCCGGGTTACCGATAATGAAATTCTGGACGCCCAGGCATTGTGTTCCGCCACCACCGGACTGTTTGTGGAACCGGCGGCAGCCGCTGCCCTGGCGGGGTGCATCCGGGCTGTAAACAACGGACAAATACATGCGGGAGACGAAGTCATCCTTCTCATGACCGGCTCCGGACTGAAGGACATCCCTGCCGCCCTGAAACAGATGAAGATTCCCACTCCCCTGGAACCCCGGTTAGACGCTGTGGAAAACCAATTGCGGTTGAGTTCATGAAATCGGCCAAAACCCAACAAACCTATACCATTACCGTGACCGTCAATGGACAAACACTGCATCAGGCGGTGCCCTCCACGCTCCGGTTGATCGACTTCCTTCGGGATGAACTTCACCTCACGGGAACCAAAGAAAGTTGCGGCGAAGGGGAATGCGGCGCCTGTACTGTGCTCATGGATGAAAAACCGGTCACATCCTGCCTCATCCTGGCGGTGGAAGCCGACGGTCATGCGATCACCACCATTGAAGGTTTGGCTCCCGGACAGGATCTAACTGACCTTCAGGAAGCCTTCATTCAGGATCATGCGGTCCAATGCGGGTACTGCATTCCGGGAATGGTGTTGGTGGGAACCAAGATTCGGCAGGACCACCCCGACGCGGACCGGACGGAGATTCGACGTCTCTTATCCGGAAATATTTGCCGTTGCACCGGATACGCCAAAATTGTGGACGCCATTGCAGATGGGATGAGTGACTCATGATTTACAGCCGTCCCACATCCATGGATGAACTTCAGGACCTTTTAAGGACCTCCACAGAACCGATACACTTTCTGGCTGGAGGAACCGACCTTATGCCACGATGGAATCGTGGAGGTCCTCTCCCGGCTCATTTGGTGGATTTGAAAGCTATTGATCTTCTTTCAGGTATTTCGGAATCGGCTGAGGGGATAACCTTTGGAGCACTCACAACTGTGGAGGCATTGCGTCAATCGCCAGTGATTCGAAAGCGATATCCGGCCCTGGCCCAGGCGGCCGATCAATTTGCGGGATTGCAAATCCGACACCGAGGCACCATCGGCGGCAACCTTTGCAACGCTTCGCCGGCAGCGGACCTGGTTCCACCCCTGGTGATTTACGGGGCGCAGGTGGACCTCGCGGGACCGAATGGTTCTCGCTCATTGCCCCTGGAAAAGTTCATCACCGGTCCCGGAAAAACCGCTCTGAAGACCCATGAATTGCTCACTGCCATTCGACTTCCGCTTCCCGCCGGGGAATCCTTTTTTCATAAGGTGGGCTTGCGCCAATCCATGGCCATTTCGGTGGTCAACCTGGCTGGTCTGGTGGAGCATTCCTCATCCAATGGAACCCGATTCAGGTTTGCCGCCGGAGCGGTGGCTCCTACTGTGGTACCCCTGGCCCGGTTTACCTCCGCCTTGGAATCCGGCCAACCCCTTGAGGTTGCCTTGGAGCAGGTGGACGCTGACATTGCCCCGATCGATGACATTCGAGCCACGGCCCAGTATCGCCGGAAATGTTTGAAAAATTTGCTGTCGCACATTGTAAAGGAATTCCATGTCTGACCGTTTATATCCCGCTACCCTGGAGCGACTCCTGTCCTGGATTCTGGCTGAAGAGAAAACCGGATCTATATTTGGGTTCTCAAAGGAATTATTCTTTACACCCGGGCCGGAGGATCCTTTCCGCATGGAGCGGTACGGACAGACTCTGGAAACCCCCATCGGCGTTGCAGCGGGACCGCACACGCAGTTGAGTCAAAATATTGTCTTAGCCTGGCTCATGGGCGCCCGAACCCTGGAGCTAAAGACGGTTCAAACCCTGGATGAACTG
Organism: uncultured bacterium; assembly: GCA_964535735.1. Taxonomy (GTDB): domain Bacteria; phylum Fidelibacterota; class Marinisomatia; order Marinisomatales; family J089; genus J089. The sequence goes on from CAZHTM010000057.1 coordinate 6,796, forward strand.
GATATTTCCAAGCCCTGTATCGACATGGCCGATGAGGGATACAATTGTGAATGGTCCCAGGAATTGAGGCTGACCCAATCCTTCGATGAATACCTGAATGCCTGGATTCTCATTCACGTTTTGAAGGATCATTTATTCCCTGATTCCGGTCAGGACATGGGCTGTCTCTTCAATTTAAGCGTGGGCTATGATTTTGCCGGGATTCAACAACCCAATGTTCAGGAATTTCTGAACCGAATGGAAGATTGCTCCCCTTATCTGGATGCCAAGTTGGATCGCATTGAACGGCTCTATCCCCGGATCAAGGACATATCCATTCCCACCCGGATTTCTGATAATCTCACCCTGTCCACCATGCACGGTTGTCCTCCGGACGAGGTGGAGCGGATCGCGGGCTACTTTCTCCGGGATCGGCATTACCACACCGCCGTGAAATTGAATCCCACCCTTCTGGGACCGGACGGTGTCAGAAACATTTTGCACGGACATTTAGGGTTTAAGGATGTGGTCGTTCCGGATGAAGCCTTCGAACACGATATGCAGTACGAAGACACCTGTGGAATGATTCGACGGCTGGACGCTCTGGCCAAGCAGGAGGGTGTTCAATTCGGACTCAAACTGACCAACACGCTGGAAGTGGAAAACCGCCGGGATGTTTTCCCGAAAGACGAAACCCACATGTATTTGAGCGGGAGGGCTCTCCATCCCATCTCGGTGAGTTTGGCTAAGCGACTCCAGGAAGAGTTCGACGGCCATCTGGACATTTCCTTCTCCGCCGGAGCGGACTACTTTAATGTGGCCGATCTGCTGGCCTGTAATCTCCGACCCATTACCACCTGTACCGATGTTCTTAAACCGGGGGGCTACGGACGCCTGGGACAGTACCTGGATGAGATTCGCTCCCGGTTCACCGAAGCAGGCGTCACCACCATTGATGACTGGATCTTCTCCCAGGCGGGGGAATCGACTTCCTTGGCCCAGGCCGGACTGAAAAATTTAACTACCTACGCTGAAGCTACTTTATCCAATCCCCGTTACCATCATTCGCCTCGTCCTTTTTCTACCATCAAAACGGACCGGCCCCTCACCTTATTTGATTGCGTATCCGCGCCGTGCATCGAAGGCTGTGCCACTGACCAGGCCATCCCGGATTACCTGTATTACACGGCTCAGGGAGAATTTCAGAAAGCCCTGGAAGTGATTCTGGATACCAATCCGCTCCCGGGCATCACCGGTCATGTATGCGATCACCTTTGCCAGTTGAAATGCACCCGGAATACCATGGACCAGCCCCTACTCATCCGGGAAATCAAACGATTTATTACCGAGCAGACGCAGTTTACGCCGAGAAAACGTCCCGGGAATTCGACCAGCGTCGCCATCATTGGCGCCGGCCCCATGGGACTTTCCTGCGGGTATTTTCTAGCGCTGAATGGTGTGGAGGTGGATATTTACGAAGCCCAGGCTAAAGCCGGGGGAATGGTGTCCCGGGGCATTCCTCAATTTCGTCTCACGGACGATGCCGTGGAAGCAGACCTGAGGCGTCTTCGGGAGCTTGGGGTGCGAATCCATCTGAATGCTCCAGTAGATGCGGAGCAATTCCAGGAATTGCAAGCGACCTATAAGGCCGTGGTTTTGGCGGCGGGAGCTCAACGCATGAAAGCGCTTCACATTCCCGGAGAGGACCTCGCCGGTGTAATGGATCCTTTGGATTTCTTATCCGCTGTCCGGAATGGACACTATCCGGAGATTGGAAAACAGGTAGCCATTATCGGCGGGGGAAATACGGCTATGGACGCGGCTCGAACCGCCAAACGTCTCATAGGTGCAGCCGGAGAAGTCACCTTGGTCTACCGTCGTACGCAAGACCAGATGCCCGCTGATTTTGAAGAAGTCACTGCTGCTTTAGAAGAGGGCATTCATCTTATGACCCTGGTTCAACCGGTACGGATTGTTCAGGCGTCCTCTGGGAAGTTGGACATTCAACTCCAGGTCATGACCCTGGGAGCGCCCGACGCCTCCGGTCGTCCCCGTCCCGTCCCCCTGGAAGGTCAATGGAACCATCTTGAGGTAGACACTCTCATTCCGGCAATTGGTCAAGAAGTGGTCACGGATTTCTTACCAAACGGAGCGTTGGAGTTCAATCCTCATTCCGGCGAGACATCTCTGCCTCGTGTTTATGCAGGAGGCGACTTCTCTCGCGGCGCCTCCACCGTCATCAACGCCATTGGAGACGGACGTCGTGCTGCCTTTCAAATTTTGCGTTCGCTGGGACTTGGAGAACCTTCCCAAATTCCACCGGAAAAGAAATATGCTCATCAGACTGAATCCCAGCTTAAATACGCCCGGCGAATACCAGGAATTCCGGTTCCCGAGCAATCGCCAAACCAGCGGTTAAACTTCGATCTGGTCCATCCTACGCTCACCGTAAACCAGGCTCAGGAAGAAGCGTCCCGTTGTCTATATTGCGACCAGGTCTGTAACATTTGCGTGACCGTCTGCCCGAACCTGGCCAATCTCAGCTTTGACGTTCAGCCTCTGGAGGAACCCAAAATGATCCTGGTTCCGAAAGAGGATGGTTATGATTGTCAGACGACGGGAACTTTATCTATTACGCAGTCGTCTCAAATCCTGAATCTGGCGGAATTCTGCAACGAATGTGGCAACTGCACTACGTTTTGTCCCACGAATGGGGATCCTTACAAAACCAAGCCGCGGTTCTATCTTACCCGGGAAGCCTTTGAACAAGAACAGGATGGTTATTTTCTCACTACCGATCGGATCGAAAAAAATATCCACGGCCACACATCCACTGTCTTTCTGCAAGACGGTCATTTTTTTTACAAAGGTCCCAATGGCTCCGCGCAGTTTACCTTGAATCCCCTTACAATCCATGATGTTCGCTTTCAATCGGAAGAGACCCCGTTGGCGTTGGAAGAAGCCGTGGAGTTGGCTTTTTATCTGAAGAGCTTAAATTCCCACCCTTTATTTCAGTGAACCTAATGAATCCAAAACGTATTTTAATTCAAAGCCCCTTAGTGTGCGCCACCATGAATGATCGCCGGGAGGAATTTTCCGGAGGACATATTCTTCTGGAAGACGGGGTGATTACCTCCATCGGGCCGGAAGAATTTACCGGCACGGCCGATGAAACCATCGATGCCAGAACCATGGTGGTCCTTCCAGGATTTATCAACACGCACCACCATTTATACCAGTCCCTGACCCGAAATATTCCCAGAATGCAAAATTCACCCTTGTTTAGCTGGCTTACGGATCACTACCAGGTATGGCGAGAGATAGACGCGGAGGCCATTGATGTCAGCACCCGGGTGGGCTTGTTGGAGTTGATGATTTCGGGTGTCACTACCAGTTCTGACCATCTCTACCTTTTTCCCCATCAAACTACAGGCGAACTAATTGACGTGGAGATTGAAGCGGCCCGGGACCTGGGAATTCGGTTTCAACCCACCCGCGGCTCCATGTCGCTGGGCGCTTCAGAGGGCGGATTACCTCCCGATGATGTGGTGCAATCGGAAGCGGTCATCACCGCTGATACCCAGCGTCTGTTGGCTCAGTATCATGACGACCAACCCGGCGCCATGACCCGGATTTCTCTGGCGCCTTGTTCCCCATTTTCCGTGACACCGGAATTGATGAAATCCACCGCAGAGTTGGCGCGCGAGGCGGGGGTTCAGATTCACACCCATTTAGCCGAGACCCTGGATGAAGAGACCTTTTGCCTAAAGCGGTTTGGCGTCCGACCCGTGGCTTACGCCGATCAACTGGGCTGGCTTACTTCCAATGCCTGGTACGCCCACGCCGTCCATCTCAACGACCAGGAAATCGATGCCATGGGTGCCGCAGGTGTGGGGATTAGTCATTGCCCCAGTTCCAATATGCGCCTGGGTTCAGGAATAGCCCGCATCAAAGAACTTCTGAATGCCGGAGTCAATGTGAGTCTCGGCGTGGATGGAAGCGCCTCCAATGATTCCGGTAACATGCTCATGGAAATGCGCAACGCTCTCTTCCTGTCCCGACTGCGGAAATCGGACTATTGGCTCACAGCACGAGATGTTCTCTGGATGGCCACCCGTGGTGGAGCGGCTGTTCTTGGACGGGATGACATCGGCGAATTGTCCGTGGGAAAACAGGCGGATCTGGCCCTGTTTCGGATGGATCGCCTGGAGTATGCTGGTGGTCAGTCCGATCCTCTGGCGGCGCTTTTATTTTCCGTGCGCACCGCTCCTGTGGACTGGCTATTTATTCAGGGACGAGCCCAAGTGCGCCAGGGGAAATTATCCGTTGATATGGAACCGTTAATCCAACGGCATAATGAAGTGGCTCAAGTGCTTCTGCGCCGGGCCGAAAAACGGACTGGAATTCCCTTCGAAGATTTCTCCTAATATGTGGACATCGATCCAATCCATTCACACTCCGGCAAGTCTGGATGAAGCGTGGGAACGACACCACAGCGGCGGTGTTTTTCTGGGCGGCGGGTCGTATCTGGTGGCGGACGCGGATCCCATGATCACAGAATTGATTCATCTGACACCGTTGTTGGATCACACGATCGCCACCGACTCCAAGATGGTTACCATCGGGGCTGGCGCGACATTGGGCGATCTCCACCGCTCCGTGAAAGGCGATCCCACGTTTACCGATTTAGCCACCAACATTATCCATGTCTGTCCCTCGGTCAATATTCGTAACCAACGGACCATTGGTGGCGAATTGGCTCAGGGACGCACCGATTCAGATTTTTTCCTCTTTTGTCTGGCGGCGGATGCTCAACTGAGCGTCTGGACTGGTACTCAGAGCACCGTCTCACTTCGCCAATGGGATGGAAACGGGATTATTACTTCCGTTTCCCT
>CAZHTM010000058.1:0-11397 GCA_964535735.1 uncultured bacterium
TCAGGGTCATACCTTGTTGGTGGGTGTGCCAGGTCTGGCCAAGACGTTAATGATTAAATCACTGGCGGAATTGCTGGACTTAAAATTCAGCCGCATCCAGTTTACGCCGGATTTGATGCCTAGCGATATTACCGGCACCGACATTCTTGAGGAAAATACCTCCACCGGTAAACGGGATTTTCGATTTATACAGGGACCCATATTTGGAAATATTATTCTTGCGGATGAAATCAACCGCACACCGCCCAAAACGCAGTCGGCACTCTTGGAAGCGATGCAGGAGCATAAAGTAACGGCAGCGGGGAATACCTATACGCTAGAGGAACCGTTTTTCGTCCTGGCGACACAGAATCCCATTGAACAGGAAGGGACGTATCCCTTACCAGAAGCCCAATTGGATCGATTTATGTTTAATCTTACAGTGGATTATCCCAGTCGGGAGGAAGAGGTTGCCATTGTGGGCGTCACCACGGGGACGCGAAAAACGTCCTTGAAAAAAGTTATCAGTCGGAAGGATTTACTGGCCTTTCAGGATCTGGTGCGCCGGGTTCCCGTAGCCCAGAATGTTGTGGAATATGCGGTGGATCTAGTGGCGGCTACCCGTCCCAATACACCGGAAGCACCCGACTTCATTTCCCAATGGGTGGAATGGGGCGCCGGGCCCCGCGCCTCCCAGTATCTCATCGCCGGGGCGAAAGCCCGGGCGGCGTTAAGCGGACGTCCTTCACCGGAAATTCAGGACGTTCAAGCCCTGGTCTTGCCGGTAATGCGCCATCGCGTTCTATTGAATTTCAATGCCGAATCGGAAGGAATGGCAGTGGATGATATTCTTAAGAAATTGATGGAGCATCAGTCAGCGGTCTGATATGGCAGTTTTGGACAAACGCCGCTATCTGGAGCCCGATATGGTGGCGCGGCTCAATTCCATGTCTCTCCGTGCGCGCCTGGTTGTGGAAGGATTCATGGTAGGATATCACAGAAGTCCCTATCATGGATTTAGTGTGGAATTTTCGGAACATCGGGCCTACGGTCCCGGAGATGAAATCCGTCATATCGACTGGAAACTATTCGGGAAAACGGATCGCTACTATGTAAAACGTTTCGAAGAGGAAACGAATCTCCGGTCCTATATTTTACTGGATACCAGTCGTTCCATGGTGTTTAAAAGCGGTGCCGTTTCCAAATTGGACTATGGCAGTTATTTGACTGCTGCCCTGAGTTATCTAATGCTCAATCAACAGGATGCAGTGGGACTGGCTTTGTTCGACACAAGTCTGCGGGGATTTGTCCCATCCCGTGGTAACCGCTCCCATCTTAATGTCATTTTATCGCGCCTTGACCAATGTACACCGGGCGGGGATACACAACTGGGGCCGGTTCTCCATCAAATGGCGGAACGGTTTAAGAAACGAGGTCTGATTATTCTGATTTCCGATCTCCTTGATGATCCCACCGCCATTGTTCAGGGGTTAAAACATTTCCGCTATAATAAACAGGAAGTGATCGTTTTTCATGTTTTGGATCGTCAGGAATTTGAGTTCCAATTCCGAACCCGCACACGCTTTCGGGATGCGGAAACGGGGCAAGTGATCACCACCGAGCCTTGGCAGATTCGGGCAGCGTATCAAAAGCGGCTGGCTCAATTCCGCTCCACCCTTCGCCGGGAGTGCGGCAGCATGAATGTTGATTATGTGTCCCTCTATACCGACGACCGTTTGGACCTGGCTCTGAGGGAGTTTTTAGGCAAGCGGCAAAAACTGGGATAAAAAAACCCCCGCCGAAGCGGGGGTGACATTTATTCTAACGCTTTCCCTTTTTGATAATAGTGGGTGGCTTCATCGGCCTTACCTTGCTTTAAAAGCACCCGGGCCATTCCTTTGTAATGGTTGGGATTGTCAGGATCGATAAAAATTAATTCTTTATAATATTTCTCTGCTCGAGACCATTTTCCCGCTCCTTCAAACGTCTGAGCCATACCAACAAGCGCTTCCACATCGTCAGGATTTAAATCGTAGGCCATGTTGAAATTATCTTCCGCTTGGGTGAAGTCTTCCACCTTCATGTAGAGTACGCCCAGGTTGAAATACAGGTCCGCCTTTATTTTGTTGTCGGTTTCTTTGGAGATGGCCTGTTCATAAGTCCGGATGGAATTTTCAACTTGGTTTAAATCATAATAGACCTGAGCCAGATTGCGAATTGCGGCGCTGTTGGATGGGTCCAAATCGACGGCTTTTTTAAAGTAAGGAATTGCAGCTTCCTGGTCTCCAATATTATTAAGGATTTGACCGGCAGTTAGATTGGCTTGCACATCATCCGGTGACTGTTTAACCGATCGTTCCGCAATCTCTTTGGCTTTTTCTTTATTACCAGCTTGATAATAACACGTGGCCAGTAAGGTATAGGTCTTCCCATCATCGGGGTTAATGAGGATGGCATTGTTTAGTGCTTCGATGGCTTTCGATATAAATTCATCTTTTGCATCTCCGTCGGCGCCCCGGTAATCATTAAAGTATTTCACCCCGGCGTTGTATTGATCCACCCAATACTTTTCCCGCGAATTGGTAACATATTTTTCCACTGTGGCGCCTTGCATTATGGTCTTGTCCGGACCTAATTCCATGGCCTTTTTGAACATGGCGTCCATTTTTTCCCAATCGCCCCGTTTGCCATAGATCAGGTCGCCCAACAAAAAGGGAACCTCGGGATTATTGGGTTCTGCATCCAGTGCTTTCACTAAAAATTCTTCTGCTTTTTCCCAGTTTTGTTGCTGAATGTATAATTTGGCTGAGGTGAGTTCTTCACTGGCACAGCCCACCCAGATTAACGTCATTAGCATAATGGGGATGACAAAAGGAAGTCGTTTCATTGTAATACCTCTGTGAATATTTTGGTCCTGAAAAGGGGGTGGAAATTAGGGGCGGTTCGTTAAGGATTCAACCTCTATCACCCCTTAGAAGATAGGTGAGACGGTTTTGAATATCATCGCGGGTGGCGTGCGCCAGAGCAGTCACTCCAAAATCTTCAACAGTAAATGACGCCATGGCAGATCCCAAGGCCAAGGCTTCGCGATAAGATTTTCCTTGGGCCAGGGCGGCAACAAATCCGCCGCCGAACGTATCACCGGCACCCGTGGCGTCCACCACCGATTCTACAGGAAACACGCCCATTGAAATGCGCTCTGATTTCGACCAGAGTGTGGCTCCCTGGCTGCCTTGCTTAATCACGACTACTTTTGGTCCTAAAGACTGAATATGATGTGCCGCATCATCTAAATCATCCGTACCTGTTAGTAACTGGGCTTCACTTTCATTGATCAACAGGATAGTCGTCTCCCGAAAGACTCTGTCTAAATCATCGCGGGTAGTGTCAATCCAGAGATTCATGGTGTCCACAACAAACGTGGCGTCCTCCCGGCACTGATTCATAACCGACAACTGCAGCTTGGGATGAATATTGGCCAGGAAGACCCAGGGAGCCAAACGGTTAACGGAAGAAAGTTGAGGGTCAAAGTCGGCGAAAACTCCCAACTCAGTGAACAAAGTATCCCGGTTATCCTGGTCATCGTAATACCGGCCGCCCCAGCGAAATGTCTGGCCCGGTTCCGTGACCAAGTCGGTTAAATCCGCGGCATAGTTTTCATAAATTTTCCGACCTGCCTCTGGGAAATCATCGCCCACAATCCCCACCACATGCACCGGGACAAAACGCCCGGCGCTGATGAGGGCATAGGTTGTGGAACCGCCCAGAAGATTTTCATGGGCACCGCGTGGTGTAATAATGGTATCGAGGGCGATGGAGCCCACGATTAAAGTAAAATCTGTTGTATTATTCATGAGTCAACATACAGGGGTTAGGATAATTGACGCAATATTGGGAATAGGGACTCATTCTATGAATTGTGTGATATATATCACCATCCCTATTCTCTTGCCCAAACGAATTTATTCTAGCTATATTGAATCGTATGACTTCAAAAACATTCGCCATTCTGACCGATATTCATTCGAATATTGCCGCTCTGGACAAAGCTCTGGACATCGTTGATTCTCATCAATATGATCAACTTATTTGTTTAGGGGACTGTTTTGCCCTGGGACCGGCCCCGGAAAAGGTGCTGGAAACACTCCGGAAATTAGACTCCATTTTTATTCGGGGAAACCATGACCGTTATCTAGTGGAACGTCTATGGGAACAGGAGCGTCCTTCTCTGGAAGGCATGGACCCGGACGATCCCGTATGTCAGGATATCGTGGCTAACGAGAAGTGGACCGCAGAGCAGGTGGGACAAGGTGGTGTAGAGTTTGTTAATAAAATGCATATTTCCCATCGGGAAGTCGTGGGACATACCCTGGTCGAATTCACTCACGCTTGGTATCAACGAGATGATTTACCGCCCACCATCGAAGAAGCACTCCAATGGCGGAATCATGTCCATGCGGCCCATCCCGAAGTGGATCAATTCATTTTTATTCATGGACATGTCCACCATCCCCGGAATGACGCCGCGGAAAATTTAAAAGTCTTGTGTCAGGGCGCCACTGGAATGCCCTTCGATGAAGACCCTCGCGGTTCCGTGGCTTTTCTGACCATTGGAGATTATTTTGAGTGGGATGTGATTCGATTTGATTATAATAAGGAGGCCACCATTCAGCTTCTGGATGATCGGAAACCTCCATTCTATCGTAATTTGAAAAATACGGTCCGATACGCCGCTATTCGCAACGACGAATAGCTTCCTGTTTCCTCCCGCCGTAATTTTCATCTCATTTTTCGATGCCTATGCCCTATTTTGACCACAGTGCCACCACGCCTATTGATGCGGACGTATTAACGCTTTTGCAGGACGTCCAAACCGAAGTTTTTGGCAATCCGTCCAGTACCCATTCCTACGGTCGTAAAGCGCGAAGCCGCATAGAACAAGCCCGGAAACAAATGGCGGCCGCGATCGGCGCCAATTCCCTTGAAATTATCTTTACCGGAGGCGGATCAGAATCCAACAATCTGGTCTTGTGGAACCGCCTTCATTCACGGAAAAAACACGTCATCACCAGCGCCATTGAGCATCCTGCTATCTTAACCACACTAAAACAGTTGAAGAATTTTGGCGTGACTGCCACTGTATTACCAGTAGACAGCCAGGGTCGCGTGTCGCCCGACGAGGTGGCCGCAGCGATCCGTCCCGACACAGGGTTGATCACCATCATGATGGCCAATAATGAGATCGGGACAGTGGAACCCTTGGCCGATATTGGAGCAATAGCGAAAGAAAATGGCATATTATTTCACAGCGACGCTGTCCAAGTCTTAGGAAAATTACCGATTAATGTCCATGAATTAAAGGTGGACCTCATGTCATTTTCCGCTCACAAGTTTTACGGTCCCAAAGGTGTTGGAGCGTTATACATCCGACAGGGGGTCGCTCTCCAACCACTGATTATTGGTGGTGGTCAGGAACGACGACTTCGGGCCGGGACGGAAAATGTTCCCGGAATTGCCGCCATGGGGTTGGCTGCGGAAAAAGCGTCCAATAGCTATGAAGATCACTTGCGGACGTTGGAAGACGCCTTTCGCCAGCGAATTGTGGAAGGAATCCCGGGCGTGCGATTTAATGGCGATCTCGAGTATCATCTTCCCGGTTTGGTGTCTCTAACGGTTCCCAATCCCACTTCAGATATTTTATTGATTCAATTGGATTTGGCCGGAATGGCGGTTTCCAGTGGTTCAGCCTGTTCATCGGGGACCGTAAAATCATCCCATGTCCTGCAAGCGATTGGTTTATCGGCAGATGCCAACCAACGAACTCTGCGAATTAGTTTCGGGAAAGACAATACCCTGGAGGATATGCACGCCTTGGCTGAGGCCCTGATTCAACAATGCACGGAAATGTCCCGGAGATGAATCCTAAGGTAGTTGTGGGTATGAGCGGAGGCGTGGATAGCGCCGTGGCAGCCCTTTTGTTGAAAGAGCAAGGCGTGGATGTACAGTGTATTTTCATGAAAAATTGGGAAGAGGATTCTCCCAATCCAGGTTGCTCCTCCGAAGAGGATTACCTGGATGCTTTGCAAGCTGCGGAAGTGTTGGATTTACCGCTTCATAGCGTCAATTTTTCGCAGGATTACTGGGATCGGGTCTTTACATATTTTTTGGAGGAATACCGAGCTGGCCGAACGCCTAATCCCGATGTGCTCTGTAATCGGGAAATCAAATTTAAGGTGTTTTTGGATTTTGCCCTGAAACTGGGTGCTGAAAAAATCGCCACGGGACATTATGCCCGGATCCGTGAACAGAAGGGACGTTATCAATTATTAAAGGGTCGGGATGCATCCAAAGATCAAAGTTATTTTTTATATTTATTAGGACAAGACGCCCTGCGCCGAGCCTGGTTTCCCCTGGGGGAGCTCACCAAAGCGGAGGTTCGTACTATTGCCCGGGAGGCGGGACTTCCCAATGCGGCCAAAAAAGACAGCACTGGTATTTGTTTTATCGGAGAACGGAAATTCCGTGATTTTATGGAAAACTATATTCCGGCCCGGCCCGGCGATATCGTGTCCCAGGACGGGAAAACGATCGGCCGCCACCGGGGTCTCATGTACTACACTCTGGGTCAACGCCAGGGGCTGGGAATCGGCGGGGGGCATGGACAAGAGGAATTGCCCTGGTACGTCGCGGAAAAACGGGTAGAGGACAACACGCTCGTTGTAGTCCAGGGGCAGAAAAATCCGGCCTTGTATTCCCAGGGATTGACCGCAAACCAGGTTCATTGGATTGGGGGCGAAGCACCTGAATCTGATGTGACGATCACGGCAAAAATCCGTTATCGGCAGAAAGATCAGCGGTGTCGGATTGTGAATGATGAAGGTGGTCGCCTGGACATAGAATTTGAGACGCCCCAGTTTGCGGTAGCGCCGGGGCAATCCATCGTGTTTTATCATGGGGATATCTGTCTTGGGGGCGCCATTATTGAGCGCGCCTGGGTCGAGGAAACTGTGGAGATTTAAGCGTATGCATCCCTTAATTGTAGCTATCCTGGCGGCGGGCAAAGGCACTCGAATGAAATCGGATTTACCGAAAGTGTTGCATCCCGTTGGAGGTCAGCCCATGCTTTTGCACGTGATTCGACTGGCACAATCTGTGGGGGCAAACCGAACGATTGCCATTATCGGTCACCAGAAAGAACGCGTGATTGAAGCTATTCAGGACACGGGAGCGGAATGGGTTGTTCAAGAGCCTCAATTGGGAACCGGTCACGCGGTTCAACAAGTGGAGCCGCTGGTGAAGGATCTGGATGGAGATCTCCTGGTGCTGTCGGGCGATGTCCCCTTATTACGTGCCACAACGATTGAGCGCTTGATCCAAAGCCATCGCCAAAACGAGGCGGCGGCGACCCTCCTCACAGCGCAATTTTCGGACCCTTCGGGATATGGACGGATCGTTCGGGATAAACAGAATGGACTTGCAAAAATTGTGGAAGAAAAAGATTGCTCTCCGGATGAAAAAAAGATCACCGAAATCAACGCAGGAATCTATATTTTCCAAATCCGGCCTTTGTTTCAGGCCCTGAGTCGGATCGACAATACCAATGCTCAGGGAGAATATTATTTGCCGGATACTCTGCCACTTCTCCTGGATCAAGGATATCGTGTAGGCTTGGAAATTTTACAGGACCCTTTAGAAATTCAAGGCGTAAATACTCCGGAGCAACTTAAAGAAATAAATCGTATTTTTGGTACACGCTATGAAAACATTCCCAACTAAGATCCTGATTTTGAGCCTGCTGACTGCCGTGGGGTTTGGTCAGTTAAAGTCCGATCTTAACCAATATCAGGTCTCTGATCTCCTGCTAAAAGCCCCTGGAACGATTGAACCGTTGTTCTCGCCGAACCGGTTTTCTATGAATCATTCATTTTCCTATTCCATGATGTCCACCGGTGCAGGAACGATTGGATTGGGGTCCTACACCAATACTATGTCGTTTCAACTCCGTCCCAACCTGACCTTAAGCACGATTCTAACGCTTTCCCAGCCGACCCTTTCTTCCGGTATGCAAACACCGGGGTTGACTCTGGATCAGGTGGGCTACGGTGCACAACTTGATTTTCGTCCCACGAAAAATACCCATTTCCAATTTTCGTTTCAGAAATCACCCTATTCCCGTTTTTTAAGCCGTAATCCTTATCCCCTGTACCTCGGCAATAATGGCTTCTAAAAAAGCGCGTTCCAAATTCACCCTCTTTAAATCCACATCGTCCCGAAAACGGAAAAAGGGTCAGTGGCAGAACACCGTCCTTAATGTGGTCATTGGGGTGTTTTCTTTATTGATCCTGGTGTTCATGTATTCATTTTCCCAACGGGCCACGCCCGACCGGGTTTCCATGCCCGCTCTGACGCCGACGCCTCCCAAACTGGCGGCGGAGGCTTATGAGGAGAATCCAATTTTGGACATTGAAGTGGAAGTGCTGAACGGTTGTGGCGAACGAGGCATTGCGGCCAAAATGTCCGACTTTTTACGTACCCATCAGATCGATGTGGTTCGATCAGAGAATGCCGATTCTTTTGATTATTCCCGGACACAAATCATTTCCCGGAATGAAAATGTGGAGGCTCTGCAAAAAGTGGCCAGTTCTCTGGGATTTGATATTCGCGATAAATCCCGAATCCGGATAGAACCCGCATCGGACTCGGATGTGGATGTCACGGTGATTGTGGGCAAAGATTTTTCGTCTATTCCCCAGGTTGTTGAATATTTAAAAACGTTATTCTGATTTGAACACACCCAAACCAGGTCCGGATTCACCGGAAGTATTAGCCCACCAAATCGGCACTCTAGCGCTGGATAAAAAGGCGGAAGATGTTCTATTGATCGATGTTCGCGGCATCACCACTATGACGGATTTCTTTATCATTTGCTCTGCCGATACAGATATTCAGGTCAAAGCAATTGCCGACTCCATCCGCCGGGGCACCCCGCACAAACCAGTGCATATTGAAGGCTATCAACAGTTACGGTGGGTGCTGTTGGATTACATCACCGTGGTGGTCCATGTTATGCGAACCCGGGACCGCCATTATTACAATATAGAAAAATTATGGGCCGATGCCCCCACGGAAATAATGACCGATGGATCCCCGGAATACACTGAATGACGCATTAGCCGCTGCTGTCCAGTCGCTGGATTTGACACCGGGGACGGGGCACATTGCACCCCCGAAAAATCCAGAGTTTGGCGATTACGCTTCCAATGTGGCCCTGACCTTAGCCCGGGAGGCCAAACAAAAGCCGATCGATCTGGCGCATCGAATTGTATCGGCGTTGCAGCTCTCGAAAGATTTTGTTTCTGCGATTACCGTGACACCGCCGGGGTTCATCAATTTCACCCTCTCCAATGGCTATTATTATTCTGTGCTTAAGTCGATTTTGGCAGATCCTAACCATTATGGTCAATCACGAAGAGGTGAAGGGAAAACTGCTAATGTGGAATTTGTGAGCGCCAATCCCACGGGACCCCTCACGGTAGGACATGGCCGACAGGCCATTCTTGGGGATACGGTAGCCTCTATCCTGGAATGGCACGGCTATACGGTGACCCGGGAATATTATTATAACGATGCCGGACGGCAGATGCGGATTCTGGCGGCCTCTGTGGAAGCGCGCTACCGGGAACTTTTGGGGGAACCTGCTGAATTTCCTGAGGACGGTTATCAGGGTGATTATATTCGGGATATTGCCCAATCGATCCGGGAGCGTCACGGCGATACCCTTGAGCCGGGTGCGGGGCCCTTTCGCACAGTGGCGGAAGAGACTATCTTTGAAGACATAAAATCCACCTTACGAGCCTTGGGTGTGGTTCATTCCCAGTTCTCTAATGAGCAATCTTTCTACGACAATGGCGCCATTGATCAGGTATTATCCGATCTGCGAGCGAAAGATTTAATCTACGAAGCAGACGGCGCCACTTGGTTGAAAACCACCACTCTGGGAAAAGATCAGGACACGGTACTCATTAAGCAGTCCGGTGAACCCACCTACCGGCTGCCGGACATGGCCTACCATCGGGATAAATTTGACCGGGGATACGATCGTATCGTGGATATTTTCGGTGCGGATCATATTGCCACGTATCCCGACGTTCTGGCGGTGTTAAACGTCCTGGGGTATGACGTGGATAAGGTGCGCGTGTTGATTCACCAGTTCGTTACTCTGGTTCGGGGGGGCGAAGTGGTGAAAATGTCCACCCGAAAGGCCAATTTCGTGACTCTCCAAGAACTGACTGATCGTTTGGGGTCCGATGTCGTCCGGTATTTTTTCATCATGCGAGGCATGAACAGTCATCTGAATTTTGATTTGGATTTGGCGGAAGATCAGTCGGAGAAAAACCCCGTGTTTTACCTGCAGTACGCCCATGCTCGTACCGCCAATATACTGGTCCATGCCAAAGCCTTCGGGCTGGAGCCGTCTTCCGATTTTCATGCGGAACGCCTGAATACGGCCGAGGAACTTCATCTCCTGAAAGAATTAAGCCGTATTCCCCAGACCTGGGAACTGGCCCTTGATTCTCTCGAACCTCAGGTTATGGCTCAAAGTCTTCAGGCACTGGCTACGGCTTTCCATAAATTTTACACCGTGTGTCGGGTGGTCACCGATGATAAGGACTTGTCAATAGCGCGGCTGGCGGTGGTGAGTGCTGTGAAATCAGTGTTAAAAAATGGATTGGGGATATTAGGGTTGTCAGCACCGGATCGCATGTAATGGGCGGGACCTTCATCAGCGCCAATTTGGATTATTTTTTACTCTGCCTCACGACCCTTTTCACCCTGGTGAATCCCTTGGGGATTACGCCTATTTTTATCGTATTAACGGAGCGGTTTTCCCGGGAAGAGCGCGTGAGGATCGCCCAACGGGGTGTCATCACCGCTGGGATAACCCTTCTCGTATTCGCATTGTTGGGTTCCCTGATTTTCAAGGTGTACGGCATTACTGTGGAGGCGTTTCAGATCATGGGCGGTATCATTTTCTTCCGCAGCGGCCTTCGAATGCTGGAAGCCAAGGTGGGACGTACCCGGACCACCCCGGCTGAGCAGGAAGAAAGTATGGATCAAGACGATATTGCAGTGAGTCCCATTGGCATCCCGATAATTACGGGACCGGGAGCCATTACGGCGGTGATGCTGTTGTCCAGCCGAGCTACGTCAGTATCCAATTATGGATTCTTGGTGGTGGCGATCGGACTGACGTTGTTTGCCGTGTATTTGATTTTCCGGGGCGGAGACACGTTATCCAAACAACTGGGCACCACTGGGATGCGAGTCTTCCAGCGCATAATGGGGTTGATCCTTATGGTGATCGCCGTTCAGTTCGTCATCCGCGGTGTGGAAACGGTGTTAAAACGGATTATTTAG
>CAZHTM010000059.1:0-11264 GCA_964535735.1 uncultured bacterium
CTCGATTTTATCCTGGTGAAATCGGAACCGTTTATGAACCGTAGATTATCCCGAAGATTGGCTGTAATTTAACTTAATGAAATCCTTTCGCGGCCGCTTTTCAACTGATCTGATCTATTGGCTCACTCAGACCCGTTGGGTGTTTATTGCTTTGGGTGTAGCCGGAGTTCTTCTCTTATTGCCGACGCCACCGGGCTTAACCGTGTCCGGGTACCGAACGTTAGTCATCTTTGTCATGTCGCTCATATTGATCATGACGGAACCGATACCCTTACCGGGAATTGCTTTCATCATGATTATTTCCCAGGTCTATTTAGGGATTGGGGATTCAAATTCGGTAGCCAAAGCCTTTATGAATGATGCGGTCTTTTTTATCATGGGCTCGCTCATGCTGGCGGTGGCCATTATTAAGCAAGGATGGGACGCACGGATCGCGTTGGGTATCATACGCCTCACGGGCAATTCCACGCGACGGATCGCTTTCGGATTTGCGGTTCTTTCTGCCATAGGCGGGTCCTTTATCGGTCAACACACAGTGGCGGCCATTATGCTGCCGATTGCCATGACATTGATTCGTTTTACCAATGCGGATAAAGATCAGGTCCGGAATTTATCGGCTTTATTTCTGTTTTCCATCGCGTACGGGAGTATCATTGGCTCCATCGGTACACCTTCCGGTGGAGCTCGGAATGCCATCATGTTGATTTACTGGCGGGATTTTGGCGTAACACCGTTATCCTATGGCCAGTGGATGCTCTACGCCTATCCCTTGATTTTATTGCAATTGCCGATCTTATCCTGGATTCTATGGCGGAATTTTGTTCCGGAAGTGATGATCATGGATAGTGGAGTTCGAAAATTAAAGGTTCAGGTGGCCCATGCGGGAAAAATTACTGCCCGGGAAATTCTGGCTGCAGGTATTTTTGGTGCCATATTCATCAGTTGGATCTTGTTTTCTGCAACGGTGGGATTGGGAATCATCGCGCTTACCGGAGTGGTGGTCTATCTCATCACTGGGCTGGTGAATTGGGAGGATATGAACCGCCATGTCAACTGGGGAGTGATTGTTTTATTTGGAGCCACCATTTCACTGGGAACTCAAATTAAGGTCACCGGCGCCGCCGATTGGATGTCACAGCTCGTTTTGAGCTTTTTAGACCAATTCTCCGGCAATCTGGATTACACCTTGGATCTGGTTAACATTGGTATGACCACTTTGTTGGCAAATATGGTAAGCAGTTCATCAACGGTGGCGGTCCTGGGTCCCGTAATGCTTAACTTTCCCGGCGACCCCATTCATGCAGGAATGCTTAATGCGATTGCCAGCGCCTTCGGATATTTTACGGCGGTGGCCGCCCCAGCTTGTACCATCGTCTACGCCAGCGGCATGCTGACCGCTCGTGATTTTATGAAAGTAGGTTGGAAAATGGGGGTACTATCCATGATCATTACCTTTATCTATGCAAATCTTTATTGGGTGTGGCTATGAATCCAACAAATCCTGATTGGAGTAAAGAATGAAATTCTTGATTGCAATTGGAAGTAAGGAATTTTCCGAGCCCACGTTGCGCATTGGGATGCAAATTGCCCGTGCGTTTCGTGCGGAAGTCACTATCCTCTATGTTGGTGAACGGGTTAGTTCATTTGCCTCCCATGAAGTCCGCCTGGTCCATGAAAATTTGAAGCGCTGGAACATTGACCGTCCCGGCGTCGAGGTACTGGAGTGGGCATTTGATTTTCTAGCTGAGAATGGCTACATCACTCCGCAAATGGTGGGGGATGGTTTTGACGAAAACCGTCTGGTGGCCGCCGGATCAAGACGGTTTGAACTGTTGCTTTCGGGGACCTATTGTGATCAGGTGGAATTGATTTTACGCCAGGGAGAAATCATTTCTGAATTGAGAGATGAAGTGGATCAGAGCGGGATTGATGTGACCATAATCGGCGGGAGTCAAAAACGGCGCATGGCTCATGATTTGGTCCAGTATCTGGATAGTTCCATTTTTGTGGTTAATCAATATCAGCCGGACAAAACCTACCGCATTTTATTACCGGTGGATGATTCCAAGGGAACGCAAAAAGCCGTACGTTTTGGAATTCGGGTGGCTCGAGCCTATGGCATGGAAGTGGATACGCTCACGGTGTCTAAAAAAGATCATTTTGGTCCTGGATACCGAGGCGCTGCCCGACGGGCTACCAAATTTTTAAACCGGGCGGGCGTGGTGAATCAAGCCCACTTCAAAGTAGGCGATCCAGCAGAGGTCATTTCACAATTCGGATGTAAAAACCATATCATCGTTATGGGTGTATCCCACAAGCATCCTTTGAAGAAATTCTTTGCGGGGTCCAAACCCCTTAAGGTGATGGAAATCTGTTCGGCGCCCATCCTGATTGTTAAATAAATTCCGTTCTAAAGTATACTTTTTTGTGATGTTTCTCACAGGGATGTCTAAACATCCCGTTTAGCTTTCATCTTTATTTTACCCCTATTAACTAAGAAAACTGAGAGTTCAATGCATAAAAATCGGTGGATACAATTTGCCATAATCGGTCTCATCGTAGCCGGATGTTCGTTGGATCGTTCACAGGATCCCGTACCGCCTTCATGGGATGTTACCTTAGAAATCCCGCTGTACCAGGGAACGGTGGGGTTCAAAGACTTTCTTAGCGATTCCCTCATAACAACGCAGGCCACGGGTTTGGGAACCGATTCCATTTTTGCTTTCCATGATGAAGTGGCGATTGATCGCGTCGAAGTGGGGGATCAACTGTCAATTGATGATATTCATAAATCCTTTTCCCAGTCCATTGATGATGTGACCGTGGATGATACCCAGATCCAGGAAGCCGTCACCTTTGATGAAGTGGGGGTGGATCCCATTGCTCAATCGATTCGTTCGGAAGTAGGAACCATCGAACTGAATAATATTGCCCCCCAGACCACCGACCCCTTTCAGTTGAATCAAGTCTACCCTGGAATCAATGACATCCCGGATGGGACCACCACCAGTATACCCGCGTTCACCCTGACCCCGCTGGTCAAACCATTTACCTTTAATGATTTTGATGACGCAACCTTCTCAGGCGGTTTTTTGGACGTGACGATTGTGAATCAGATGGTGATCACCCTGGGAACGCCCATCACCATTGATCTGCTGGAAATTTCCGGCGCCGATACTCTGCCCATTCCCGGCGCCACTATCATATTCTCTAACGTGATTGCTCCCGATGATTCTGCCACGGGAACCCTGGATTTAACGGGCATTACCTTACCGGGACAGATTCTAGTCCAAGTCTCCGGCGCTTCAGGCGGGACGGAAGGGAGTACCATTCTGGTGGATCAATCGGTGAAAACATCCGGGTTTGTCACCCGGATTGGTGCCCGGGACCTTCAGGTAGTGTCCGCCACGGCGCAAATTCCCGAGCAGGTGATTTCGGATACCAGTTCCATTCAAATGGCGGCTGATTCAAACAAAGTTGAGGACGCCCTTATTCTGAACGGAGCTTTGGATTTGGCGGTGAACAATCAAATGCCTGTGGATGCGGTTCTGGATTTAACTATCCCCAGTTTGGTGGATCCCAGTGGCACACCTTTTTCTATTGCCGGATTGACTCTCTCGGCGGGAACGTTAACCCAAAACGCCTACGTTCTGGACGACTACCACATGGTCATGTCCATCGACGCCCAGCAGGTGGATTATTATTATGAAATTCGTACCCTGCCCACGGATCCCGATAAAGTGTTGATCACAGAGTTGGATAGCGTGGTTCTGGATCTGAATCTCTATGGGGATTCCCCCGGTACTCCTATCACGTTTTCGGAAATTACGGGAATGATCGTTCCCCAACACCAATCCTTTTCCGGCGTCATGGACTTAAGCTCCGATTCGGAACTCCTGGTGGCTCATTTAGCCCAGGGGACCCTGGATATCCAAATCCAGAACCGAATTAACCAGACGGTGGCGGGCGCGCCCCGGCTAACCGTGACTCTCAAGGAGTTGTTCACCCCGAACGGCGACACCTTGCAGATCGGACCGAACCAGATCATTGAACCGGGACTCAATACCTTTTCCGTGGATTTATCCAATCATACCCTGGTGTTGCCGCGGGAGGATCAATCCCTGCATTATGTGGCTACGGTCATCACCGAATACGGGGAAGTGGGCACCTACAATCTCATCGATACCCTGGACGTGGATATTTTCGTTCGGGATTTGGCTTTCAGTGAAATCACCGGCTATTTCACCCAGGACGCCATTGTGGATTCCAATGCCATTACCCTGGATAATCCCACCAAAGTCCAAACGGCCGTACTCCAAACTGGATTTATGGATTTATCGGTAGAAAATCATTTGGGGGTGCTGGCGGATGTCCATTTCACGGTGGATGAATTCACCAAGAACGGGAGTCGACTGGATACCAGCTTTGCTCTAACCGCTTCCCCGGAACCCCAGACTCTGAGTCTACCCCTGGACGGATTTTTGTTAACCATGCCGTTGGATAATCAGGTGGTGCATTATGTGTCCAGTGTGTCCATTCCCGGCGATCAGGAAATGACGATTTCCTTCGGCGATTCGCTGAACGTAAACGTGGATATCACCAATTTGTCATTCCAATCCGTCACCGGATTGGTAGACCCGGTCCAGGTGGATATTGACACGATTGAACAGTCCATCACCGCCTTTCCGGATGAACTGCAGGGCATTGAATTCAATACGGTGGACATGGTATTCCATTTTAATTCCAATATTGGTCTGCCGGTATACCTCTCTTTGAGTCTTATGGCAGAAAATGAACAAGGTGAAACCGCCACCTCACAGATAGACCACTGGAATATCATCGATCAACCGGTGGTGCCGATACCCAATGCAGAAGCGTTAATTAATATCCGGCCCAGTAAAATTGTGGCCACCGGGTCCGCCTCCGTTGGCGATCCGGATCAGTTAGGGACGGTGGCTACCGATCAATATCTGGATGGTCAGTTGGTGATTGATATTCCACTGGAACTCATACTCACGGGCGATTCCAGAATCGAAGCCAGCGCTGAAAAAATTGAAGGCGACCTTCCCAAGGAATTGCAGGAAGCAGTCCTTTATACACAGATTGACAACCCCTTTGATTTTGGTACCCAAGTGGAAATCCTTATTTCTCCGGATACCCTCAATTTTTCCGGGGACGGGTCCAGTACTCCTGATACGTTAATCACGTTGGATCTTTTGCCCAGTCAGTCACAACTGGATTCCATTGTGTTGGATCAACAAAAAATCGATTGGCTTTCCGATACTACCTATGTTAAACCGGTGGTCTATTTGTTGGGAAACACCGACGATTCAGGAAATTCCCTACCGTCCCATTTCCTTTCCACCGATTCCTTGACGATTCAATTGTACGGACGGGTCAAAGTCCGGGTGGATACCGATGGAGGAGAGAATTAATATGAAACGCAACATTTTAGCGATTGTCTTCGCAACACTGCTTGTTCCAGGATGGGGACAACAATCCATGAATCCCATTGCCGTATCGACGGCAGGCACATTTGCTGAATTGGCGAAAGGGTCCGATGCTCTGGGTTGGAACCCAGCCCGGTTGGGACGATCCGATAATCCCAATTTTGGACTGTCATTCGGATTGCTTCCTCTAGTACCCTTACCCCGGTTCACAGTGCATAATTCCACTATCAACGTGGCTTGGCTCAATGACAATCTGTACCGGGGGTATTTTAGCCCCAGTGATGTACAGGATGTGCTCAATTCCTTTCCTGACTCTGGTTGGGATGGATCTACACAGATTCAACTGGATATGCTGGGCCTGTCTTTCGGGCATTTTGCCTTGTCCATCACCTCGGAAATATCCGCCTCGGTTCAAGTTCCCAAGGATCTGTTTCGGTTGGCCTTCCAGGGATTGCGCTTTGACCAACCGGTAGGACTGTTTGACATCAATATCACCGCCCAGGGCGTGGTGCCGATCAGTTTAGGGTATGGAATGCCTCTGGATATCCCTGCATTGGAACCGTATGTGGATGAATTTTACATGGGTGCCGCTTTAAAACCGCTGCTGGGGATTTTTGATGTCCGGACTACTCAAACTGAGGGGGTTCTTACTTCCCGCACTGACCGGATCGAAGCCGATGGATCTGTGGAGGCCAAAATGGCCATGGGGGGATTCGGATTTGCCATGGATTTGGGAGCCGGAGCGCGCCTGATGGACCACGTAACCGTAGGACTGTCTATCAATAATTTGTTTGGTCAGATTCAATGGGGGTCCCGGGATGCTCAAGTACTTCGGGAGAAAATCAATGGTGAGATTTTATCCTCACAATTTGAAGACTTGGCCGATGATTCCCTGCGGGAGGACATTCTGAATTCCCTGATTGAGGAGGATACTACCTATTCTATCACCGGGTATTCCACAAATTATCCCACCTACATGAATGTGTCCGGCCAGTATCAGAATATCATCCCGAATCTGGATGTAATGGTGAATTATCGTCAATATTTTACCAATGAATCCTATTTGAGCACCACACCCCGGGTTTCAGCGGCAGTTCAATACGCGCCGATTCCCTGGTTGGCACTACGGGCTGGATTAGCCCTGGGAGGATACGAATCCTTCCAATGGGGAACTGGGTTTGGCCTTCGTTTTACCCATTATGAACTGAATTTTGGATTTTCCCAGATTGGTGGCATGTTTAATTCTGCCAAAGGGCTCACCCTGTCACTGGGACAAGTGCTTCTTTTTTAGTTCACTATTATGCTTGAAAGGGGGCTTCGGTCCCCTTTTTTATATCCCGGTTATTATCGGGTAAACCTTGCAAGGCTGAAAAGTCCCGGGATAAATTTATGTTTATGATTTTCGGGAAAAGAAACGAATGCCGTCTTTTGCAACCAACATCGCTGTAGCCAATTGGTACCGTGACCCGGACTTCAACGCGCCGGTGGTCACCCAATCACTTCTGGGTGAGACTGGGACGATTGTGGACGACCAGGATGAATGGCTATATTTGGAAGGATGGGATCAGTACCGGGGATGGGTAGCCCGGTCTCAGGTTGTGGTGCTAAATCAACCCTTCACCGCTGATATATTCGTTTTAGATTTCCACGGAGTTGTGGAGGAAGCCGGAACCGCTACACCGCACCGGATAGTGACCTACGGAAGTCGTTTGAAAACCATTACCGCCAATCCAACCCTTCTCGTGGAGTTCCCCGATGGCGCCCGCGGACACTATCATGGCCAGTGGACGAACCAAACGCTTGCATCTACCAGGGAAAATATCGTCGCCACCGCCCGATCGTTTTTGGGAACGCCGTATATCTGGGGTGGACGCAGTCCCTGGGGATTTGACTGTTCCGGATTGGTGCAGACGGTGTTTGCCCGCTGCGGGATTTCATTGCCCAGGGATGCGGCTATGCAGGATCAAGTGTTAGCCGCGGCGCGCATTGCACCGGAAGAAGCCCAACCGGGAGATTTATTTTTCTTTTCACGGGAAGCCCGGGTCACCCATGTGGGGTTCTCCCTGGGCGGACGGACTGTGTTGCATGCCCATGGTTGGGTAAAGATTGAATCTCTGGATAGCAATCAACGGACAGCCAACGCGGATTTGATCCAGCGTCTAAGTGCCACCTATTCGATACAGGCGCTTTTGGAATCAGTTAGGATGGAGACGAAAGAATGAACAACGCCGTCTTGGTGCTGAACAATAATTATACACCCTTATCCATCTGTTCCGTCCGACGGGCCATTTGTCTCATGGTGACCAATAAAGTGGAAGTGCTGATTAATTATCAAAAACGGATTCATTCTCCATCCATCAGTTTTCCGATTCCCAGTGTTATAAAATTGAAATCCTATGTGCATTACACACGGATGAGTGTGGCCCTAACCCGGAAAAACATTTTGACCCGGGACCACTATGCTTGTCAATACTGCGGACGAACCCAGCCGCCTTTAACTGTGGATCATATTTTACCCCGGGAGCGAGGCGGCGGCGATAACTGGGAAAATCTGGTGACGGCCTGTGGCCCCTGTAATTCACGGAAAGGAAATCGAACACCGGAGGAAGCGGGAATGCGGCTGTTGAAACCGCCGATACGCCCCACCCGGATTCATTTTTTCCAGCAATTTATCCATGACGAACAGCAAGAGTGGAAACCGTTTCTGTTCATGGAATCACTGTAAGGATATCATCGACCATGAGTCAACGCGTATTGAGTGGAATTCAACCTTCGGGACAATTGCACCTGGGAAATTATTTTGGAATGATGTCCCGAATGATCCGATACCAGAATGAACATGAACTTTTCTGTTTTATCGTGAATTACCATGCGATGACAACGGTGCAGGAACGGGAGCGGCTGGAGAAAAATACGTTTGAAGCGGCCTGCGACTTTTTGGCGTTGGGCTTGGATCCGGAAAAAGCCACGTTTTGGATTCAGGCCGATGTGCCCCAGGTGACAGAACTTACCTGGATCTTATCCAATGTGACCAGCGTGGGTCTTTTGGAACGGGCCACGTCTTACAAAGACAAGTTGGCCAAGGGATTGACACCAAACGTGGGTCTTTTTTCCTATCCTATTCTCATGGCGGCGGATATCTTGTGTTTTGGTGGGGAGCGGGTCCCCGTGGGGAAGGATCAGAAACAGCATCTGGAAATAACTCGGGACATTGCGATTCGATTCAACAATCTGTTTGGAGAGGTGTTTGTCATTCCGGAGCCGGATATCGACCGCACCACCCAACTGGTTCCAGGGATCGACGGACAGAAGATGAGTAAATCCTATGGCAACACCATTCCCATTTTCGTGGATGACAAAACATTAAAAAAACGGGTGTTCTCGATTGTAACCGATTCCACCCCCATCGAAAGTCCTAAGGATAAGAATACGCCGTTATTTCAACTTTACACCCTCTTTTTGAATGAAGAGGAACGGGCCCAATTGGCCCGTCGCTACGACGAACCGGGCTTGCGCTACGGCGATGTAAAAAAAGAATTGTACGAACGGATTCTGGCTTTCATCACTCCTTATCGCGACAAACGTAAAGCCTTGTTGGCTCATCCGGATGATGTGCGGGATATCCTGAGGGACGGTGCCCGTAAAGCCGCGGCGGTGGCCGACCAGTATTTGGATGCGGCTAGGGAAGCCACTGGGTTAAATTACTAACACATGTACCGCATTCAATTAGACCAATTCGAAGGTCCCTTGGATTTACTCCTGTATTTTATCAGACGGGATGAGATTGACATTTACGATATTCCCATTGCCAAAATAACAGCTGATTATTTAACGACGTTAAATCAAATGCGCCATTTCAATGTCCGGGTCGCCGGTGAATTTGTGGAGATGGCGGCGACGCTGATTCGGATTAAAGCCCAAATGCTTTTACCACGGCAGGAGGACATTCTGGAAGAAGCAGAAGATCCGCGATCCACGTTGGTGCACCAATTACTGGAGTATCAGCAGTACAAACATGCCGCTAAGGAATTGGAGCGCCTGGCCGAAGATCGGAGCCATTTTTTTAGTCGAGGAAGGGAATTAGATCCCCCTACTGGAGAAGAAGACCCGGGGTTGTTCGTACGGGAAATTGATATTTATGATATCGCCCGGTATTTCCGAAAAGCCCTGGAAAACCGGCCCATGATTCGACCCTATGATTTGGAACGGGAACCCCTGAATCTGGAAGAACAAAAAACGTTTATTTTAGCAGGCTTCGATGGAGAAGGAACCTGCACATTTTCTGCGCTGATCAACCGGTTAAAAACGCGCTTAGAATTGGTGGTGACGTTTCTGGCCCTTCTGGAATTGATGCGTTTGGGAATGGTTAAAGGGGTTCAACAAGGATTGTTTGGGGAAATTATTCTCTACCGAACCGATGGGCCTCAGGAGTAATCGTTCCCATGAATCCTGAAGAAACCAAACGCATTATTGAAGCGCTGTTATTCGCTTCGCCCGATCCCCTGACACAACAACAGGTGAATTTGGTTTTTGAGACTGATCCCCCGAATCTTCATGAGGTCGTGGCACAGCTACAGGAGGACTATTTCCGGGATTCCCGCCCACTGGTAATTCAAGAAGTGGCTGGTGGGTACCAGCTCCTGACTCATCCGGAGTACGAGCTCTGGGTACGACGACTGTTAAATAAATCGGGACGTTTAGTCCTTTCCCAGGCCGCTTTAGAGGCGTTATCCATCATTGCCTATAAACAACCCATCAGCCGTGTGGAAGTCGAAGCCATTCGAGGGGTGGATTGCAGCGGCGTCATTAAAAATCTATTGGGGAAAAAGTTAATCCGGATTAAAGGAAGGGCCCAGGGACCCGGGCGCCCTCTGTTGTATGGAACCACCGATAAATTTCTGGAGGCCTTTGGTCTGGGAAAATTATCCGACATGCCGCGTTTGGCAGAAATCAAAGAATTGGATGAAGGACATTTTAACCCGGATCAGGTGAATGTATTTTATACTGATGAATCGGTGGGTGTCCCACCACAGCCTGCATCTCCTGAAACGGACACAAACTGAATTATGCGGTTAAATAAATATCTGGCTCGGTGTGGAGTGGCATCCCGGCGGGAAGCGGATCGCCTGATTCAAGCCGCCACCACTACCGTCAATGGGGTGATTGTTCTGGATCCAGCGTACGATGTCCAGGAGCAGGATGAGGTGTTGTTCGACGGACAAAAGGTGCGGTTGGTCACCCAAGATATTTTTTATATGCTAAATAAACCTAAAGGCGTACTTACCACGACCACCGACCCGTATGGACGGAAATCGGTTTTGGATCTGGTCCCAACCCGAGATCGGCTATTTCCCGTGGGGCGTCTGGACCGGGACACCACCGGTCTCATCATCCTGACCAATTCGGGAGACCTGGCCAATCGTCTCATGCACCCACGGTATCGGGTAGCGCGCATCTATGAAGCGACCATAGAAGGTCGGCTAACGCCTCAACAAATTCAGAAAATGAAGCGAGGAATGTACATCGGCGATAATGAGTTTGGCCGCGGGGAGGTTATGAAACAAACCACGGTGAAAAAACGGTCTACCGTAATCCTACGTCTCTATGAGGGGAAGAAGCGGGAAATTCGACGCATGTTTTATCATCTTAAGGTGCGCCTTTTTGATTTGAAACGCATCCAGTTTGGGCCTTTACGTTTAGATCCTGCCTTAAAGCTTGGAATGTACCGGGAATTGAACGCGGATGAAATCAAGGAATTAAAGCGACTGCTGGCGGGGGCGACCGAAGGTAAAACCGGCTGAATCTGACGGGCTT
>CAZHTM010000060.1:0-4168 GCA_964535735.1 uncultured bacterium
GCTTAAAGCTGTTGTTTCAAGGGTTGTTGAATCGTAAACAAAAGCAACTTCAGTTAATCGACAGCCAGGCGTTTCAAAAATACCGGCGCTACCTGGTGTTTTTATTCCAGAAAGAGGCATCACCAACGTAATCCCGGAAAAAAATCGATTTAAATCCGGTGGTACCATTTATACCCCGTCTTGGGACTGATATGAAAGTCCGAACAAATATCCTTGAAGGTTTAGAACTCTCTATTAACGTGTGAATAAACCTGCGTCGTTCATCCATGGGCGTGGTCTCCTTCCAGGGCATGGGTGATCTCCTTTACTACTTGATTACACCCATAGTTTAACGGAAATGTGTTACCTATGTATTGACATTCCCGCGTTACCCATGTCTTGAAACCGCACCGCGGTGTGAAGTCCGACACTCCATTCCTCCAATTAAATAATTACTCCTTACTCATTACGCGTGAGTGGTTTCATACGAATAATATCTGCCGAATTGATATAAATAACGTTTATGCGCGACTCCGGGTTATAAACCGTCAATGGATCCATTTGAATTCATTAGGGTGATCCGTTGTCTTTTTAATAAATGATTCTCGGAAATTTCAGGTGATCATCGTTTGAGTCGTCTCCGAAGTGATCTTTTTCTGGTGTTACTTGGAATACAGGACCATAATATCTTGATTAGAGTGTCCGATTTATATTAGCTTCACCCGCAACTTATGTAAATATCAGTTAGCAAAACTAGGTTTGATAAATTGAGCACTGACGATACTAGTCAATCTTCCTGGGAATTCCCAGACACACAACCGGTATTCACAATCGGGATCGCATCCAAATTGACCAATACATCGGTCCATGCTTTGCGGGTTTATGAAGAAAAAAAACTGATACTCCCATATATCACCGAAACCAATCGCCGGCTATACTCTCAATTTGACATTGAACGCATCAAATGTATTCGTCGCCATCTTGACGAAGAAGGGTTGAATATTGCTGGTATTAAAGCGTTGCTGGCCATGCTGCCCTGTTGGCTCCTGAGGCCCTGTTCCGCCGAGGATCAACAGGCGTGTGAAGCCTTCACCTGTACCACCGCCCCTTGCTGGGAAGTGGGGAAAAAAGGTCCCGAATGTCAGGACATAGCCTGCCGCGATTGCCAGGTGTACCGAATGGGATACCAGTGTGGGGATATCAAATCCTTTTGCAAATCGGCCTACAATGGCAGTCTTAATATCACGAAACCATGATAACTATGTTGAGCAATTATGAGTAAAGAATTTACCCGGCGGGAATTCATCCGAATCGCTGGTTTAGGCCTTGGTGGGCTCGCCATGGCGTCCCCGGTCATCAGTTGGGCAAAAGGTGAATTATTAGCGCCGGAAAAGATCGCGGGGATGTATACCAAACGAGTCCCCACCTACTGTGAAATTTGTTTTTGGAAATGCGCCGGTTGGGTTCATCTCAACGATAAGGGTGAAATATGGAAGATCACCGGCAATGAGATCGATCCCCATTCTGAGGGGCGGTTTTGCCCTCGCGGAACCGGTGGGGTCGGCATGTACTATGATGAAGATCGCCTGAAAACGCCACTGATTCGTACCCAGGAGCGGGGGAAACAGGTCTTTCGCGAGGCCAGTTGGGACGAAGCTTTGAGTTATATCGCCGATAAAATGCAGGCCATCGCCAAAGAGTATGGACCCGAATGCGTGGCTCTGTTTACCCACGGTTCCGGTGGCGCTTACTTTGGGCGTTTGATGAAAGCCTTCGGCTCTCCCAACATTGCCGCCCCTTCCTACGCCCAGTGCCGCGGTCCCCGGGAAGTGGCCTTTTTCAGCACCTATGGCGAGGGCATCGGTTCCCCGGAACGGACCGACATCCGCGATACTCGCTGCCTGGTGCTGATCGGCTCCCACATCGGTGAAAATATGCATAACGGCCAGGTCCAGGAGATGTCCGCCGCCATCGATAAAGGCGCCACCATCATCACCGTGGACCCGCGCTTCTCCACTGCTGCCAGCAAATCCAAATACTGGCTGCCCATCAAACCCGCCACCGATCTGGCCCTGCTGCTGGCCTGGATGCATGTTCTGATTTACGAGGAACGCTACGATAAAAAATACGTGGCCGCTTACACCTATGGCTTCGATGAACTGAAGGCCCACGTCAAAGATTTTACTCCCGAATGGGCCTACGGCATCACTACCATTAAACCCCATGTGATCCGGGAAACGGCCCGCGAAATGGCCAATGCTTCACCGGCGGTGATCGTTCATCCCGGGCGTCATGTTACCTGGTATGGTGACGATACCCAGCGCCTGCGGGCGGTGGCGATTTTAAATGCTCTCCTGGGGAGCTGGGGCCGCCGCGGTGGATTTTACAATCCCGAAAAGGCCAAACTGCCCAAGATTAAAACGCCGCCCAATCCCAAGCCCACAAAAACCTGGCGCGATGCCTTCCCCGGCCAATATCCCCTGGCTGGACTAGCTCTGGCTTCCGGTATCTGTGAGGCCACCATCCCCGCCGCCGACCGCGATTGCTCCTTCAAGGGTTGGATCGTGAACGGCACCAACCTGCCTTTCACGCTGCCGGACCAGAAAAAGACTCTTGCGGCGATCCAGAACCTGGAGCTGCTGGTGGCCATCGATACGATGCCCATGGAAATCACCGGCTGGGCCGATGTGGTCCTGCCCGAGTGCACTTACCTGGAGCGTTACGATTCGGTCCGTGTCAGCCAGCACCGGGAACCGGCAATCGCCCTGCGAGCCCCTGCCGCTGAACCGCGCTGGAATACCAAGCCGGCCTGGTGGATGGCCAAAGAATTGAGTAAAAAGCTGGGGCTGGAAGATTATTTCCCCTTCGAAACCCATGAGGAAGAGCTTGACTGGCAGCTCAAGCAGATTGGGTCTTCCTTGGAAGAAATGAAACGGATCGGCGTCAAGAAATTTGAGAGAGAATACGACGATCTCTATCCTCTGGAAAATTTACCTAGCGATTATGAATTCAACACAAACACCGGTAAGATTGAGCTTTATGCCACGGCATTTGCCGATGAAGGCTTTGATCCCCTGCCGACCTATAAACCCCATGAGGAACCGCCTGAAGGGTACTATCGCCTGATTTATGGACGGGCACCGATGCACACGTTTAGTCGAACGGCCAATAATCCTAATCTTACAGATTTAATGGACGAAAACACGGTCTGGGTCAATCCTAAAGTGGCAAAGGAATGGGGTCTGAATAACGATCAGATGGTTTGGTTGAAAAACCAGGATGGTGTGATCAGTTCCAATTCGATCAAGGTACGAATTACCGAGCGTATCCGCCATGATTCGGTGTTCATGGTTCACGGCTTTGGACATACGGATAAGCGAATGACCCGGGCGTACAAACGGGGTGCCAGCGATGCGGAGCTGATTACTCGGGTTCATGTTGACCCACTGATGGGTGGTACAGGAATGCGCGGGAATTTTGTTACGTTTCTTACCGAAGAGCCCGCTGTGAAAGGAGTGTTATAATGCGGTATGCCATGGCCATCGATACGAAAAAATGTGTCGGTTGCGGAGATTGTGTGGTGGCCTGCCAAACGGAAAATAATGTACCGATCGGTTTCTGCCGTGATTGGGTGGTTGAGGCGACTACAGGAACATACCCTGAATTGCAAATGGAAATTCGTTCTGAACGGTGTAATCACTGTTCAGACGCGCCTTGCGTCCGCTGTTGTCCCACGGGGGCCAGTCATGTGTCTGACGGCGGTACGGTATTGGTCGATGCGCAGGAATGCATTGGCTGCAAGGCCTGTATCGTTTCCTGTCCTTACGATGCTCGGTATGTTCATCCTGAGGGACATGTGGATAAATGCACATTTTGTATTCATCGGGTGAAAAAAGGTGAGCAACCGGCCTGTGTGGCGGTTTGTCCCACTCATTGTTTGTATTTTGGCGATACCGATGATCCCAATAGCGAAATATCGCAACTTCTGGCTCGCCGTAAATGGAAGCGGTTAATCCCAGAGGCCGGGACTGATCCGAATATTTATTATCTCATTTAGTAATGAGTGATGAGTAATAAGTGAGAGGTGTGAGATGCCTGCGGCAGTGAGATTAAATGGTGAGAAAAACGTAAGTCGCCTGCGGCAGTGAGATTAAATGGTGAGAAAAACGTAAGTCGCCTGCGGCAGTGA
>CAZHTM010000060.1:4268-10514 GCA_964535735.1 uncultured bacterium
GATTGAGTTGTGAGAGGAATGTGAGATGCCTGCGGCGGTGAGATTGAGTTGTGAGAGGAACGTGAGATGCCTGCGGCAGTGATAACCGTAAGAAAATAGGTCATGAAACAAAAAATCAAAAACCATAAAGACCTGGATTGCTGGAAGGAGTCAATCAACTTAGTTAAAGTGGTTTATCAACTGACCAAATCTTTTCCCGCTGAAGAAACTTACGGACTTACCAATCAGATGCGACGGGCAGCCATCTCCGTTCCCAGTAATATAGCCGAAGGTGCTGGTAGAAAAAATCCAAAAGAATTTATCCAGTTTCTATATATCGCTCAGGGTTCGCTGGCTGAATTAGAAACACAACTTATCATTGCTGAAGAACTGGGTTATACCAAGCACCAAAAAGAAATACATCATAACATTTTGTCGATCAAAAAGATAATCAAAGGTCTATCTAAATACTTAAGGGACAAATAATGAATTACTGTTATTCTTACGTATCTCACAATGTCTTGCGATTCTCACAAAGCCGTGCGAAGCAACGGGTCTCACGCATTCTCACGACGAACACCAATCACGGAGTGTATCATGGTTGAAGAATTGATTGTCAGCGGCCGCCATCTCCCGGAAATTGATCCCCGCCTTCATATTTGGGGCTGGGAAATTTCCCTCTACTTATTTTTAGGCGGTCTGGTGGCTGGAATCCTGTTTTTTTCGGCCCTCATGTACCTGCGAGGCAAAGCCGATGAATATCCCACGGCGGTAAAATGGCTGCCCATGGCGGCGCCCATATTATTGAGTATCGGTCTTCTGGCGCTGTTGCTGGACCTTTCACACTTTTGGTATGCCTGGCAACTGTTCACCACGATTCGTTGGGAATCTCCTATGAGTTGGGGTGCCTGGACATTGCTGGTGGTTACTCCGATTTCGTTGGTGTGGGCGGTGAGTTGGTGGCCGGATATTTTCCCTCAGTGGCAATGGAAAAATCCTATTCTTAAGGATTTCTTTGCCTGGGTTGAAGCTCAGCGGGTATGGGTAGCCCGTATTTTGATCGGATTATCGATCATTTTGGGAATGTACACCGGTATTCTATTATCCGCATTTAATGCCCGGCCTTTCTGGAATACAGCGATATTGGGACCTCTGTTCTTGACATCTGGACTGTCCACCGGGGCGGCGGCCATCGTCCTCTTTTCCCGGTTGGAGCATGAACGGCATATGTTTTCCCGCATCGATCTGATGCTGATTACCATCGAATTATTTCTCATCATCCATCTCTTTATGGGATTTCTGGCAGGGACTCAAGTCCATATTGAAGCGGTCGAATTATTCCTGGGAGGACCCTATACGACCTCTTTTTGGATATTCGTCGTGGGGCTGGGGTTGGTCATACCCGCTATCTTGGAAATTCTGGAATTATTAAAAACCAAAATACCCGCTGCCGTTCCGGCGATCCTAGTACTTATCGGCGGGATATTACTGCGGTTTATCCTGGTCGACGCCGGACAGGCCAGCCGGTGGTTGTATTAACCATGATGAGACCCAATAGCAGAATGATCTATGGGTTTTGCCCTGAACGTTCTATCGCAATGTGGGTACCAATGGGGTCTGGGTACCAAACAATAAATGAGGTTAAGATATGAAAACGAAATACATGAATCCTTATCTGGCTGGCGTTCTGCTGGGATTGGTATTACTTGCCGCCTTCTATTTTTCCGGTCGTGGATTGGGAGCCAGCGGGGCCATGAAACGGGTCGTAGTTCAAGCGGTTCATACGGTGGCGCCAAATCATGCCGCCCAGTCAGCCTACTATCACAAATATGTGGGTGGCGATAAGAATCCGCTTAAATCCTGGCTCGTATTCGAAATGCTGGGAGTAATTATTGGTGGGTTTATTTCCGGAGCACTGGCCGGCCGCCTGAAAATAAAAGTTGAACATTCACCGAAAATCACGTCCAAAAGGCGACTCGTCATGGCGCTGATTGGTGGTATTCTGTTTGGCTATGGGAGTCAATTGGGTCGCGGTTGCACAAGCGGCGCCGCCCTGACCGGAATGGCGGTGTTGTCGGTGTCTGGATTTGTGACGATGGTGTCTATCTTTGGCACCGCGTTTGCGCTGGCGTATTTCTTTAGAAAAAATTGGATATAAGGGGGTAATTATGGGACCACTCATTCCGAATGAAGTTATTGATCCGGGCTGGAATTTTCTGATCGCCTTTGTGGTGGGAATCGGGTTCGGATTTGCGTTGGAACAGGCCGGATTTTCTTCAAGCCGTAAACTGGCTGGACTGTTCTATGGCTATGATACGGTAGTGTTAAAAGTCTTTTTCACGGCGGGCATTGTAGGTATGCTGGGATTGCTTTACCTGAGTCTGTTTGATATGATCGATCTGAGCCTGGTGTGGGTCAACCCCACGTTTATTTGGTCGGCCATTGTTGGGGGTATGATTATGGGTGCCGGATTTATTATCGGAGGATTTTGTCCGGGCACCAGCGCCTGCGCCGCCGCAATCGGAAAAATTGATGGACTGGTTTTTATTGGGGGAATATTCATCGGTATTTTTCTGTTTGCTGAATCCTTTCCCCTGGTGGAACGCCTTTATATGGCAGGTAATCTAGGTCATATTAAAATGTCTGAGCTGATGCACGTTTCACAAGGTTTCGTGGTATTACTGGTTGTGATTATTGCGGCTCTGATGTTTTGGTTGGGTGAATGGGCTGAGAAAAAATTCCCGCGGGAGGAATACTGATGAGTCAAGAAACTACCGTCGTCCGTGAACGGATTCGTATTAAGCCACGTATTCTGTTAACGAGTGTAATTCTTATTCTGGGTTTGGTGATTGCAATGGTGCCGGAAAACACGACGCAACCTTTTCGTCTCTCCGCTCCACAATTGCTGGCAGAAATCCAGTCCGGGTCAGAAATGGTTAGCCCCGATGTACTCGCGGATTGGCTGGTCAATAATGATCCATCCATTCAATTAATTGATGTTCGTACACCAGAAGAGTATGAAAATTTTCATCTGGATAACGCGCTCAATATCCCTCTCGCCGATATTCTGTCTCCAGAGTGGACGGATTATCTGGATCAAGGCGTCAAAATGAACATCCTGTATTCCAATGGCACTACCAGTGCCCATGAAGCGTGGATGATCCTAAGGCAATTGGGCTATGAAAATAACTATGTACTTCAGGGTGGACTAAATTACTGGACCGAAACGATCCTGAATCCTACAGCCCCTAAATCCACAAGCCCGGATGATGAGTTTGCCAAATATGATTTCCGCAAAGCTGCCAGTATGAAATTCGGAGGTGGCAATATCCAATCCGCAGCGCCAAAAAAGAGCGCCAAACCGAAACCACCCATCAAACGTAAGTCAAAGAAAAAGGCGCCCGAAGGCGGATGCTAAAGATGTGAAGGCGTCTGGTAGACTGATGAGTCAAAGCGATATAAAAACTATCGTGATGATTTCGTCGGTCTCCGCTAAGGGTCATACATTTAATATATAAATCAGATTCTGATAAAGGGTTCCTGTCAACGAAGTAGGCGGGAACCCCTTATTTTTATTGGTTACACATATCCCCGGTATTCATGACATTTTTGAATGAATCTTTGAAATGGTTCAGGAGATGAACCGGAGGGGTAACGGGCGTTACTCCATAATCAATTTTTTGACTCTGGCTAAATCCGCTTTGGTATTGACATTGGTAAAAGCTGTCGTATCGGCAATCGTTACCGTGCTATAAGGAATATCCTGAATGATGCGATGGATGGCACGTTCACCGGACGCTAATTTTTCTTCGAAAAGCGGCAGTACATTTTTATGGTAAAACCCGCACATGTATTGCCGGTATCCGTCCACCTCCGGTAGGATAATTTGTGTGTTAGTTGTCCATGCGTCCTGCAACACTTTAATAACAGCATCATCAATCAACGGCAAGTCACAGGCGATGACGAAGATCCAGGGAAATTTGGAATGGTTGAGAGCGGTGATAACGCCGGTGAGTGGCGTCTGTTCAGGGGCAATATCGGGCACAAAGGGTAGCGAACCGTAAGCCTGTTTACCCACTTGAAACACATCTGTGAAACGTGAACGAAGATTATCCGCCACCCGGTCCAGCATGGGTTTCCCTTTGAGATCGGCTTCGCATTTCGGTCGTCCGAATCGACGGCTAAGTCCTCCGGTGAGAATATAGGCTTCTTTAGTGAGTTTCATCCAGAATCAGGTAGTAACGAGTCCACGATTGAAGACGAGGAAATTCCCGAGCCAGGAATTCATCCAGTTCCACCAGAAGAGATTTGCGCAACGATATCACCAACACACCGGAGAAGTGGATATCCAACTCCTTTAGCGCCGGGAAAAACCCCTGTTGGTTGAATTCGAAGAGACCCACCTCATCCACAATCACCCAATCACCCTTCGTGGCTTTCAGTCGGTCGACACCCCAGTCCAGGATGGAATGATCAAAATAATAATGTTCGGTTTCAAGTGTGTTTTCTTGGGGTTCCATGGTGGCCACGATCCGCTGAGTTTCGCTGGCGATATCGACCAGTACCAGGTTCCACGTTGATTCGGAAACATAGTTTCGGAGTGTGATGATTCCGCCAACCGGAATAGACCGGTTCGCCAACTCTTTTCGTAGTGTATTTAACCAGGTGGATTTTCCGGCGCCCTGTTCCCCGGTTACAATCAGCAAGAGTGGTTCTTCCCGACGAGCTAGTTGATCGACGATATGAGGTGGATCGCCCACAATTCGCGGGGAATAAGGGTTATCCAGGCGTTCGGCCAGGCGAATCAAATCAAGGAATACCTGGCTGATCATGGTTAAGATTGTATCGGGTCGGAAACTAGCCAGCGTGAGACGCGGTTTCCGCTTCAAACGGTTGTTGAGGATATACCGGGCATTGGGGATGATTTCGCGGGATAATTCATAGAGCGTGATAAAATTCTTATTGCCGAATTTCGTCAGGAGTTGAGCGAACGTTTCGCTATCTAGATCGACGGTCAGAACCTGGAAGAACATAAACACCACAACGCCCCGGAGCGCCATGAGGGTGGTTTGGGTTAACATTTGGCTGCTGTAGGTGATCCATAAAAAGGAGCGATCCTGTACACCGGTAAAAACGGGGACAATGACGACCAGCAATCCGATCGCAAACCAAAATTTTAGACTTTTCAACGGACGCACGGCGGAAGGATAGGCCCAACCGGAAAGGATGGTTATCAAAACCGTGATGAGGAGGGGCGCCGATTTCAGCCAGATAATTCCAGCCAATACCGCGAAGGCGATGAACCAGCGTTTTGATCTAGTGAGAAATCGTTTCACGCTCCATGCCCCGTTGGATTCGCTTTTGGATAAGCCAGGCTGAAACGGCGGCGGTCAGGCCAAACATAACATGAATGAGCAGGTAGAGGGCCAGTATCCACCAACCCAGCGATAGTCCCACGGATTCAGAAAATCCCTGGGCCGTATCAAGAATTACGGGCACAAAATTGGCACCGAAAAGGATGGATTTGGTTACCACGGTCTGGACAATCGGGTACAGTCCCACCAGGAATCCTGATAGTAAAAATCCCGGGATTCCAATCCCCAGACCTGACATGATCATTTCCACGATCACACCTTCCATAATAATGCCAACCAAAGGCCCCAATTTGACGGTAGCAAAGCCCAGCACTTTGATGGTGCCCGCGATCAGGCCCATTAAAAAGGTGGTGCCGCGGACATTATTAATCCTGCGAGCCGTGAGCAAAATAATCAATCCCAAGGCGGAGAGGATTGACCCGGAAAATGGTATTCGCAACGCATGCAG
This sequence comes from uncultured bacterium, assembly GCA_964535735.1. GTDB lineage: Bacteria > Fidelibacterota > Marinisomatia > Marinisomatales > J089 > J089. The sequence goes on from CAZHTM010000060.1 coordinate 10,071, forward strand.
CACCGATCCCAAGGAGGCTTCTAACAGTCCCCAAAAGGTGCCGAAAACGGCAACATATATCAGCGCTTTTCGATCCAGGGGGGGCATGGGTTAGATCTTCATGTTTTTAATCGATTAATAGGTAGGAACCGCCCCGATGGAATTCCATTTCACGACGTTCCAAAGGTACAAAGAGCCAGAATGGTTCAATATCCCATTGACGGTGGCAGTCTTCATTAGACGGCAATTTACGTGATTTCAATTCGTGTTCAGGATGTTAATTGCAGTTTGGGTGATTGATCATCGTTTCCAACGGGTAAACTATCTCCTAGTTCAGGAGCCCATGATTCGGCGTAATCACTCCATATTCACACTCCGAATTTACAGCTCCCAACCTCCGCTGACACACACATGAGTTGTTATTTTTTTCCATGGAGGGAGCGTCATGATGTCGGGGTATTCCCA
>CAZHTM010000061.1:0-10449 GCA_964535735.1 uncultured bacterium
TTAATCGGAGAACCGTGGCCCTTTCTTTATGCTTTTTCAAAAGTACAGAAAATTAGGGACGCAACTTTATATTTTTGATGATAAAGATATTATAGCTGAACTATGTAGGTTTTTAGAGGATATAAGACTTGAAATATTAAAATACTTTCATCATTCCAAAGGAGCTGACTTTGAGATTAAAACCTAACACCCGCTGCTACGGACGCCAAAAGCGTTCAGCGTAAAAAGTATGTTTGGAGTACGAAATGATGTTTAGAGTAAAACTGAAGTTGGTCGGGAGCGCCGCAGAGCTTGATCGTTGGTTTGCAACCGCCCCTCCTTTCCCTCCCCGAATCCCCCGTTGCAAATCCCTGAAAATTCCCCTAACATTCACACCGATCGACCCGGCGGTTTCCCGCGGGGAACTCCGGACGTGTTTATCTTCAGAAACCGGGGAGCACCATCGCCATGACACGAGCCGTTTTACTCTGGATGTTTTTGATCACCGCTGTCTCGGGGCGGGGTTGGGTTGTCGTAATTCAACCGGCCCTCACAGAACAGGATTACCGCAGCGCCGCCACGTTCCAACAGGCCCTTAGGCCGTATCTGGACGAGGCCATGCGGGATCGGACCCAAGGAGATCCGGCCCTGGCGATTTTCCCGGAATACATTGGCGCCTGGCTGGTGGCGGTGGATGGACCGGAAAGCGTCTTCCGAACCAGGGATTTAAACAGGGCCATGATTCGTATTATTCTGGCTCATCCTTTCAAATTTATAGCCGCTTTTATCAAAACCTACACCCGGGACCATTTTTCAGGTCCCCTGATGGGTCATGTGGAACGGGCTATTTTCCAGATGCAGGCCTCAACGGCTTTGAAGACCTACCTGGATACGTTTTCCAGTCTGGCGAAAGAATTCCAGACCTGGATTGTCGCGGGATCCATCCTCCTGCCTGAACTGGAAATCGGCGACGGCGTCCACTTGAAATGCGGCAGTCGCAAACTGCTGAACCAGAGTCTGGTGTTCAATCCCCTGGGAGACGTTGTGCTGATCGCGCCCAAGACGTTTCCCGTGAGTCATGAACTCACCTTTCTGGATGCCGCCGAACCGGAGGACCTTCCAGTGGTGGACACACCCCTGGGCCGGGTGGGCGTCCTGATCTGCGCTGACAGTTGGCACCCGGAATGTTATGCCGCCCTGGACGCTCAGGGTGTGGATTTGCTGGTGGTCCCCAGTCTGGTAAACCAGGCCGAGCGATGGCTGTCAGTGTGGGGCGGGTATGACCCGCCATCCGATGATCCCGGAGATGTGGACCCCAGCGATTTAGATGGCAATACCCAGGAACGGGATATGTGGAAAAAATATGCCCTAAAAGGCCGTATGACCGCCACTTCGGCGCGGTGGGGATTCAATAGTTTCCTGATTGGGGATTTTTGGGGCTTAACCGGCGCGGGACAATCCAATATTATTCAACAGGGTCGCATTGTACAGGAAATTCAAGACTATCACAGTGATGGCGTTTTGACTATTACGCTTCCATAAATCCAAATCAATTAGATTCGGTTGAATCATAATCCGAGGCGGTCTGGCTTGGGGAATGCATTCAATCCGACGTAACTTTGCGCTTAAAAAAATAATCATCATGGTAAAACGAAATTATCATCATTCTCGACACCGGCGCACGGTCTGGCAGGAATTCCGGTTTGAAATCACCGTCACATTACTCCTTGTCACCGGGGTTGCCCTCCTGGTGGAGCAGTTCGAAATCCGCCGCACCGTCTGGGGTTGGATCCAATTGGGAATCCGATATATGCATCGGTTCTTTTCGAACTTAGGTGAGAATTTTTTCGATTTCCTTCTGTCGCTGAAGCTATCCAATACCATCGGCGTCATTTTGATTATGACCGCCTTTTTCATGATTTACAACCGCTTCCGCCGCAAAATGATTGTTCGGTATTCCACGTTATATTCCTGTCCCCAATGCGGGTCGGATTTGCATCGTATCCATCGAACTCCATACCAAAAATTTCTGGGGGTGGCCTTATGGGCCAACATCAAACACTACAAATGCAAAAAATGCAATTATAAAGGACTCAAAATGGACTGGAAACAATAATGACAGCCGACGAAGTAAAATCATTAATTGAAGCGGGACTTCCGGATGCCACTGTAGAAGTGGTGGACCATCGGGGCACTGGCGAACATTTCGCGGCTTTCGTCAGCAGCCCCCAATTCAAAAACTTGAATTTGGTAGAGCAACACAAACGGGTATATGCAACCTTAGGCGACCGGTTGACCCGTGAAATTCACGCTCTCCAACTGACGACCGTCGTTCCCGACTGATCTCAGGCCACTAACCCAACCAAAGGAGTGAGGAAATGAGTCTCAATTCTGAGATTGCGCAGGCAATCCAAACCGAACCCATTTTATTGTACATGAAAGGTACCCCGGAAATGCCCATGTGCGGATTTTCCAATGCGGTGGTCCAAATTCTGAATCATTATGGGGTTCCCTTCAAAGCGGTAAATGTCCTGGAAAATCCTGATATTCGATTGGAATTGTCTAAATTGTCGGGCTGGCCTACTATTCCCCAACTTTTCGTGAATGGTAAATTAATCGGTGGCGCGGACATTACGCAGCAACTCCACCAAGATGGAAAATTGCTGGATATTCTGGATCTCGATATAAATTGAATTCAACCGGTGATTAAGTGTTGGTGAAATTGAGGGCTTATCCTAAATTCGCCGCGCTATTTTCAATGGTTTTAAATCCATTGAGTCGCCGGAAAACAATTGGCCCGTTCGTCTAGTGGTTAGGACTCAAGATTTTCATTCTTGCAACAGGGGTTCGATTCCCCTACGGGCTACAACTTCACCTGCTTTTTTTATTCTAAAACTCCAGTAATGCCACCCTTCCACCCTCTTCTGGTTCATTTTCCCATTGCCCTGATCTGGCTGACCCTTCTGCTCCAATTCATTCGTCTGATTAAGAATAAACTTTTTTCTCCCACTATTCCTATTCTGGTTCTGGGGTTGTCTTCTCTCGGTTCTATTGCATCCAGCATTAGTGGTGAAAAAAGTTTTTCCATTCTTCAGGATCAACTCAGTCCAGAACTTCTGACCTTGATTGAACGTCATGAATTATTCGCGAATCTCACGCTTTGGTTATCACTAGTGACGGTGATTACCTGGCTCTATCTTTTGATGAAACATTGGAACCCTCTCTGGTTGGATAGATTGATCTTCCTGGTTTTAATCTTGCTTTTCCTCTTCGTATCAATGACCGGTTACCTCGGAGGCGAATTGGTGTATAGTCATCATATTGGTATTTTATAAACGGGCAATGACCACAACAGCTCACCAAAATGTTGACGTTCTTATCCTTGGCGCCGGAATAAACGGGTGCGGTATTGCCCGGGAATTATCCCAAAGAGGTCGGTCGGTTCTGGTCCTGGACAAACAATCCATTGGTTCCGGTACATCATCCAAATCTTCCCGCTTGATCCATGGTGGACTCCGATATCTGGAGACGTTTCATCTGGAACTGGTTCATGAAGCACTGAATGACCGTCAGGAATTGCTTCGACTGTATCCCCAGTTGGTTAAGTTAAAAACGTTTTATCTTCCGGTTTATAAATCCTGTCCCCGGCCAGCGTGGATGATCTGGTTTGGATTGAAGCTATACGATTTATTAAGTGGAAAACACGGCAGTCGTTACTCCCGTCGAATAGATAAAAAACTATTTCTTGATCATACTCCCGCCCTGCGATCCGTGGGATTAAAATCCGTTTTTCAATATTATGATGGGAAAACCAATGACCTGGACTTAACTCGTCGTGTGGCAGATGACGCTCGACAAAACGGCACTATCATTTTGGAGAATACCACCGTAACGGCAATCCGATCTCATCCTAAAAAATGGACCCTTGAAACCAACAACGGCACGTTTCAGGCGCCGACATTAATCAATGCCACCGGTCCGTGGATTGATGAAGTTAATCAACGGTTTGATTTACCGGCACAATACCATATTCGTCCCATTAGCGGGATTCACATCATCCTTAAGGGACTGTTAACCCACGACTGTTTGTTCATGCAGACTACGGGAAAACGTATCTTTTTTATTATCCCAGAGCCGGAATCAAATCAGACGATAATCGGAACGACCGAACGAGAAGAGACAGGACCGATTGATAAGGTTCAGATACAGGAAGAAGACATTGAATATCTTCTATATAATATCAATCAATATCTTCGCCCGGAATTTCAGGTCCAACAGTCCGATATTAATGACACCTATATTGGCGTACGACCGTTGATTGCCCGGGATGACAATCCCACCGATTTATCACGGGAATATGCTTTGGACCTACACCGCTTAGAAAAGACACGATTACTTCATGTTTTCGGTGGAAAATTAACCACGTTTCTATCCCTGGCCAGAAAAGCAGCCGATTTATTGGAATAACTTTAAGAGTCTTCAGGACGAATATACACAAAGAAAAACCGTGAACAGGTGGAACTGAATAACCCATAACCACCGTCTATATTCGTATCAGGTAACAGGTATTGGTTCATCTCCATGGGATCCCCGGAAAAATAATCGTAAAACGCCTGATCGGTCGCCTGTAATACCATTAGGTGGAGCCCGTAATAATTGAAGTAGAGCCACGTGATGGGGGTAGGGGCGGTGCTCACCATCCAGACAAAGGGATTATACCGATAGGGATCGTTATTCCCATTCCGAAGATAGTCCCCTTTCCAGGTAATAAAATTAAACGTGGTGTCATAGATTAAATTGGTAAAGGTAGAATCACGGACGCTGTTTCTATTATAATCGACAAAGGATTCCGTACCTGCATCCCAGATTCCGTTCCCATTGGTATCGTCGAAGGGTTCCAATCCCCGCACATCCGCCTCCAAGGCGAAGGTTAGGATGCGGACGGTGTTATAATCCTCTGAGTTGAAATCCAGCAGGAAATAGGGAATGGACACAAAACTTTCAGTATAGCATTCGTCCGTGCGATACGTTACCGTGTCTATCGGTCCTGTGAGAAACGGTATTAGTTGGCCGTTCACTATCTGCACGGTAACGTTGTCTACAGAAATGGGATTGAGGATCACGGGAGCGCCGTCACAGGAATATTCCGTGGACCCAACACTGGAAAAATCCATTTGTTCAGGGATAATGGTAGTGGCCCGGACCGTATCGCTTTGCCACACAACCTGAAGCGTATATTCCTTCCCGGCCTGGAAAATATAGGTAGGTTCCGCCAGATACCGGCCAGGTCGCTCCGGCACCGGTAGCACCACGATAGTTGTATCTCCATCGGTTATGGTCACCTGCGCATCCGCAATATAGAGGGCATCAGAATTCACGTCTTCATCTAGGGAAGCGGAGCGGGACACAAAGACGGTATCAATCATGGGGAAATTGGCGTTCAGATTGCCAAAAACGACCAATTTTTGGGTATAGGCCACGTCCGGATTGGTGAGATCACAGGAGGTAAAAATAAGTCCCGATGTGAGAATCAATAGCGTGAAGTACTTCATAAGTTGAAACTGATTCCAATACTGGGTAAAAAAGGAAAGATGGAAATAGTCTTTCGTTGAATTTTGCCTTCATCCGGTTCATCCACATGGGGCTCCCCTGCGTCAGCCCGGCCGTTGCCGTTTAAATCATCGGTTTCCGGGTCCCAATCATTGTCATCATCCAGTCCGTTGCGGATGTTGCCTAAGCGGTAAGTGTATTGAAAGACATTTTCCCGATTATAGGCATTGATGACTTGCAGATTTAAATCAAATTTTACGCAACCCCATTTGATGTGGCGGACTGCTCCTATATCCAGCCGATGATACGGTGGATATCGGCCACTATTTCGTCCCGCTGGAATAGTGCGGAATCCGGTGATGGGATCACCGGGTAGATTTTGCAGATAATACCCCAAAATCGGAGTATAGGATTGACCGGTTTGGAACGTCCATTTCCCGTTGAATTCCCACTTCCGATTTAGTTTCCAGGATCCGATGATGTTAAAAACATGCTTCCGGTCCCAATTGGTATAATAGGTGACCCCATCCATGATTTTCCGGGAAACGGACCAGGTATAGGCCACCCAACCGGTGAATTTCCCGGTTGACTTCTGAAGGAAAAATTCCAATCCATAGGCGTACCCGTCCGCAGGAACAAAAATATCCGCTAAACGCTCATCAGACACTTCCTCATCAGCCGTAGCCCGGGTATCCACAAACGTGAGCATATTGAAGAGTTTTTTATAATACCCTTCAATCTGGAGTTTCCACCGATTCCGGAAATATTGTTCAATACCTAAAACAGCCTGTTGTGATTTCGCTGGTTTTACAGAATTATCCACGGCCATCCAACTATCCAGGATAGTGGGATTATAATCATCCTGAACCGTTTCAATAAATTGATGGTAATTCCCCAAGGCAAAATTTATATACCTGTCTTCGTTCAGAATCCATTTCAACCCCAGGCGTAAATCCGGGTACCATCGTTTATCTTGGCCTGAATAAAAATTTAAACGCATGCCGGGCTCGATAATAAACCAGGATACCGGCAACCATTTGAGTTTGGAATACACCGCCCCTTCCACCGGATGTTCATCGATGTAAAATGTGGTGGTATCTCCAAAATCGTTTTTATATGTCAGGCCCAATTGTTTCCAGGTCCCGCCGAATTTGACCGTGAGATCCGAGGCGGTGAAATGGGTGAAATCCCCTGACACTGTTTGATCATCAATGATATTGTCACTGGTGATACCCGCGCTACCACCTAAATTGAAATAGGTTTGGAACCGGCTGGAGGCGACCAGAAAATTCCCGATCAAGTTAGGACTGAATAATCGTCGGAAATTCAAACTGTACGTGTCATTCCCCCATTTTGCCGCTAACCCAAAATCGCTAAACACCAAATTGTCCAACCCACTGTAGAAACTGACATTTATCCGATCCTTTGACGACAGATCCATAAAGACATGTCCTTGAAGATCATAAAAGTAATAGGGAGGCACATTTATATCGGTGGATTTTAGCACCTGGTCAAAATATGTTCTCCGGGCGGCTACCAACCAGGCTCCCTTGTAAGAAGGCCCCTCCAAAGTAGTTTGTGCCGATAAGAGAGAAATGCTGCTGTGTCCCTCAAACTGGTTTCGATTCCCTTCACGACTGGTAACGTTGAGTACCGCCGATAAGCGTCCCCCATATTCCGCATTGTAGCCGCCTTTAATCAATTCCGCATCTTTGACCGCATCCAGGATAAAATTGGAAAATACCCCGCCCAAATGGGACGGGTTGTATACCGTAATCCCATCAAGGAGAATCAGGTTCTGATCCGTATTTCCTCCACGAATAACTAACCCGGTGCTGAATTCCGAAGGTGACAGTACACCGGGCAGCGCCTGGAGGGTGCGAAATAAATCCGGCTCCGCAATGGCCGGAAGGGCCTTGATCTCACGGGTGGTTATGGTTATCCGACTGGGCTGGAGTTTAAACTGACGAATAACCTTCTCGCCCGACACCACAATTTCATTCAACCCAATTGGAGACGGTTTCAGGGCAACATTCCGTTGCAGATCAACGCCAGCCTGAACCTGAATCGTATCACTCCAGGGCTCATATCCCAAATAGGTCACCACCAAGATATAGACGCCAGGATCTATCTGAGCGAGGACATACAACCCATTGCGATCGGCAGCCATGCCTACGCTGGTTTCTTTCAGAAATACATTGGCTCCTGGAAGGGATTCTCCGGAACTGGAATCGGTGACAAACCCGGTAATCCGTCCCTGGTTAGCCTGTCCCCACCCGGTACTCAGGATAAAAGCCAGCCCCAGGAACAAACTCAGCCCAAGTCTTTTTGGTGAAGAGTGCGTAAAGGTCATGGACGGTTGGCGTTGTCAGTTTGAGGATCAACCATTATGCAGACGCAAATTAAAGATCCGAAAAATCCTTTAAAATTTCAGTCGCATGTTCCGTGACGCTGACCTTTGGATAGATTTTCATAATGACTCCCTTTTCGTTGATGAGAAAGGTCTTGCGACTGGCGAACACCAATCCATCGGCGCCATAGCGTTTTGCCACCGTTTTATCCGTATCTGCCAGCAAAGTGAACGGCAGATGATATTTTTCCTGAAATTTCTTGTGACTCTCCACGCTATCGTAACTGATTCCTAGCACCTGGATGTGCGCCTTCGAAAAGTCTTCGAATTGATCCCGGATACCACAGGCTTCTTTGGTACATCCCGGAGTGTCATCTTTTGGATAAAAATAGACCACTACCCGCTGACCCCGATACTCTGACAGAGTGTGTTCCTTCCCATCCTGGTCTTTCAGGGTAAAATCCGGAGCCGGATCGCCCACTGTAAGTAGAGTGTCTTTCCCGAAGATAAACCCAACCAAGGCAACCCCGATGATGAACAAAAATTTCATACTTCCTCCTTTTGGTTTATCAAAGAACCTGGGGATACTCCCCTGTTTGTTCCCTGAATTATGGTAATAAAACTAACCGTGTTTAAAACCAAAAACCGTGTTTTTCACGACGGATTCCACGGATTCAGTTGCGGTGGATAGGGTTCGAAAAAACGACGGAATTGGAGATCGGATTCATCAGAATTCCGGCTCCATGTTTCCAACATCTTCCGCATTGGATGCACCGAACCACGGCCTGCATGAAATTCATACAGGCTATGATTGAATTGGATGCGTTCCTTTGGTGTCAGCACTTTGGCTATCCGACCAAAAAAGTATCGAAGAACTTTAACTTGATTTCCTATCCGTGGCGCCTTGGACAATAGGGTAGCCAAAAGCTTTTGATAGCGTTCTAAATCGTTCACCTCTCCGGTGTAATCGGCCACCAGCCGATCCATTGTTTTCAGGATGGATTGATGTCGGGCCATGAAAAGAAATTTATTCCTGGTGTGGAATTGAACCAAATTCTCCCGTGGCTCTGGTAATACGGTCGTACGAAAATCAGCCCAAATATACACGGCCGTCAACAACTGGTCCTGACGACGGTGTTTGAGTAATTGCTGATCGTCTTCCACAGGAAGAATAGGAAAGCGATCTTTAAAAGCCCGGGCAAAGAGTCCGGCCCCACGCCTTTGGCTGGCCGTGTCCGATTCGTGGGAAAAATATTTGGTATCCGAGACCCCGCACGATGGTGATCGTGATTTGAGGATGGCTCCATCCAATGGACCGCAATCATCCAGGAAAGTTGTGGAAAAGGTGGTCATGGTTGCGGTGTAATCTTTCCCTGTGGAAGGTTGAATTAAGCGCAGGGTACGCTCTTTTTCAATCACCCGGATGGGGTCCCGAGGCACCGTCATGCCCATATCCACCTCCGGACACACCGTTACTACGTCGGCAAACGGAAGCAGTTGATCCGTCAACACATGATGCAGACGCTCGCCGTTATATCGACAGGCATCAAAGCCCAGACAGCGGCTCACTAAAATCCGGGGCCGAGGAAAAATCATAAGTTCTATACCAATTACTGCGTTTGAAATTCATGTAAAATGAACATGCCCTCATTTCCCATCAGAATGGGAGTCTGAAACAGGTATAAAGTTAAGCGCAACCGAATTGATGCAATACCGTTTTCCCGTGGGATCAGGTCCGTCATCAAAAACATGTCCCAGATGAGATCCGCACCGGGCGCAGGTAATTTCGGTCCGAACCATTGACATGCTGTAATCCGGCGTGAATTCAAGGTTTTCCTCCTTCAACGGCGCCCGGAAACTGGGCCATCCACATCCGGAATTGTATTTTTCATCGGAGGAGAATACTTCATTCCCGCAAGCGGCGCAAAGATAGGTTCCCGGTTTAAAGAAATGATCATACTTTCCCGTGAACGGTCGTTCCGTCCCTTTCTGACGGAGCACAAAATATTGTTCCGGGGTCAATTCTGCTTTCCATTCCTGCTCTGATTTCATAATCCTGCCTCTCGAATTGATTGTGGCTTTGGAGTCTGCTTGACAAACGGCTATCGTCAACACCGTTCCTCCCAGTAAAACGATAGTTAAGATATGTTTCATGGTTGCCTCTGCTTTAGGATCGTTAACGCCGTGACCAGGGATGAGTTCACCTTTTTTAGAACCCCGGTAAAGGCAGTGAACCGGATCTCTAGTAATTAAACCATTGGTGATTATTCCGACTTTATAGAATCGGTGGAGTTAAATAGCACCAGCCGGTACATCATCCTTTCTCTATTTGAAACGGAAATTGGGGTATTCCGGTAAACTTAAATGTCACCAAGCCGACAGTTTATCTCTACTCATCCCTTGTACACGTCCTATACCATGAGACCTCAAAATCCATTTTGGAATGTCCTTCAGGCAGGGAGATTCGAAAAGCTGTATGAGGTGGACCCCATAGTCTGGACACTTTTTCTGAGATTTAAGGTGTAGTGTCAATCCTGCGGTTTTGTTCATTATGCGGCCAATTCTTTTAT
>CAZHTM010000062.1:0-9831 GCA_964535735.1 uncultured bacterium
AAAAACGACTGTGGCCTCTTAAAATCATTTTACAGAACTTTTTGGACTTGATCTATTGAATGCGCATAGTTTAATATGGTCTATTATTGTTTGACGCATTTTGAATAACACATATCTTGAAGTATTTATTGGGACGGTAGGTATTACGCCACAGATTGTAACCGAGGCGTTATACTACTATTATTCTCAAAGTCCTCCCCGTGTCTTTAACCGGATTATTTTATTGACCACTAGAACCGGTAAAGATTGCCTACATGACACCCTTTTTAATCAGGGTAAATTAAAACAACTAGAACTCATCCTGGGGCTTGTTCCTGGAACTATACCCCTGACGCCAAAGGACATTTTTCTTTTCCATGACCAGGATGGTCAGGAATTGGAAGATATACGCACAGATAGCGCCTCATTTCATGAATTCGCTGATATCTTTGATGTAATCAGTAAGCAAGTGAGTGATCCTCAAACACGATTAACTGTAACCATTGCCGGTGGACGCAAAACCATGAGCGTGGCTGTGGGGCTGGCGATGCAGGTTTTTGCCCGGAGTCAGGATGAAATGATCCACATCCTGGTGAAACCGCCCTTTGATCAACGTCGTGATTGGTTTTTCCCCGAAGATCCTGAGGATCCGGATCAATCCATTGATATCATTAAGATTCCGTTTTTACGGATTCAACCCTATTTGCCCGAGAGTCTGGTAAAGTCGAAAAACGTCATGGAAATAATCAGTTCAACTCAATCCCAGTTGGACTTGAATAGACCCATAAGAGAGGTTAAGGTCGTAACCCAATATCTTATAGTGGATGGACAGGAAATTAGATTCCCGCCTAAGGAAATGTCTCTTTGGCGGTGGTTGGCCCGGCAAAAAATAGAGCATTGTGTGCGACCTGATCGCCTATTATGCGATAACTGTCGGGAATGTTGGGTAGAACATTCAACTTTAGTGGAAATGTACAATATGGGTATATTTAAAGAATATGAACTCATTGTAGGTCCAAATAGTCATCGAGTTATTGATCGCAAAATGAAGAAATACACAAGTGCCTTGGACATAACGGAAGTGTTGAGACAAATACGCTCCAAATTCAATAATTCTTTGGAAAAGAGAACAAAATTACCATTTCTTCAGAAACAGGCTTTAAAAATTTCCACGGAAGGGAGATATATAAAACAGTATGGCCTATTATTAGAAAAAGGAGTATTGACGATAGTAAAATGACAACCATGTGATATCAGGTTGGATAAAGTGCAATATTTAATTTTGTGTGTATGAATAGTATTTTCAAATTGAAATTCTGGCAAAGTCCGAGGGAATCCTGAGATGGCAATTCAATTTGCCCATCTACGGTTTTACTGTTTGGCGAAACAGTCTATCGTCTTACCGCCTTTCAGCGGCTCCACTCTGCGAGGAGTCTTTGGGCATGGACTTCGTGGGATTTCTTGTCGAAAAACTGGCGAGGATAATTGTCTCGACTGTGAATTCAGTGCGGAATGTCCCTATTCAATTATTTTCGAAAATCCTATTCCCCGAGAGAAACGCATTCTTGGGATTGAGCATGCGCCACATCCATTTATTATTTACCCGATTCCTAAACATCATCGCATGATCCAAGCTCGAACAACATTTCGGTTTGAAATGATTTTATTAGGACCGGCAATTCTGCTCTGGGAAGCGATATGGCATGGATGGATTTTGGCGGGTTCTATTGGGTTAGGCGTTAAACAAACACGCTTTGAAATAATGCAGGTGGAGGACCGGATCGGACAATCGATTTTCGTCAGAAATAATACACAGTTAGGCCAACTCAGGGTTGCGGAAATTACCGGCAATCAATTGCTACAAAAAGCCGAGTTGCTATATGTAAAAACCGTGACACCACTGCGAATTCTTCAGCATGGAAAAATGGTCAATACACCGGATAAGCACATTTTGATAAATGCCATGCGACGCCGGATGGACATGCTAAATCTGTTTCATGGAGATGGTCAGCCACTATTCGATGGAGATCAAATCGAAAATGAGCTTCAACAGTTGGACATGTATCTGGATGTACAGGCACGTAAAATGAATCGTAAAAGTAACCGGCAGCAAAAAAGGATACCGATTAATGGTATTGAAGGTTTGTTTGTATTGCGTAATCCAGGACCGGCGATTACTACGTTGGTTCATCAAGCCGGCGTTTTTAATGTCGGAAAAAGCGCCGCGCTGGGGATGGGACGGTTGTCGGTCGAGGCGCAATATGTATCGAATTTGAATTAACTGAGGAATCTGAAATGAAAATAACCGGAGTAATATTGGATGTGGCAGGGATTCAGAATTATATTTTCGGAACCAGCCAGTTACGGCAGAATGCTGCAGCTTCCTTTATTGTGGATCATGTGATTTCTGTGAAAATGTTTAACGAAATCCTGACAGGATTTCCCGGCATTCATGTTTTGGAACAATGGGTTGATAAACCGGATATTGTTCAGATCGGTGAAAACGGCGTCACGGTGGAGACGGCTTACGTCGGCGGTGGGAATGCCATATTATTTTTTCAGGACAGAAGCGAGGCAGAAGAATTCGGGCGGCAATGGTCCCTGAAAGTATTAGCCGAGTTCCCTGGTCTGACTCCCGTGGTGGCATTGTATGAGGGTGAATTTGATAAGGATAAGGATAAGGACTGGTTTGCTGACTTCCGAGACGGCTGCCGCCGGGAATTGGCCAAAACCCGGTCACAGACAATAACCATTACTGATCTTCCCCGTCACGGCGTTACGGCGGAATGCATTTATACGGGGCGCTCGGCTCAGGTGTATGACACGGATATACCGGGATTGGCGGTAGAGAAAAAATATCTTTCCCGGTCGGTATTGGTGAAAGCCGAGTGGTTTCACAAGGCGCATACTCACTGGCAGAAAAAATTCCTGGAACATCTGAATTTGGAATTCCCCCGGGACTTCCATGAAATCGCTGGTGAAACCACGTCCGAACGGAAAAGCGCTCTGGCCGTGGTTCATATTGATGGTAATGACATCGGCAAGCGATTCCGGGAAGTAAACACACTGGAGGATTACAGGAGGGAATCCTGCCAGATCGGGCGTTGGATGGAGACGTCGCTGAAAAAAGGTATTGGTCATTTGGCAAATGCTGTTGAACAATTTCAAAAAGACGGGGACGGGAAGTCTGCTGATAAGGAGTCGAAATCGACGTTGCCTTTCCGTCCCATTATCATTGGGGGAGACGATATCACTTTTGTATGTCGCGCCGATCTTGGCGTCTGGCTGACGGAAATTATTTTAGGGGCGTTGACTGAAGCCCAGACCGGCATAAAAGATCCGATCACGGCCTGCGCCGGGATCGCAATAATAAAACCGTCCTATCCGTTTCATCAGGGATATGAACTGGCGGAAGCTTTGTGTTCCAATGCCAAAGCGCAATCCAGGGGTGTGCCCAATTCCCATCTCCACTGGCTGGATTTTCATATTCTAAAAGGAGGCACTTTCGCATCCCTGGAAGATATTCGTCAAACTGTGTACATGCACCGGGGAAAAGCGCTCACCGGTCGTCCGTTTGCTCTGGGAAAATCGCAAGAAGGGTGGGGGATTTGCCGGAATTCCTTAAGAAAATTATATCAGGAAAATTGGTCATCCTCAGATATCAAAGCCTGGCGAAGCACGATTTACGAATCGAAAAATGATTTAAATGTTCTAATGAAGCGTTTTGAGCGGAAAAAGAAATCTCTACCGGATCTGAATCCGAAAAACGCGCGACCTGAGCTGGGAATTCCCGAGCCTCTAGACATCATTGAACTCATGGATATCTATCCGGAACCCTTGTTAAACATGGAGTTATAGAGATGAGCAGCTACTATTATACCATTGAATTGTTATCTGACGCGGCGCCTGGCTCCGGTGACGTCACTGAAATCCATTTGGATTCGGAAGTACCGTTGGACGAATACGGCCTTCCACACATTCCGGGTAAGCGGATTAAGGGGCTGTTGTATGAATCCGCCCTGGACTTTCAGGAAGCTGTCTCGCTGATTGAGGAGATGGATTTCGTGCCGGAAGTGGTGGAGAAATTATTCGGCGGCATTGGCGATTCGCAGAGCGCGTCCATTCAGATTACGGATGCGTACCTGGAAGATTATTCACTCCTGCGCTACTGGCTGGATTGGATAAATACGGATGAGGACGCGGCAGGCACGGTTTCCCGGTTTTTCACTACAGACCGAATTCGTGACGTATATACTCACATCAGGACCCAAACTGCTTTGGAAAACGGGTTGGTTAAAGAAAATAGTTTACGGTCGCTTCGTCTGCTGAACAGGGGCTTGATATTCATGGGTAAACTGGAAATCCCCGAAGAAATGGAGTCGGAATTCTGGCTGCTGCATCTGAGCGCCGGAAATGTGACCCGAATGGGGCTCCATCGCAACCGCGGCTTGGGCCGTATTCGGTTTACCTTGTTAGACCAGGATCGGAATCCCCTGACAGAAAACTACTCGCTGGAGAAAATATTGGAACGGAGATGGGAATCATGATGAAACAAATACCGTGCACTATTGAATTAACCGCGCCGGTGGTGATCAGCGCCATCACAGGCGGACAAAACCATATTGCCACCAAGGATTTTATTCCAGGGACTACCCTGTTGGGCGCCGTGGCCGCACTCTTGATTCGAAAACGAAACCTGGGTGATTCCGCCCATCGGGATCCATGGTTTCGGGATCAGTTTTTACGCAACGGTCTCAGATTTCTGAATGCTTATCCTATGGTAAATGGCGACCGGACGATACCCCTGCCCCTGTCCATTGAGAAGGAAAAGGCCAAAAACGGACCGTACCGGGATATTTTCAGTCCGTCGGAAGAAGATGAGCCGCATAAACGCAAGGACGGGTATTGCTCCATTCGTGAGGGGATCGTTATGCGGCCGGCTAAGGTGGTAAATTTTCATACTTCAAGGTCCATGAATCCCCTGACGGGGAAGTCGGCTGAAGGCGAAGTGTTTACGTATGAAGCGCTCGCGCCGGATCAGCGTTTCGCGGGTTTTATTCGAGGGGCGGAAGCTGAATTGGAGATCCTGAAAAACGAATTATTCGATGTGGACAGTGTTCACCTTGGTCGGTCCAAAACAGCCCAGTATGGTACGGCCCGGTTGCGCCTTGGTGAAATCGAAGACATCCCAATCCCGGCTATTCCCGGTAAAGGAGAGCCTTTCAGTTTGGTATTGGTATCGCCGGTGATTTTGCGGGACATCAACGGGTTTAATGTAGTTCGGGCAGATAAACTAATCGAAGAGATCGAACGGGAATACGAGGTAAATCTGACCATCGTCCAATCGCCGAACGGGCGGCCGCAGGTTCTTCTGAAATCTGGGTTGGTGGAACAATATAATCGCGCCTGGAGATCCAAAATCTGGTCGGAAGCAGCGATTTCCGAGGGTTCGGTACTGAGGGTAAGCCATGACGATAATAATCCTGAAGGGTTGGTCCGGTTGCTCCGCAACGGCATAGGAAGCGGGCGCGGCAAAGGATTTGGCGAAGTGGCTCTGCTCCGATTTGACGCGCGATGGGTCAGGAACCTGAAGAACGGAAGCGGGCGAAACGTTGTAAGCAAACCAAAAGAAATAACGGCAGCCGTGAAAAAATTATTTTATGACGTCACCTGGGAAGCGCTGGAGGAGGCGCTGGAGCGCAAGGTGGAAGTTGACCTGGAAAAATGGAACGGAAAAAATCCGTCAAAAAGTCTGGTGCAGCGTGTCAAGAGCATGGCGGAACAGACTCCGGATCTCCAAACGCTCCCGGACCAGATACGGGAAATGAAAACGAAAAAAGCCGGACAAAACTTGAAAATTATGAAAGTCGGGACTCAGTCTTTGTACGAATTGCTCACGTCGCCACCGGATGTAACCCGTCAGGATTGGCTGGCCCGGTTTTTGGGTGAAGCGTATGACTACTGCGCGGATCTTCTGGATTTTTTAAAAGCCCATACCGGTGAATCTGTTTCGGATAACACGGATGTCCAAATAGCAATTATCAAACGATACTGGATATCCTTTTTAACTCAACTGAACATGAAGACGGTTCATAATGGAGAACGGCATTATGATTAATCAACGCAAAGGTCAGATCCGGGGCCGTATTATGGTCTCTGGCATATTGGAATTGATATCGCCATTGTTGCTGAGCAGAGGCAAAGGAGAGGAAACCGATCAGGATTTTGTCAGGGATGGGACCGGCGACCCCTGTATTCCGGGAACCAGTTGGGCTGGAGTGGTCCGTAACGCGTTCCGTGAGTTGGAGGCGGAGGACAGGGCGTTGTTTCGGAGCTTTTTCGGGTATGTTCATCCCTCGAAGCGGAAGAAGGCCAACACGGAGGACCAGGAATTCCAAAGCGCCTGGATCACCTATGATTTGCCTATAGTGAAAAAAAATGGTCAGCCAATGATCCGCACGGAGGAACGGGAAAATGTGCGCATCGATCCTGTGTACCGGACAGCCAAGGACACGGCGCTGTTTAATTATGAGATCCTGGTTCCCGGAACGCAATTTGAATTCGGTATGGAAGTGATTATCCGGGAAGGTTTTGATCGTAAAAAGTATGAGGATTTAACACGATCCATTCTGGCGTCATTTATGGACGGCGCTTTCAGTCTTGGGGGAAAGACGAGAAGCGGATATGGCCGTGTCACCCTTTCCAATGTGAAATACCGATATTTTGATTTCACCGACAAACAGGATATTCTGGATTGGTATTCGGATCGGCGGACCTTGAATTCAATCGAACGCCCGGAGCTGGTTTATCGTCCTAAATCGGATTTGGTGTATTTTGACGGAGATTTCGAATTGCGGGGTTCAATGATCATCCGGGAGGCGGTTCTTGATAAAAGCGGGGGAAATGAATCGGGGCCCGATCAGCGGCATTTAATGAGTTATGGTCGGGATGTGATTCCCGGAACCAGCTTGAAGGGTGTGATTCGTCACCGGGCCCTGGCGATTCTAAAATTGTATTGTCAAGACGCGGAGGAAAGGATTAAGCAACTTTTCGGTTGGGTGGAAAACGAGCGACAGGATAAAGATAAAAAACACGAAACGTTAGCCATTCCGGGACGGGTAACGGTCCATGAAACCGTGATAGAGTCCGGTATCCGTTCGCCGCAGACGCGGATCAAAGTGGACCATTTCACTGGTGGCGTAATGGAAACAGCTTTATTCCAGGAGGAGCCGGTTTGGTCGGATGGGAAGGCTCGGGCGCGTGTGCGCCTGGAGTTGGAGAAAGATCCGGAACGGCCCTGGGAAACGGGATTGTTGCTTCAGGTGTTGAAAGATTTGTGGACCGGGCAATTGGCTGTGGGGGGCGGATCCTCCGTCGGACGGGGACGATTCACGGGCCGCCGCCTCAGTATTCAGGACGGCAATCACACAGCGCAAATTGAACAGACTGATGAAGGCCTGACCTTCGAGAATGACACCTGGTTTCGGGAAGCGGAATCAGCCTGGACCACCTTTATAGAGGAGAAGAATCATGCGTAATGGGTATGAATTACACGCTTTACCGAGCGCGATTGTGGACCGGGGTGTATTGGACGCACCGGACAATGATAAAATGCTTGAATTGTGCCGCCAGTATGGATTAACCAACGGATGGGCTTTATTTTATCGTTTGCAAGGTCCTTGCTGGGCGCGGATTCAAGACGGGGAGTTACATCTGCCGGCGGAGGAGGAATTGGAGCCGACAGGAATTGAAAAGGCCCGTCTTTTTAATGAAGATCGGGAAATATTGATCTGGATCGATGATAATCGGTGGCGATATCGAGTCCGGGTGGATGGAGAAGGGGAACCAGTGGACGTCATTGACGCGGACCAGATGTTATTGGGACAGGCGCAGCAGTCCCAAAACGGGTTTACCTGGCTTTGGGAAACGCAAGGCGGCGCTGGTTGGATACCGCTGGCATTGGAGAGAAACCGCCGCGCCAAGATTGCGACCCGGAATTATATCGGCTACGTCCGGGGATGCCAGGCCGGTTTTTTTGATTGTCGCTTTATGAATCTTTTGGAAGGGGAACACCATGGCTAAACCAAACCTCACGTTGAAATCCTTTGACGAAAAAGCCCAGCGCCAGGTCCGGGACATACCGAAGGACCGAAAAGGCACCGCCGCCTATAATTTTATTCCCCTTAGCGGTCATATTTTTGGATATCCTGCTCAACAAGGTATAGTGGACTTTAGCGATCTGGGGGAGGGAAATACGGGCTACATCGATTGCACACTGAAAACGCTTACCGAGCTGTACATCGGCAGCGGTCGGGAGGGACAGTTTTTCAGTCCCACGGGCGAACCGAGGATTCCCGGCAGCACCCTGCGGGGACTGTTGCGGCAGATGGTGTCCATCATGGCCTATGGGAAACTCAGTCAAATCGACGGTGAACGCCGGTTGTTCACCCGCCCTATGGCCGATATGGACAAGTATTTCCGAGAATGGTACCAAAGTCAGTTAACGGAAGAGGAGCCGGGAGAAACGCGGAAGTCCTATACGGGCTGCGCGGGATATCTGTACCGGGATCCCCAGGATAAACGGTATTACATCCGTCCTGCCAAACGGCGGGAAGGGCGGCAGTTTCAGCAGGTGAAACGGAAAATCATTGAACGGGACCTGGGAATATCCCGCTTGCGAGAACTCCATACGTATCGCCGTCCGGACGGGAGTTATTATGTCACCAGTGGTCCGGCGCCCAGGAAAAAGCGGGAGTGGAAGATCAATCCTCCTGACCGGGAGGCGACGGCCATTCCCTTATCCGATCAGGACATTCAAAGTTATGAAAAAGACTGTCAGGCGGCTAACCCGTCCCGGAAAGTGAAAATAAATATTCTGGAAACCTATAAACGGAACCATGAGAATTATCCCGACGGATATCCCGTGTTTTATGTTGTTTTTCTCGAAGGGACAAAGCAGCAATATGTGACCTTTGGCCATACGGGGTTGTTTCGAATCGCTTATCCCAAAACCATTGGCGACCACGTCTGGAGCGTGCATCGCGATCCTGATTTTGTTGATGTCGCAGAGCGGTTGTTTGGACGGATTGTGAAGACCCGGGAGACGAACGAAAACACCGTGGGATCCTTTGCCGGACTGGTTTCCGTTTCCGACGGCGTGGTTGACGGTTCCGTCGGCACGGGGGAAAAAAAGGAAGTATTACTTTCCGGTCCCAAACCCACCAGTTTTCAAAACTATCTGGTTCAGTTGCATGCGAATAAGGACGGAAAAAACCATTGGGGGAAAAGTACCTGGCTCCGGGGCCATAAACTGTATTGGCATCATCCCATTCGTAAGTTAACGGAGGATGAAAAGAAACAGGATAAAATGCTGACGGTTATCCGACCGTTACCGGCTGGATCCAATTTCAAATTCAGGATTTATTTTCAGGGACTGACCAATTTCGAACTGGGAGCGTTGCTTTCGGCGGTGGATTTACCGGAGGGCCTGGCGCATAAACTGGGTATGGGCAAGGCCTGGGGTTACGGATCGGTGCGCATTGAGGGACGGCTCACGCTTCAAGATCCGCGGCAGCGCTATCAAAGTCTTTTCAAGACTTCCAACTGGTCCACGGGGACCCGACCAGCAGACAAGAACGCCTATAAAAAAGCGTTTCAGGCTACGATCTATAAATACGTTTCCGACCTGGAACGGAGGTCGGCGGATAGTTATTGGGGGCTCTACCGCCTGCGGCAGTTAAGAAAATTGCTGGATCTGAATCAGGGTGAACAAAACTGGAAAGAGGATAAGCTGAGAGAACAGGATTTCCGCAAAGAGTCCCGGCAGCGCAAGGTACTTCCCCTTCCGGAAGA
>CAZHTM010000063.1:0-9772 GCA_964535735.1 uncultured bacterium
CATGCTTCGACGGGCTCAGCATGACAGTTGGGTGATATAGGTTTTGATCATTAAAAAGTGAAAATCTAAGGAAAGGTCCTTTTCCCTAAGCAGAACCCGTCACTCAAGCCCGTACATGACACCCTGAGCTTTGTCGAAGGGTGGCTAATCGGTAAAAAGTCATGCTTCGACGGGCTCAGCATGACAGTTGGCATGACAGTTGGGTTGATATAGGTTTTGATTATTAAAGAATAGGAATTTTGAAAGGAGATCGCTTCACCCGATTGGCATCGGGTTCGCGATGACAATAAAAATTTTGATGGACTAAAAAAAGACTGTCATGGCGATCCCGATGAGCGAAGCGATATCGGGAGAAGCCATCTCCAAACCAAGGCAAATGCAAGGAGATGTCCCGATTGCGATTGGGGCTCCAAGGACAAGGACCATGATTATGACCGAAATAAACCGTGCGAACCATCGAACAAGGTCGATTACACAGCCACTGACTCTTAAATCTGAATCCATTCCCCTTGCAGGAAAGAAATAACCCGGACTTGCGCTGGGTGTTAATCGTTCTGCCAGTGTAATTTTATCCATGACTGAATCACGCCCCCACACCAAACGCTTATTCTTAATCGATGGCTATGCGATCCTGTACCGGGCTCATTTTGCCATGATTCGCAATCCTCTCATCACCTCCAAAGGTATCCACACCAGCGCCTTGTACGGTTTCACCAACCAATTGCTGAAACTCATCCGAGGAGAGCAACCCGACTACCTGGCTGCAGTGTTCGACACCAGTAAAAAAACCTTCCGGCATGAGCGTTATCCGGAGTATAAAGCCACGCGCCAGAAAATGCCTGAAGAGCTCCAAAATCAATTGCCCTACTTATGGAAAATCATGGAGGGTATGCGTATTCCCACCTTGTCCAAGGAAGGATTCGAGGCCGACGACATCATCGGCACCTTGGCGCGTCGGGAAGCCCGGGAAGACCTGGACGTGTACATCGTCAGCGGCGATAAAGATTTTATGCAACTGGTCACAGACCATATCCTTTTGTATGCTCCCGGCGGACGGAACATGGAGATGAAAGTGTACGGTCCCCGGGAAGTGGAAGAAAAGTGGGGACTGCCTCCGGAAAAAATTATCGACCTATTGGGTCTCATGGGCGATGCTTCCGATAATGTTCCCGGTGTCCGGGGTGTAGGGGAAAAATCAGCCGTAAAATTGATAAAGGAATTTGGGAGCCTGGAAGCGGCCCTGGACGCCGCTGAGAAAATCGCCAATAAGCGGGTGCGTATAGGACTCCTGGAATGTCGGGAGGCGGCGCTCCTGAGTAAAGAATTGGTGACCATTGACACTCAAGTGGATGTGGACATCGATTTGGACGACATGACCCTCCAACCCTTTGATTTGGACTACCTGGCGCCCTTGTTCAATGAATTGGAATTCCGGGGGCTGGTGACCCAAATCGCCGCCTTTGGCGAAGGAAATAATTCGTCGGAACCGGAATCGGATAAACCGGATAAGTCCTATCATACCGTGAGAACGCCGGATGAGTTAAGGCAATATATAGATCAGTGGACTTCCGTAGATTGGTTGTCCTTGGATCTGGAAACCACTTCCGTGGACCCCATGCGGGCGGAGATTGTGGGGCTCAGTTTTTCCTGGGTTCCTCATGAAGGGATTTACATCCCCATTCAATATCCTGAAAAGACGGACTCCACGTTTGGAGACGATGATCTCCAGGCCGTGTTAAAGCTGCTGAAACCTGTTCTGGAAGACCCGGCAATCCCCAAGACAGGGCAGAATATCAAGTACGACGCCCTCATCCTGAAGCGGTTTGGAGTTGAAGTTCAGGGCATCGAATTCGATACCATGATCGCCGCTCACCTATTGAATCCTGATCGCCGGAGCTATAAACTGGACAATCTGGCTCGGGAATCTCTGAATTACACCATGGTTCCCATCACCGATCTTATTGGAACGGGACGGGATCAGAAACGCATGGATGAGGTGTCCCTGGATACAATTGCGTTTTACGCGGTGGAAGATGCGGATGTGGCCCTGCAACTGACGCCCTTGTTTCGCAAACGATTGGAAGAGGACCACCTGGAAAAGGTATTTGATCAGGTGGAGAAGCCCCTGATTCCCGTTCTTATTGATTTGGAACACACGGGCACCTATGTGAACGCGGACCGGCTGCGTCACATGTCAGACGCCTTTCATGATCAACTGGAGGTATTGCGGGATACGATCCAGGAATTGGCCGGAGAGTCCTTTAATCTCAACTCCACCCAGCAGTTGGCGGTCATTCTGTTTGATAAACTGGGACTTCCCAAAATCAAGGCACGGTCCACCGCCGAGGAAGTCCTGCAAAAATTAGCGGTGCATCATGACCTGCCGCGGAAAATTCTGGAATATCGAAAGCTGAACAAACTGGTGAATACCTATCTGGATCCATTGCCGTCTTATATCCATCCAGAAACGGGACGCATCCATTCCAGTTTTAACCAGACCGTGGCCGCCACGGGTCGACTCTCCAGCAGCAATCCCAATTTCCAGAATATTCCCGTACGGAAGGAAGAAGGCCGGGAAATTCGGAAAGCCTTTTGCGCCCAGGAACCGGGCTGGGTTATCTTGTCGGCGGACTATTCCCAAATAGAATTACGTATCATGGCTCACTTGAGTCAAGATCCGGGACTGGTAGCGGCATTTCAGGACGGGGAGGATGTGCACGCCCGGACCGCCAGTCTGGTCTTCGGCGTTCCCCTGGAGGATGTTCAACCGGAAATGCGCCGCACCGCCAAAATTGTGAATTTCGGTATTATGTATGGTGCCGGTCCTTTCCGGATGAGTCAGGAATTGGGAATTCCCAGGCGGGAAGCGCAGGTATTAATCGATACCTATTTTCAGCAGTATAGCGGCATCCGGACGTATATCGATACCGTACTTGAGCAAGCCCGGACAGACCATTATGTAACCACCATTTTAGGTCGTCGCCGTCCGGTATGGGATGCTACCAGTGATAACCGAATGCGCCGGGAAGCGGCCGAGCGCATGGCCATCAATATGCCCATTCAGGGAACAGCGGCGGAAATGATTAAACTGGCCATGATTCAGATTCACCAGGATTTGAAAGCGAACCATTTCCAGTCACGGATGATCCTTCAGATTCACGACGAACTTCTCTTTGAGGTGCCGGAGAATGAAGTGGAGGATTTGAAAACGCTGGTGGTGGAGCGGATGGAAAAGGCACTCCCGCTATCGGTGCCGATCGTTGTAGATTGTGGTGTGGGAAATTCCTGGTATGAAGCCCACTAATTCACGGATATATCGCGCAGTAACGGAGGGATAGAGGAAGCTTTGGAAGCAAGTGTTACCCTGAAACGGGTTGGGAAACTGATTCACGGACGAACGATCCTGGCGGGGATGAGTTTCGGTATCGAAAAAGGGTCCATCGTCGCCATTGTGGGCGAAAACAACGCCGGAAAGTCCATGCTACTTAAAGTCATCGCCGGATTTGAAAATCCGGAGCATGGCGCCATTTTTATTCATGGCTTGGACAGCATCCATCGCCGTACCGAAGTCCGGCAATTGGTGGGATATGTACCCATCGAAAATGATTTTGATCCCTGGCTCACGCTCAAACAAAATGTACTTTTTACGGGAATGCTTTTCGGCGTCGCTCCGGGAACCATGGAAAAACGCATTCAGGACTATGGCGACGCTTTGGGACTATTGGATGATCTGGATACCAAGATCCAGGACCTTTCAAGCGGCGTAGCCAAACGGGGCATGCTCTTACGGGCGCTTATTCATGATCCGCCGGTCCTGGTGCTGGACGAACCCACGGCGTTTCAGGACGCGGAAATGTCACGGCGAATCTGGGATTTCCTGGAACGGTTGCGGGGCGAGAAAACGATTCTCTTTGTAAGCCAGAATTTTCATGAAATTGAACAGGCCCACGATCGTATTCTGGTGTTGCGGGAAGGGAAGGTCATTCTGGACGGGAGTCTGGACCGCCTCCTGGAAAGCACCATGGATTACCATCAGTTTCAAATCGAATTTGAGGACTTGCCGGATGCCACCTTTCAAAAGCTAGCGGCGCTTGCCGTTGTGGTTTCTCCCAGCCGTCAGGGGAATTTATTCACGTTCTACGGACGAAGTCGAAAAGTGCTGTTCCAGGTAATGGAAGCGGCCCATGAACTCACCATGGTGGATTTGAATCTGAAGAAATTGGGGCTTCAGGATCTGTTGGATTCTGAGTTTTCCCGGGAGGGAATCCAATGATCTGGCCTTTCATTCAGCGACGGTTGTGGTTGACCCAAAACCGCCTGATCACCACCTTATCGTTTGCGTTGGCGCTTCCAGTCTTTCTCCACGTGGTAGTAAACCTGGGAATGAAAAATCTGGTAGTACGCAGCATTCAGCAAATTTCCTACGAACAGTGGGTGGCTCCCGGATTGATCTTTCTTTTGGCCACCATGACGCTTATTCCCATCATTTACCGGGAATTGTTTGATCTCCGGATTCATCATAAAGCGCTGCAATCTATTTCCATGGCGCCGCTCACCAAGGTAAACATCATTGTGGGCATTGGATTGACCGCTATTCTGGAATCGGGATTTTTCGTTCTGGTGGGTCTGATCGTGTTCAGCAGTCTTTCACCGATGCATTTTGGCATTAGCGGTTATATCATGGTGGTGATCTACGTTCTGGTGCTGAACATATTGAACGCCAATGTGTTGGTCTTCCTGTCTCTGCTCACCGAGCGGGTCACGATCTTCATCATGCTTATTCTCAGCTTAATTGTACTGTTAATTTTCGGTAGTGGTCTGGTGGTTGAGCTCGAATTCTATCCCACCACCATCGGACTGATTTTCCAATGGTTTCCCACGAGTCAACTCATTCGGGGGCTGCGCTTATTTCTTTTTACTAACATGATTGACTGGATTTCGCTGGTGTACCCACTGGCTATGGCTATCCTGTTGCTGTTTGTAAACGCCGAATTTCTAAAACGCAAATTGCGTCAATGATCGCCTATTTATCGGGAGCCATGGAACGGGCTCAGGGGGAAGGGGCCGGTTGGCGCAAGGAAATGACCCGGTGGCTGCGCGCGGAACTGGGTCACGACGTTATCGATCCTGTGGAAGAATCGGCCAAAATCGTGGCCGACGAAAATGCCCATAACTACAGGGCGTGGAAAACCACCGATCCCCTCCGTTTTCGGCGCATTATTCGAAAGATGATTCACCGGGATTTAACGGCGGTGAAAGAGAAATCGGATTATGTCATTTGTCTCTGGAACGCCGATGTTTTAAAAGGGGGCGGCACCCACGGAGAAGTAACGATTGCCTATGATCAGGGTATCCCGGTCTATCTGGTGAATCAACTTCCTTTTGAAGATTTAAGCGGCTGGATCTACTCCTGCAGCACTGAGGTATTTCCGTCGTTTGAGGATTTGAAGCGGTTTTTAAAGGAACGTTATTCGTCGGAGGGTGAATGATCGGACCCCGGGCTTTGATACATCTGGACAATCTACAGAAGAACATTCAGGCCATTCAGAACCGGGTCGGGGCGATTCCTTTAATGGGTGTCGTCAAGGCGAACGCCTACGGTCACGGCGCCGTGGAGGTGACCCGCGCCCTGCAACAGGCGGGCATATCTTTTTTCGCCGTCTTCACATTTGAGGAAGCGATGGAATTGCGTTCCGCCGGAATTCCGGACCCCATTCTTGTCTTCAGCCGGGCTCAGGAAGAATATTTTCAGGAGGCCGTGGAGCAAAATATTCATCTGAATTTGAGCTATCCTGACGATCTGACCGCCGTGGAATCATTCTGCCGAGTTCACGGAAAAAGTCCTGTCTTTCATTTGAAACTGGACACGGGCATGACCCGGTTGGGCTTATCCGAATCGGAAGCGCTGTCGGTTCTGGATCGATTCCCATCCATTCCCGGATTTCGGCTGGAAGGATTGTATTCCCATTACGCCACGGCGGATGAAGGCGATTTGACTTATGCCCATGAACAGCACGCCCGGTTTGTCCGAGTCTTGGAGCAGGCGAAGAGCCGAGGATTCCACTTTAAATATATCCATTTTTCCAACAGCGGCACGGTGCTGAACCTTCCCGAATCCTATTACAATCTGGTCCGGGTGGGTATGTTGATGTATGGCGCGTATCCCTCCGATGAAGTCCCCCAAGATTTGGATCTTCATCCGGTGATGGAATTCCGGGGTCCCATTGTGAGTCTTCGACGAGTCCCGGCCGGGACACCCGTAAGTTATGGTGGCGTGTACCGGACAGAGCGGGACACCCTGATTGGCGTCATCCAAACTGGATTTGCCGACGGATTTCCCCGTCCCTGGTATGAAATGGGCTACGTCCTATACCAGGGAAAGCCGTACAAAATCGCCGGCCGGGTGTGCATGGATCAGTTCATGGTGGATTTTGGCGACGCAACCCCCGCGATAGGGGACGAAGTGCTGCTCTTTGGTGACGGCCCCCACGGTCGCCTTACGGTAGATGAAATCGCCCAAAAAACGGGTATGACCACTTATATGTTACTCACCGCCATTGGAGGACGGACCCGGCGGGAATTTATTACCGGGGAATAGGAGGCGGCTATCCACTGGATTGACATCAGTATTGTCCTTCTATTTCTGGTGGGCTTGTCCGTTTATGGATTAAGCCAGCAACGCTACAATCGCACTCAAACAGATTATTTCTTAGGGGGACGAAACCTCCCCTGGTGGGCCGCCATGTTCAGCATTGTGGCCACGGAAACATCGGTGCTCACGTTTATTAGTGTGCCCGGACTGGCCTATCGGGAAGACTGGTTTTTTCTGGAACTGGCGTTAGGCTATATCCTGGGCCGGATTCTGGTGGCGAAATATCTTCTCCCGGCCTATTTCGAACGGGACATCACCTCCATTTATGAAGTCATCGGCCGCAAATTCGGACCGGAATTGCAGAAAGTTTCCAGCGGAATTTTTCTGGTCACGCGTCTATTAGCCGACGGAATTCGCTTTTTGGCTACGGCCGTGATTGTTCAGGTGGTGACGGGGTGGAGTCTCCCGGTGGCGGTGGTGGTGATTGGCGGTGTCACGGCTATCTATACTCTAATGGGCGGTTTACGTACGGTGATCTGGGTGGACAGTTTTCAATTCCTGCTTTACCTCACGGGCGGTATTCTGTCCATTGTGTTTATCTTCGTTCACCTTGATGTATCAGCCACGGAAGCTGTGCGTTCATTAGCCCAACAGGACAAGTTGAATATTTTCCGCTTTTACGGTAATCCTCTAAAAGAACCGTACATGGTTGTGAGCGCTCTGGTAGGCGGGATGGTGCTGTCCTTTGCCTCCCATGGTGTGGATTACATGATGGTGCAGCGGGCCCTGAGCACGCGCAATCTGGGGGAGGCCCGGAAAGCTATTGTGGGCAGCGGTATATTTGTGTTCATCCAATTCACCGTCTTTTTACTGGTAGGCTCCCTGATTTATTTATTTTACCAGGGTGCGGATATTCCCAAGGACCGGGAATTTCCTCAATTTATTGTACAGTCCCTCCCAGTAGGTGTTCGCGGGTTGCTCCTGGCGGGCATCTTGAGCGCCGCCATGTCAACTCTGAGCTCAAGCATCAATTCCCTGTCTTCATCCACCGTGGTGGACTGGCTTCACGCCAAGGCTTCGCTGGTCACGTCCCGGATGATCGGTCTGGCGTGGGCAGTTCTGCTAATCCTGATTGCCCTGGCATTCAATGAAAATGATACGGCGATCATTGTTGTGGGGCTTCAGATTGCCAGTTTCACCTACGGCGGACTTCTGGCCCTGTTCCTGATCTCCCGAATGGATCGGTCGTTTCATCCCCTGAATGTGGGCATCGGCCTGTTAGGCGGACTTGGAATGGTCTTTCTTCTGAAATTTGTAGGCCTGGCCTGGACCTGGTTTGTGGGCCTGTCAGCCTTAACCACCATTTTATTAACGTTTGTGAGTGAGCGTCTTTACGGACTTCTCCGTCGATAAAATCAAAACCTGGGGTTGGGTTTTCCTCCTGACGGCGGCGTTAGGACAGACCGCGTCATTAAAGTATACCACCATAATGCCGATCCCGGACTTTTCCTTCTATAATGGCGTTCTTACGGGGTTGGACATTTTAGAACAGATGGATTTTAAACCCCTGGCCGGGAAACGCATTGCCGTGTGCTGTAACGCCACATCCGTGGATCGGAATGGGCGTCATATCCTGAATTTACTGGCGGAGAATGATTCCATCACAATCCCCATCATCTTTATGCCGGAATATGGGGTGTCCACGAGCCTGGATGAACGGCTTACCTTCATGGGCGAAAAAGACCATGATCCCGTGACCGGCGCGCGGCTGGTGGATTTGTTCGGCACCTATATCAAACCGCCGGAGTGGTCCTTGCGCATGGTGGACCTGGTGCTCGTGGATCTTCAGGACACGGGGCTGCGCTATAGCACCTATATTACCACCCTGACCAAAATCATGGAAGTGGCCGGTCCCATGGGGATTCCCGTCATGGTTTTGGATCGTCCCAATCCCTTGCGGGGAGATCAGATCGACGGTCCGGTCATTCGGCCGCAATTTCAATCCTTTCAGGGCTATCATATCGTGCCTATCCGTCATGGATTGACCTTTGGCGAGGAGGCCCTGATCATTAACGAAATGGGTTGGGTGAAAGATCTCACTCGGGTGGAGTTAACGGTGGTGCCCATGGCGAATTGGAAGCGGTCCATGTGGTTTGATGACACGGAATTGCCCTGGATTTCGCCCTTACCCACCCTCCAAACCCTGGATCAATTGCTAAGTTTCACGGGATTGGCGCTGGCGGAAGCGGCGAACGTAAATGTGGGGATTGGCACCCGGGAACCCTACCTGCGAATCGGAGCTCCCTGGATTGTGGGAACTGAATTGCGTGATCAATTAAACGCCTTAAAAATTCCCGGGGTCACATTTCACGCTATTCAATACATCCCGCGCCGGGATGAAAACAGTTCCCGCGTTCCCCATTATGACGGGGAAGTGTGTGGCGGTGTCCAACTCAGAATCGTGGATCGAAATTCCTTCGAAGCGGTCCGCACCGGCACGGCTATCCTGACGTTACTGTACCAACTTCATCCCAAACAATTTCAGTGGATGGAAGGGGATTATGTGGAAAAACTATTCGGAACCTCCCTGTTACGGATATTCATTGCCCAAAAGAAACATCCCGATTATTTACCGCCTCAGTGGCAACGGGACTTGATGAAGTTTGACCAGTTCCGGAAGCCATATTTTCTATATAAATAATTGCTTGGAGCGTCCCAATTTTAAAAAGCGTCGCCACTTGTGAAATCATGTGCCTGTATAAATCACCCGGTTTGCTGGGCATCGCGACCCATGTTTGTGAAAATTTAGTCGGTTAATTTTTTCCCCGGCTTCATACCCTCGTTTATCCGGAAATAATCCCGCTATTGAACCTTCAATCTTCAAACCTCAAACCGTTTTTTTATCCGGCTGCGCCCGCCTCCCAGAGTACTTGTACGTCGGGCAGGCAGAAAAACACGGGCTCGGCCCGTGGGGCTCCATTCTGAAATCAATTCCGGGAAAAACATTCTTCCCCGAATCGGGGGAGACACAGAGGGGGATTGGACTTTTGTTCACATCTGCCCCAAAAAAACTTTTTGAAAATCATTTTGATATCATTCAAAACTCACCCCTGCATCCCCTCTCTTTTGAAGAGAGGGGACTTCACGCAGTGAATGGGGTGAGTAACGTTTGAATTATTA
>CAZHTM010000064.1:0-9763 GCA_964535735.1 uncultured bacterium
AACCGAATTTACCTACACTTTTAAGATGTCCAAAATTAGAAATTGTATAACCCGTTCTAGAGTACTGATAATAAATCGATGTTTTCATCTTATTTATGGCAAAATATTGTTCCCAAATAAAATATGCGCCAAATTTAAAATCTCCCAAACCGATTAAGTCTACATTTCTATTATTTAATGTCCTTAAAAAATATATTGGAACAAATATTTCGTATCCTGTATTCTTAGCTCCCATATAATCAAAGTATAATAATAAAATATTTGAAGAATATTTTAAATTATATTCATTTGTAGAAACCAAATTTCCAAAACCATCATAATTTTTGTTCTTTTCACCATCATTTATTTCTTTTCCCCCATCATTATACAAAGTATGAATATCAACAAACTGAAAATTAGTGAATATTCTTAACTTTTTAGGTTCAGACGTAGAGCAAAATGAAGAAATTGGTCTATTCAATTGAAAATTATCGACTTGATCAACATTTACACCGAATAATAACGCCACTGGTATTATATTAAAAAGTAATGCTCTTATTTTCATACTGAGATCCAGAATATTTTTTTAATAAAAAAGTTTTATTGAGCTACCTGAGAATTCCTTTTACTTTAAAATCACAGGATTTTAACTGAGAAACAAATGTTTCCGTAATTACTTATTTCATTCATTTCTTGGTAAAATCTAATGGAATTTTTCCGTTGTACACAATCATTTCTTATTTATTAAATGAATACTGTTGTAGATAGTGGCATGGAGTTTGGTCTAAAAACGTGGTAATACTCCAGTGGCTTGATACTAGCAATAAAGAGCCTCGACAACGAAATCAACAGAAGAAGTATTAAGGAGAAGTGGGCAAATATCGTATTTATGCTATAATAAAATCGTTGTTATATACAGCCCCTTACACTGGATTCTATTCCCCGATCACATAAAATGCGCCTTTGAAAGGTTGACAATAAAATGTATAGATGGTTGACAATTGGTTGACAATTATTTAGCTTTTATGAACAATTCACTAACGGATAATGAAGATAACGGAACAAATTCTCGCCTATCTTGATGAACACGATTACGCTACCGGAAAGGAATTGGCTGATCTATTTGGTATCTCGCGACAGGCGTTGAATAAACATATACAGACACTCATCCAGTCCCGGTTGGTTATAAAGGAAGGCGTAACCAAGGGGGTTCATTATCAACTGGCCCGAAGTCGGAGATCCCGGAAAAGATCTGTGTTTAAACGCCGCTTCCCACTACATGGTCTGGAGGAGCACCGCGTTTTTGAGCGCGTGTCGGTGCAATTGAATCTGAAGCAGGCGCTCCGGAAAAATGTGTCCGATATTGTGCAATTTGCTTTTACGGAAATGTTGAATAACGCCATTGACCATTCCGAATCAGAATATTGTGACATACAAGTGTTTTTAGACCCGTTTACCTGTTCCTTCGTGATTCGGGATTTCGGTATTGGCATTTTTCATTCGATCTCGCAAAAACGCAATCTTGGGGATGAACAGCTCGCGGTTGGGGAATTAATAAAAGGCAAAACAACCACAGCGCCGGAACGACATAGCGGCGAGGGAATATTTTTTACATCCAAATGTGGTGATGAATTCATCCTGGATTCTCATGGTTTAGCCTTGATCTTTGACAACCGGAAGAACGATGTGTTTCTCAGAGAAAAACGGTATCGGCAAGGATCGGCGGTCAGATTTACAATTGCCCGTAATTCCCGTCGCGAATTAGAAAGCGTATTTCAAACCTACGCCCCCCGGAGTTTCGATTATCGTTTTGAACGGACGAAAGTTGCCGTCTCTCTTTTTGACCGGGAATACCTGTCCCGTTCTGAAGCGCGACGTTTATTGACCGGTCTAGATAAATTTAAAGAAGTAATCCTGGATTTCAAGCGAGTCAGGATTATTGGGCGGGGATTTGTGGATGAAGTATTTCGAATTTATCCCCAGACACATCCGGGAATATCCATCCAGCCGGTGAATGTCTCACCGGCAATTCAATCCATGATTGATGCGGTGGTTGACAATAAAAAGTAGAGCCGGTTGACAATGGGTTGACAATACACCGGGGGGCAGGCGGTGAGGAGCAGGGGCGCTGTCAGGCTCAGCGGGATGATGGTATTATTCATACAATAGTTTTCAGTTTGCAGTTTGCAGGAGGCGGGGGAAAGGAGTAGTGGAATGCTGGCCTGCCCTCCGAAGCCTTGGCGTAGGAGGGAGTATTGGAGACAGGAGGCAGGAGGAAGGAGAAGGGAAACCCATCCGGAAACATTTCTATCAATTTTAAATCTTCAATTTTCAATATTCAATATTACTATTATGACCAATGATTCCAATCCCGAATTCCGTAACTTTCCCGCCCTTTATATTTCTAAACTCGGTAATTTGGCAACCAATGAGTGAACACTTAACATCCCATGACTTTTCCCAGGAAATCCAGGAGTGGTTAGAGGCCCTACAAGACATTCTAGACGATGAAGGTCCAGAGCGGGCTCAAGAACTTCTGGAAAAACTACAGGCTCACGCCTTACAACAGGGCGTTCAACTTCCCGGAGGAGCCACCACCCCTTTTATCAATACCATTCCCGTTTCCCAGCAGCCGCCCTATCCCGTGGATCGCCCTCTGGAACGGCGCATCAAAAGTTTGATTCGCTGGAACGCCATGGCGATGGTGGTGCGCGCCAATCAGGAACACCACGGCATCGGTGGACATATTTCCACGTTCGCCTCGTCCGCTACGCTGTACGAAGTAGCCTTTAATCATTTTTTTAACGGTCCGGATCAGGGCGGCGGAGACTTGGTTTTCTTTCAGGGCCATGCCAGTCCAGGCATCTACTCCCGGGCGTTTCTGGAAGGACGGCTCACCCAGAAGCACTTGAAAAATTTCCGCCGGGACCTGTCCAAAGAAGGGGGACTGTCATCGTATCCCCACCCCTGGCTCATGCCGGAATTCTGGCAATTCGCCACGGTCTCCATGGGACTGGGTCCCCTCATGGCCATTTACCAGGCCCGGTTTATGAAATACTTGGAGGATCGGCGATTTATCACCATCGGAAACCGAAAAGTCTGGGCCTTTCTGGGCGATGGCGAAATGGACGAACCGGAAAGTCTGGGAGCTCTGACCCTGGCCACCCGGGAAAAACTGGACAATCTCATTTTTGTGGTAAATTGCAATCTCCAGCGCCTTGACGGTCCTGTACGAGGGAATGGAAAGGTGATTCAGGAATTGGAGGGAGCTTTCCGGGGAGCCGGTTGGAAGGTGATCAAAGTGATTTGGGGCGCAGAATGGGATGAACTCCTGGAACGGGACCAGACCGGGCTCCTGCTGAAGCGCATGGAAGAAGTGGTGGACGGCGATCTGTTGAAATATGTGGTGGAGGGCGGCGCCTATATCCGGGAACATTTCTTCGGAAAATATCCTGAACTTCTGGAGCTGGTGAAGGATAAGACCGATGACGAGCTCTGGCGATTGCGCCTGGGAGGACACGATCCGGAAAAAGTCTATGCCGCTTATTACGACGCGGTCAATACCACCGGGCAACCTACGGTCATCCTGGCAAGAACCATCAAAGGATACGGTATGGGAGAAGCGGGCGAGGGCCGGAACATCACCCATCAACAGAAAAAACTAAATGAACAGGAATTGCTGTATTTTCGGGATCGCTTCGATATTCCCCTGACGGATGATCAGGCCCGGAAGGCCCCTTTCTATAAACCGGCCAAATCTTCCCCGGAAATTCAGTATCTCTTGAACCGTCGGAAAGCCCTGGGCGGATTCCTCCCCCAGCGCCGGACCCGAACCGAAGCTCAGGACACGCCGGACCTGGCTACATTTGAAGAATTGATCCGCGGGAGCGGCGATCGGAAAATTTCCACCACCATGGCGTTTGTGCGCTTGCTGACCATTCTGACCCGCCACAAGGCGATCGGAAAACAAGTTGTGCCCATTATTCCCGACGAGGCCCGTACATTTGGGATCGATCCTCTTTTCCGTCACCTGGGGATTTACGCCCACGGCGGTCAACGCTATGAACCGGTGGACTCCCGACAGTATTTGTACTATCGTGAAGCCAAGGATGGACAGATTCTGGAAGAAGGCATCAACGAAGCCGGCGCCATTTCATCGTTCATCGCTGCTGGCACGGCCTACAGCACCCATGGTCTGAATATGATCCCCTTCTATATTTACTATTCCATGTTTGGTTTTCAACGGGTGGGCGATTTTATCTGGGCTGCCGGCGATATGCGTACCCGGGGCTTCCTATTGGGCGCCACCGCCGGTCGCACTACACTCAATGGAGAAGGACTTCAACACCAGGATGGGCATAGCCATCTGTTGGCATCGGTGGTCCCTAATATCCGGGCCTATGATCCGGCCTATGCTTATGAATTGGCGGTAATTATTCAACGGGGATTGGAGGAAATGGTCCAGGAGCAAAAAGATGTAATGTATTATCTCACCCTGGAAAATGAAAACTACCACCATCCGGAAATGCCCCCGGGAGTAGAAGCGGGCATTTTGAAAGGGTTGTACCCGCTCCGATCGTCAGGCCTTGATTCATCAAAAGGAGAGGTCAATCTATTGGGCGCCGGGCCGTTAGTGTCCGAAACTCTGGCGGCGGCCGAACTTTTGGAAAAGGACTGGTCCATCTCCGCCACGGTGTGGAGCGTCACCAGCTTTAGTGAACTTCGGAAAGAAGCGGAAGACGTCCATCGCTGGAATCTATTGCATCCGGAGGAACCCGAACGCACCGCTTACCTCTCGGAATGTCTTCCCGATTCCAACACTCCCGTCATCGCCGTATCAGATTATGTGAAGCCCGTTGCGGAACAGATTGCCGCTTTTGTCCCGGGACCGTTTACGGCCCTGGGAACGGACGGATTCGGTCGCAGTGAAACTCGGGAGGTGTTGCGGGACTTTTTTGAAGTTAACCGCTATCACATTGTCTTGGCGGTTTTAGCAACCCTGGTTCAGGGGGGGAAACTGAAAAAAACGGTTTTGAGTCTGGCCTTGAAAACCTACCCCATAGACCCGGAAAAACCCAATCCGGTAACGGTTTAACCTGGAGTATTGATTTGATTAAAGTAATAAAACTACCGGACCTTGGCGAAGGTATTGAAGAAGTAGACATCAGCGAAGTACAGGTGGCGGTAGGCGACACCATCGACGTTGATGATACCCTGATCGTTCTGGAATCCGATAAAGCCACCATGGAAATACCCAGTGAATATGCCGGGGTGGTAAAGGCCGTTCACGTCGCCGTTGGTGGTACCCTGAAGCCCGGCAGCCCCATCATTGATTTGGACGTGGAAGGACGTTCCGAAGCCGAACCGGAACAATCCATCGAAACGGCTCCTTCGGAATCTCCCACACTTTCCACTCCGCCGCCACCGACTCACGCTGTTCAGCCTCCCAGCACCTCTGCTCACGCCAGCCCCAGTGTGCGGCGCCTGGCACGGGAATTGGACATCAATCTTTCACTGGTGCCCCGCACCGGTCCAAAGGGCCGTCTCACCAAGGATGATCTTTTAAATTATATTAAAGACCGTATGTCCAAGGGAAGCCGGCCGACCCTGCCGGAGGTCGATTTTTCTGCCTGGGGTCCGGTGGAGGAAACGCCGCTCAATAAAATACGCCGCCTCACCGGCGAACGGATGCAGGCCGCCTGGCAAACTGTCCCGCACGTTACGCAATTTGACCAAGCCGATATCACGGAATTGGACGAATTACGCCAATCCATGAAAACCGCCTGGGCAGCGTCTGGAGTCCGGATTACTTTACTGCCTTTCCTCATGAAAGCGGTGGCTCTTCTGCTTAAGGATTATCCCGACTTTAACAGCAGTCTTGCTTCCACTGGGCAAGCCTTGATTCTGAAAAAGTATATCCATCTTGGAATTGCGGTGGACACGCCTGAAGGCCTGATGGTGCCGGTAATTCGGGACGTGGACCAAAAAGATGTGGCGCAGTTATCCCATGAATTGATGGAATTGAGTGAACGAGCCCGAGCTAAAAAACTCACGCTGGATGAACTCCAGGGTGCAACTTTTACCATTTCCTCTCTAGGGGGGATTGGCGGGACATATTTTTCGCCCATTGTGAACCCACCACAGGTGGCCATTCTGGGCGTTTCGAGAGCTTCGGTTCAGCCGGTCTGGGATTCCAAAGAGGCCACCTTTATTCCCCGAACAATTTTACCTTTTTCTCTGTCCTATGATCATCGCGTCATTGACGGCGCCGCCGGAGCACGGTTTACGGCGCAACTGGCTAAGTATCTTTCCGATCCGGAAACAATCGCCACCTGGGAGGTGAATCCATGAGTACCACAGCAATTCACCATAGCGTAGTGGTACTGGGATCTGGTCCGGGCGGATATGCCGCAGCTTTCCGAGCCGCTGACCTGGGAAAAGAGGTCCTCCTCATTGAACGGGATTCGGTTCTGGGCGGAGTCTGTCTCAATCGGGGATGCATTCCCTCTAAGGCGCTCCTGCACCTGGCCAAGGTGATTTCCGAAGCAGAAGACCTGAAAGATAAAGGTGTGAACTTCGGAACCCCTGATTTGGATATCGATGCGATTCGCACCTGGAAAAATTCGGTGGTTAATCAATTGAACCGAGGCATCGCCCAGATGGCTAAGGCTCGAAAAGTTACTACCCTTCATGGCGTGGCCCGGTTTGCGTCCAACACAGAGCTATTGGTGGATACACTGGACCAGGGAACCGTAACCGTAACCTTCGATGATTTAATCATTGCGGCTGGGTCTCGGCCGGCCCTGATTCCAGGTTTGCCGGAAAATCACCCCCAGGTGATTACCAGCACCGGCGCTCTGGACCTGGAATCTATTCCTTCACGTTTATTGGTGGTGGGCGGTGGCTATATTGGATTAGAAATGGGCACGGTCTATCAGGCCTTGGGCAGCACTGTCTCAGTAGTGGAATTCATGGATTCCCTCCTCCCCGGAGCCGATCAGGACCTGGTGCGCCCCCTTTCACGCCGCCTGAAGAAGGCTTTTTCAAACATTTGGTTAAAGACCAAAGTACAGAAAGTGGAACCACAGTCGGATGATACCCTGATTGTCACGTTCGAATCCGGTGAAAAAACATTTACCGAAACGTTTGACCGTGTTTTAATCGCCGTGGGACGAAAACCCAATTCCGACCGATTGAATTTGGACCAGACATCCATCAAAATAAATGATCGGGGGTTTATCACGGTGAATGAACGTCAGCAAACCAATGTGCCCCATATTTACGCCATCGGCGACATTGCCGGTGATCCTATGCTGGCTCATAAAGCTACTCACGAGGGAAAAGTGGCAGCGGAAGTGATCGCCGGTCTTCCGGCGGCGTTTGATGCCCGCGCCATTCCCGCCGTGATTTTCACGGATCCGGAAATCGCCTGGACGGGCCTCACGGAAACCCAGGCCAAAGCGGAGAATATTCCTTACGCTAAAGGGGAATTTCCCTGGGGCGCCAGCGGCCGCTCCTTGGCCCTGGGCCGGAATGATGGTAAAACAAAAGTGCTTTTCGACCCCAAAACCAAGCGGATTCTGGGGGCCGGGCTCGTGGGACCCGGCGCCGGAGAATTGATCGCTGAAGCCACCCTGGCCATCGAGATGGGCGCTGACGCGGAAGACCTGGGGCTCACCATCCACGCCCACCCTACTTTGTCAGAAACTATTGGGAATGCCGCCGAGGTTTTCTCCGGTACAGTCACAGACCTTTATGTTCCTAAACGAAAATAATCCTCGTCCCCTGGCTCAGTTATTAGGGGTCGCCCCAATGGGGCTCGGTATCTCGCTTGCATTTTGGGTACTGTTTTATCTCTTCGGCCGGCTGTGGGCACTACCACAGCTTCCGATACATCCTCTGCTGCGCCTGGTTCTGATGATAATGTTTATAATCGATAGCGCCTACCTGGTAGTAGGCGGAATTATAGAACTCAAACGGTGCCATTGGGGTCAGTCACTAGCCACAAAAGGACCATATCAATTTGTCCGCCACCCCATGTACAGCGCCATTGCTTATTCCATGACCGGATTCCTGGCGATCGGACTGAAATCCATTCTCGTATTAGCCAGTGTTCTGCCATTGGGAATCCTGTGGTCCTGGCTGGTACAGAAGGAAGATTCAGAACTGGAAAAACGCTTTGGCGGGGTGTATCGTAACTACCGTTCCCAAACTGGAGAGTTTTTTCCCAACTTTAAAGCCCTGGTAAAAGAGGTGGAAAAGAAAGAATAAAAGCAAAACCTTAAAGCTAATCCGTTCTTTTTACTCCATTATTTTTTAAACTTTTGATGTCTTAATAGTGGTTTTAATAATTTACAGTAATAATATTCTGTGATGAATGGTAAAATTGCTTCGGATCAAGTCCAAAATTTTCT
Source organism: uncultured bacterium (assembly GCA_964535735.1). Classification (GTDB taxonomy): domain Bacteria; phylum Fidelibacterota; class Marinisomatia; order Marinisomatales; family J089; genus J089. The sequence continues at coordinate 8,394 of CAZHTM010000064.1, forward strand.
GTAAAATGATTCAAGCGGCCACTTTCTCCTGACAGTTTTTTCTACTCCTTTTTGGGGTCTTTTTTTCTTTGTCTTTGTCTTCCAACAATTTCATATCCAGATACTGTCTTCCTGTTATCCACTCTTCTGCTTGCTCCATACACAATGCGCCGATAAGTCTTAGAGCAGCGTTTTGGTTAGGAAAGATTCGAACCACACGGGTTCGTCGCTTGATTTCCTGGTTAAACCGTTCCAGACTGTTCGTGGTTCTGATTCTGCGATGATGTTTTGCCGGGAAGTTCAGACAGGTTAGAGCATCCTCGCCCCCTTCTTCCAATATTTCTGCTGCATCAGGGTACTTTTCTGACAATTCAACCACAAACATCTGCAGGCGTTCCAACCCTGTTTTTTTATCAGGGGCTAAAAATATGTCATCCCGTTTTTGCTTTATCCAGGTCTTATCTCTATTCCTGACTTTATCCAAAATGTTCTTCTTTAAATGAACCTGGCACCGTTGCCATTGACAACCAGGAAAGTTCTCAGCGATGGCGTTTACTACACCACTATGGGCATCACTGATTACCAGAAGCACTCCCTTGAGACCCCGTTCCTTTAATCCCTTAAAAAACAGCGACCCGTTGGTCTCATTCTCATCATTACATACCGCTACTCCCAAGATGTCCCGTTTCCCATCTTTAGTTACACCGACCGCAATTAGAATCGCATGACTTTCAATCCTGTGGTCCCGTCGCACCTTCTCATATCGGGCATCGACAAACACGTACGGATATTCAGCATCCAAGGGACGGTTCAACCAGGCCTGGATTTCGGTATCCAGTCTCTGACAAATATCCGATACCTGGCTCTTGGAAAAAGTAAGTCCGCATAAACGCTCCGTAATTTGTTTTACTTTCCGGGTAGCAATGCCTTTGATAACCATTTCCTACTTGCCCGCACGAAGTTATACGCAGGCGGGTAAACAGCTGATCAAGGCTTTTTCACTCCGTTGATACCGTTCAAACAATTCGGTCCTAAAGGTACCGCCGCGATCCTGGGGTACGGATAAAAAGAGTTTCCCTAACCGGGTATTCAATTGATGGGGTTTGTAGCCGTTCCGATAACCACGTCGCGTGGTATTCCGCTCATAGGGCAATGCTTCTAAATGAAGCGTCATCTCCTGCTCTAAGTATTCCTGTAAGTAGGTTTGTACTAATTGCTTCAAAAACTCTGTATCATCTATGATTTTCTTTGTACTTTTATTTTGGGCCCCCGCCTGAATGACTTTAGTCGGGCAGGATGGGTTTTCTCCTTTTATTTGCTGTAAATCAAAACAAATTTAATCGGAGAACCGTGGCCCTTTCTTTATGCTTTTTCAAAAGTACAGAAAATTA
>CAZHTM010000065.1:0-7963 GCA_964535735.1 uncultured bacterium
AACCGTGGCCCTTTCTTTATGCTTTTTCAAAAGTACAGAAAATTATGGACACAACCACGAAAGGATATTAGTGATCTGGATGAATAAATAGTGAATGGTGATTTAATCAACATACGGAACAGGTTGAAAGATAAGGGAACATTCCATCGGCCGCCGTAAAACCGCTTCCCAGTTAATTCAGGACCTCACAGGATCGCCCCTGTCTGTGGAACCGTTTATGGATTATTTGGAAACCAAGTACAGCGCGATTTTTGAATTGTAATCCGTTAGCGCTAATAACACTCTATGGTGAAAATTTCCGGACTTCAATTGTTACTTTAAATCCTGATTCCAACCCCAACGAAGGGGTTATATAGGAAAAACGGGACGGTTCTTTTTACCTTGACATCTATCGGATTTCGAGTTAAACTCCCTCGCATTTGGTGAGTGGAGTTACCGAGTGCCCTACAAATCCGAGGTAAATATAATGGTCGAGGCATACATGAAAAGAGTTGTATCCCTACTTCTAACTGCATCCTTTTTTCTTGCGGCGTCCTATGCTCAGGACTTTGAAATTTCCGGGTCCGTGGTAGATGAAAATGGGGAAAAAGCAAAAGATGTGGTTCTTCTTTTATTAAATCAGGAGGGTGCCGAGGTCCAGCGTGCCGTCACAAAAGGCGGGATGTTTGGCAAGGGTGAGTATCAATTTAAAAAGGTCCTGCCCGGTGCCTATACTATTCAGATCGATGCGGGAGACCTGGGAGTAGCCAGTGTTCCGGTAAATGTTTCCAAAACAGATTTAACCGACATGAATATCAAATTGTCGAAGAAACCCGCCACACCTATATCCGAAGAAAAGACTACTGTGGATGTAGAAAACCCGATTCCAGTAGAAGAACAAGTCACCAAGGACCGGGATTATATCATCAACGAATTGAGTTTTGAAGTCAAAAAGATGACCTCAGAAATCAAACATCTCAACGCGGAACAGGAAGATTTAAAAGCCCTCAGTAAAATGTGGGTCAATCCGCTCTCGATATATTCCAAGGAAATCATTCTTAAAAACGGAAGTACGGTTTTCGGAAAAATTGTTTATCAGGACGAGAAAAGCCTGAAAGTGGAAACAATGGTGGGATATCTCATTATTGACCGGAATAATGTGGTCAGGATTGTGGATAATGTGGTTACCGAAGAACAGCAGGAATACGTACCAGAGCAAATCCGGGACAGTTATTCACCTCCACCCATGCCCAAACTGGCGGAACCCAAATATACATCCACGAGCCCCCTCAATCGGGAGGCGGATAGGCGCTATAGTGCTAATTGTGTTCTGGTGGGTAACATTAAGGAGAACAAGGATAAACAGGGGAATGTCATCTTCTCCGGCGAAGTGAAAAACATCGGCGGTCGCCGCGCCGATTTTGTAAAAATTGACTTCGTTTTCCGGAAAAACTGGAGTGGAGAAACCAAAACATTAACCACCTTTATTCGCGGTACATACCAAACTTTTGAATCCGGTATCACCACCGATGCCAGTTTACTCCCTGGCGCTGTGGGCACGTTCGAACTCTATGTACCCCACTCATTCGGGACCTTTATCGGGTATTCTTACGTCATTGATTGGGAAGAATACGAATAGACGGAGTTTGGGCTACCGTGATGTATAAAGCCAGAATTCTCCGGGGAGTGGTTTTCTTATTAATCCTCCTGAAGCCGCTGTCGATACAGGCTCAATTCGACGCCACCAACGCAGACATTTTTTTCCTGGATCTGGGGATTGTGATTGAACCTAGAACAGGAAAAGAAGTGTACAACCGTCTTGTCAATCCCAGTTCTGAAGAAGTAAAACTGCGGATCAAAAAAGTGGAAAGCGGGTCCGTGTATATGGCCACCTCTAAGGAGATGCTGAATGCCTTGCAACGGATTCAACAACGAATGGATGTGCTGGAGAAATCATTCCAAACTCAAATCTCGGTTTTGAGAGCCGAAAACCAGGAATTAAAGGGAATGTTGACAGAGATTAAATCCAAACCCACATCCGTTCCAGTTAGTAATATAACCGCCGTGACGTTGCCAAAGGCGGAACCAGATGTTCCAAAGATAGATCCTCAGCCATCTCCAAAAACCTTGGATGTAGCGGAACAATCCACTCCATCCCCAATAGAGACTTCCCCGGCACCGCATACCAAAATACCGCCTCCGAAGGTGAAGAAACCGGCGCTCAATTATTCAGAATATATGGCCGCTATATTTGCCTATCAGCGGGAAGATTATCGTGAAGCGTTAAAACATTTTGAGAAATTGGATTTATCCACGGCGACCCCGGAAATGGCAGCAAATATATTATATTGGTCTGCCGATGCTCACAATCAGTTGGGGGAAACGTATCAGGCCCTATCGCTATTAGATGAACTTCTGTCCAAGCATATCCAATCTGACCGTGTTGATGATGCGTTGGTACAGAAGGGCCTGTTATACCGAAAGACCGGTCAAAAGGAATTGGCCCTTGCCGCCTTTACGAGACTGGTTCAGGAATTTCCTTCCAGCGAATATTCACGACTGGCCTCCATGGAATTGAAAAAAGCGGATATTATCCCATGAAAAAACTCCCCGTTTTAATCGTATGTCTTGGGTTCTTTCTTTCGACGACTGAAGCCACTACTCGGGTGGCCTATACCCGTCCCGGGTTTATGATGAAAATTCCGGTGAGCTATGCCACCCGTAGTCCTTATTTATTTAGAACCGGCTTTGGGTCGGAAATTCACAATTTCAATCCCCTCAATATCGCCAAGGGTGTTTATTTTGATATGGAGCTTGGGAAAAGCTTCCTGATTGGCTTCTCTTCAGTGATGGGTGCCGATACAACGGGATTGGCCAATTTAGGTAATGTACAAACCACCATTCCCGTGGAATTTGGGTTTCATCTACAACAACGCATCTATTCCTATAATGACATTTCGGTATCCATTGGACTTCAGGATATCGTTTTTCAAAACGACGCCGACAAGGGGTTGACGTTAGATCCCCAACAATTATCCTTTTTTGCGGTTATTAGCAGTGAAAAATCCCTGGGCACGTACCGGATGAATACCTATATGGGTTTTGGTACCGGAAGTTTGGCACCCCAGGATACCCTTCCGGCGGCAGACACCACTGCGACGAATAATACAAAAGCCGGCGTATTTGCAGGATTTATTTTGAACACGCCTTACCTCTCAAAGTCGGGCGGACTGGATTTAGTGGGTGAATTCGATGGAACAGGCATCAACGTGGGACTCCGCATCCCCCTTACCTCGGATTATCGTCTGAACCTTGGATTCACCCACATTGAAAAATTACCGGACTGGAAATCCCGTTACTGGTCTGGACATCCAGGAATAACTCTGGGATTAGATATGGCCGTTCCCCTGGCCGTGAAAACGCCGGCGACACCAACACCTTCGGTGGGACCGGCTCCACCTGTTGGCGGTGGAACCATATCACTTCCTGGTCTCACAGAGGGCATTTCTTCGCAAGTGGATAGCACCCTGCGACTGGCGGATTTGAAGGTGCACACGCTTCGGGATTCCATGCAGCTCATGGACAACGAAATGCGCAATCTGATGATTCGTTTGGCAGCTCAGGAACAACGGGCAAAATTTTTAGAGGACTCACTTCGGTCCTTGACCTTGGATCGGAATGTTGTTGAAAAGAATATGAACGAAGCTATGCGCAGTCTTTCACGATCACTCCGCTATTTTTACTCTGGAGATTATCGTCGGGCCCTTGAGCAGGTGGAAAAAGCATTGGAGCTCAATCCCAATTTGGCTTTGGCATACGCCCGGAGAGGATCCATCTACTATAAATTGGGTGATATTCAACGGGCCACCATTGATTGGAATCTGGCGTTAAGATTGGACCCCGAGTATGACGATGTGCGCAACATTTTAAAAGCCTTGCATGAGAATCGGCTAAAATCAACTAGTTTATTGGAGGAATAAGGAGCGCGTATGGATATTGCAACCATTGTTGGAATTATCGTAGGTATAGGTTCCATTGGAAGCGGAATCTATCTTGCGGCTACTGAAGCGAACGCCAGCATGGCCGGCTTTTTATCCACCTCCAGTTTTGCTATTGTTTTTGGAGGAATGGTAGCCTCCGTGTCTGTAGCTTTTCCTCTGTCAGAAGTGTTAAAGCTGGGTTCGGCCATGGCCGCCGTATTCAAGGGCGGGCAACAAAAACTTGGTGAACTGGTTGATGTGGCAGTGGGTGTGGCTGAAGTCGCTCGAAAAGGTACCGTAGAGTTGGAAAAAGAAGTTAGCAATATTAAAAATCCATTCTTTCGGGATGGCGTTCAGATGGTGGTGGATGGATATTCCATCGATGAGATGACAGAAATATTAAATAACCGGATTGAATACCGGGAAATTCGGGAAAAGAGCCAGGCGGACCTGTTTAAAACCATGGGTAATATGGCTCCGGCCTGGGGTATGATCGGAACGCTAATCGGTCTTGTGATTATGTTGGCGGGATTTGGTGGAGAAGAAGGGGGCGGCACTGAAGCTTTGGGTTCGGGTATGTCCGCAGCGTTGGTTACCACGTTTTATGGTGCCATTTTCGCGAATTTATTTTTCCTGCCCATGGCTGCGAAATTAACCACTCGGATTTCTTATTCTTCAACCATGCAAGCACTGTTGGTGGAAGCAACCCGGCTAATCCATCAGAAAAAACACCCGTTGATTGTCCGGGAAAAATTGAATTCATTTATACCGCCACGGGAATGGAAACAACCAGAAGCCTGATCTAATGGCCATCTCCAATAAAGAGAAACGTAAATGGATCGCCAAGGGAAAATCCCTGGTCGATGAGGGATTACCGGGGTGGTTCAGCACTTTCGCCGATATGATGACCCTCCTGTTTGCCTTCTTTGTTCTCTTGGCAGCGATTTCAACAATTGATCCGGTTAAACTTCAGGAAATGTCTGATGCCCTGAATAAATCGGTGGGAAAGACAATCAAGAAAAAAGGCGCCATGACGTTGGCGGATGTTCAAAAGGCCGTTAATGCAATGGTGAAACAAAATAATCTGGAAGATGCGGTGGAGGTGAAAACAGGCCCCAAGGGTGTTACCGTCCAAATTTCATCGGATATCAGCTTTGAACCCGCATCGGCTGAAACACGACCTGAATTTCGGCCCATTCTGGAAAAAATTGTCCCCACAATTCAGAAATCATATTTTATGGTAGCCATTGAAGGACACACGGACAGTGATCCGATTCCGGAGCGAGTAAAAGATATTTATCCGTCCAACTGGGAATTATCAGCGGCGCGTGCCGCAGCGGTGGTGCGGATGTTAATCGAATTGGGGGTGGATCCCCTTCGTCTCCAGGCCGTGGGTTATGCGGAAAATGTCCCTCGGGATCGCCGCACTGATAGGGTTATAGATCAGGACATGATCCGGAAATTGAATATGACCGAAGAATTAAAAGCCCGGAATCGACGGGTGGAAATCACTTTTTTACCTTCAGGCTGACCCATGCAAACCATTTTCTTCTGAGGAGTGTATATGAGGATGCGAACGTTTCCAAAATCATCAACCGTTGCGATACTGGTACTCGTCGGGAGCGTACTATTCTCCCAGGACGCCAGTTATTTAACCCAAAAATTAATGGTCGAAAAGGATATCCATGAGCGTGTAACCACGGCATTGTCCAAATTAATGCGACCATCACAATTTGTGGTTCAGGTGAGCGTGGACCTGGAACTGAGCGATGCGGTGGAAGAGCAAGTCACCTTTGCGGGAGATACCGAAGAAGCGGCTATTCCCACTGAGGCGGCAGCAGATAAAAAAACAGACAAAACGAGGAAGACATCCACTGAAGAACCGGAATCCGGATATATGGGAGGACTGCCGATTCCCGGTTTCGAATTTGAGGTTCAGCCGGAAGTTCAATCAGAGCCGGAATATGAACCTGAAATTATTCCCGAAGAAGTTCAGGAAACACCGGTAACGGTTGAAAAAAAGGAAAAAATATTATCCCGGACAGCCTCCCGGCGTCGACCTGCCATTGCGCATGTAATTCGTAAAAGCATCCATGTCATCCTCCAGGAAGACACTCCTCCGGAACTTTTGGAAAATGTACGGACTATTGTGACTGCCACCGCCGGTTTAAATGTGCAGGGTGGCGACAATTTAACTTTAACCACTGCCAGTTTTAAAGAACGACGAGAGGCGAAGAAAGCGGAGCAAATCCTCCTTCAGTCCATTGCGGATAAACTCCAGAATCTGGAAGATCAACAACAGCAGAAAAATTTGGAACGGGATCGAAACTGGGAAGAAGAGCTTAAACGGTATCGTGAAGAAGAAGCTAAACGGAGAGAAGAGGACCGTCAATATTTCAAGCAGCAATTAGCACAACTGGAAACAGCCGCTAGAGAACGGGCTTTTCAAGAAGAAAAAAGACGAATCTTGCGACAAGATTCCATTCGTATTCAGCAATTGGATGCGGAAATTGCCCGGCTGAGAGAACAAATCACTGAGACACCGGAAGATTCCCAAAAAGTGGTTGCCGCCCAGCAACTTTCTAAACGTGAAGCGGAACGAAATCGCATTGACCAACTGATTGAAGAGAAACTTCAGCAACTGGATGCGGCCAATGCGGAATTAGATCAAATGAAAGCGGACATGAATAAGACGCCCACAATGACAATGGTGCTCATTGCTATTTTGGGTTCGTTACTCCTCATTCTTTTGATTGTCCTGATTTTTGTTCTAATGAATCGTCCCCGTCAGGTGCCCTATCCTCCAATGATGATGCCACCTCCACGTCGCCGGAAGAGGAAACCGAAAAAACCAACCAAGGAAACACCCCCGGCAGCTCCACAGCCAACTGTGGCTCCTCAACAGCCGCAACCTACACCCCCTGCGACGCCCGCTGCTCCATCTTCAGTGGAAGACGACCCGGCCGTGCTCTCCAGTGAGATCAGCGATATGCGTCAGGCCGTGGTGTCCATGTCTGTAGGTCAACCGCATACGGCCACCCGAATTGTCAAGGAATGGATGCAACAGGAAGCGCCACCACCGCCTCCCGAACCTGAAACACCGGCCCCGGAGCCTGAAGAAGAAGACACGGGGAAAAAGAAACGGAAAAAGTGAGGGCCTGATTATGATTACGGATGTACAACAATTATCGGGTCTGCAGAAGGTCGCCATCGTTTTCTCGGTTCTTGGAGAAAATTTGGCGTTGACGTTAATAAAAGATTTATCGAAAACTGAAATACGAAAAATTAGAGCCGCCATTCAGGAATTACCTTCTGTTTCGTTTGCGGTTAAGAAACGGGTTTTCGAGGAATTCTATTTCAATTTTGTCAGCGACAAGTTCCAGGAGACTGACGACGACAGCCCCCAGAAGCCGTTTGATTTTTTAAATCATCTCACCGATGAACAGCTGGTGTCTCTTCTCGTGGCTGAAGAACCCCGGGTAGCGGCGATTGCCCTGGCGCAGTTGGAAGCAGACCGGCGGACGATGGTCGTGGACCGTATGACTCCTGATCTGAAAGCGCGCGTCCTGATGGAATTGGGAAATCTGAAAGACGTTCCCCTGGAAGGTATTGTAAGTGTGGCTCAAAACCTTCGGGATAAATCCCACTATCTGCCTCGGACGGTGGCCTTTTCCAGAGGAGGTGGAAAAGAAATCGCAGAGGTACTAGCCGCCATGTCTCCTGAAGAAGAAGAACGATTTTTGAATGCCCTGTCCAAAGAAAATCCCAAACTGGCCCAGGAAGTGAAAAAATATTACATAACCTTTGATGATATTTTCGATCTGCTTCCGGATAATATTCTCCGGGATTTAATGAATTCGGTGGACCTGGATACTATTGCTATGGCTCTGAAAGGACTTCCGGAAGAATTAGTGGAACGAGTGATGAAAAACCTTCCCGCCAAGAAACAGGCCATGTATGAACCGGTGGAAGGACCGGTAGCCAAACGGGAAGTGGATCAGGCC
>CAZHTM010000065.1:8063-9219 GCA_964535735.1 uncultured bacterium
GCCGGAACCTGGGAATATCCCGGAGAAGTCACGCTTATTGGTTCTGAAGAGACGGTTTTTTCATGGACTGCTGATAGTTGTGAATGGGATAACACCCCCGATGCCCCGCCGCGGGTCTTTCGTGATGCAAACGGCCAGATTAATATGACCATTGGTCATTATGTAACGTATCGCTTAATCGGACCTGATTTTAATTCCCTCTCCCTGGATTGCTCAGGACCCGTTCATTCCTCAGATTTTGACGGCAGCGACCCGGCTTTGCATAACGATTACGAATGGCTGTCTTCCACCTATACGGAGGATGGAATCACTATCCACGGCCTGGTCCACAACGAATATCATGGATTTTCCGCGGATGTCTGCCCCAATCCCGATGATTGCGCCTATTCCAGTATAACCTATGCCGTCTCCACTGATTCCGGACGATCCTTTACGCATCCTGCGGCCCCCGCCCATTTAGTGGTTGCCGTCGATACGGCCACCGCCGGTCAGCGGTATGGGGTGATCGAACCCACCAATATTATCAAACACGACGGCTATTACTATTTTATTGCCGAAGCCTGGGGCAGCACGGTGGAACGTTATCCCTATATTTTTCGAACCAATGATTTATCGGATCCCACCAGTTGGAAAGGATGGGACGGAATGGGATTTAATGTGGATTTAGGAAATCCTTATACAGAGTATGTGGATTATTCCTCCATGCTGCCTCTGAGCAAGTACACTCCCTGGGAAGGGAATATAGCCTATATGCATGGAAGTTTGACCTATAACACATATTTCGACAAATTCATGTTAATTGGCACAACGGCCAAGGGCAACAATTGGGGAATCTATTATTCGCTGTCGGATGATCTTATCCATTGGACCACCCGCATATTGGTCAAATCATTTACGAACGAAAGCGTAGGGCAAGGCGATCCCACTATCGACCCATCCCGTAATCATATTTATTATGCTACGGTGATTGATCATGGAGACACGTCCCGGAATTTTGAATATACCGGACAGACCGTGTATTTATACTATGTTCGCCGGACTGCTGAGAATACGGCCGGAAGTAATTACCCCTTTGAGCGTCAGCTGGTTCGTCAGGAAATACAATTCAGTAAACGACTGGTGGACGGATTCACCGTCACCCGGAGGGGAGATTATG
>CAZHTM010000066.1:0-9154 GCA_964535735.1 uncultured bacterium
TGGCGGTGGACTCGAAAGCCTGTGTAACGGCTCCTTCTGCTGGCACGGTGATTTATGCCGATGCGGAACGGATTGTGATTAAAACCAAGGACCTTCCCGATGAACTGAGTCTCGTGGAAGGGGACAACCTGATTGAGATCAAACTGAAGAAATATACGCGATCCAATCAGAGCACCTGCTACAATCAGAAACCTCTGGTGAAAAAAGGTGACCGCGTGAAGAAGGGGCAGGTTCTGGCGGACGGTGCATCCACTGATCATGGCGAGCTGGCCCTGGGACGGAATGTATTGGTAGCCTTTATGCCCTGGCGGGGATACAACTTTGAGGATGCGATTGTCATCAACGAACGGCTGGTGAAAGAAGATGTCTTTACGTCCATTCATATCAATGAAATTGAACTGGAAGTCCGGGAAACCAAGCGGGGCGAAGAAGAACTAACGCCTGAAATCCCCAACGTGAGTGAGGACGCAACCAAAGACCTGGATAAAAACGGAGTTGTCCGGGTTGGGGCGCGGGTCCGCGAAGGGGATATTTTGATCGGAAAAGTGACCCCCAAGGGAGAAACGGATCCCACACCGGAAGAAAAACTCCTGCGAGCCATTTTTGGTGAAAAAGCAGGTGATGTGAAGGATGCGTCCAAAAAGGCCGATCCAGGGGTCCACGGTGTTGTTATCGATACAAAACTGTTTGAAAAGCGGGCCAAACGGTCCCGTGTGGAAGATCGGCGGATTATTGACAATCTGCAGAAAAAAGCCCGGGAAGATAAAAAAGCCTTAAAGAAAGCCCGGGACGCTAAATTGATGGAATTGCTGAAGGATGAAATCTCCGATGGTATCCGGGATATTTCCACAAACCGTACGCTGATTAAAAAAGGCACTCGTCTCACGGAAAAACGGCTAAAAGCCTTTGACCTGGAACGCTTTGCGCAGGATGCGGCATGGGTTGAAAACAAAAACACCTGGAAGAAGATTAAAACCGTGTGGCGTTCCTTCCATAAAGAATGGAAACGCATCGAAGATACGCTGGAAGCAGAAGTCTTTAAAGTTCGGATCGGCGATGAACTGCAACCGGGTATTCTAAAGCTCGCCAAAGTCTATGTAGCCAGTAAGCGCAAATTGCAGATCGGCGACAAAATGGCGGGACGTCATGGAAATAAAGGTGTGGTCGCAACGATCGTTCCGGAAGAGGATATGCCGTTCACGGAAGACGGTACACCAGTAGACATCGTATTGAATCCTCTGGGTGTGCCTTCCCGTATGAACTTGGGCCAGCTCTATGAAACCATGTTGGGTTGGGCTGGAAAAGTGTTGGGTTGCACCTATGAAACCCCCGTGTTCAACGGCGCCCGTCCGGAGGAAGTGGAAGCGGAATTGAAGAAAGCCGGTCTCCCTGCCACGGGTAAATCCCGACTAATCGACGGCCGTACCGGTGAATATTTCGATAATCCTGTGACCACCGGCTACATTTATATGATGAAACTAAGTCACATGGTTGACGATAAAATGCACGCCCGTTCCACGGGGCCCTATTCCCTTATTTCCCAACAGCCTCTGGGTGGAAAAGCTCAGTTTGGTGGACAACGTTTGGGAGAGATGGAAGTCTGGGCTCTGGAGGCTTATGGCGCATCGGCCACCCTGCAGGAAATCCTCACGGTGAAATCCGACGATGTGGAAGGACGATCCAAAGTGTATAACGCCATTGTCCGTGGTGAGGATTTACCGGCTCCTGGACCCCCCGAAGCCTTTAATGTGCTCATTAAAGAATTACAGGGTCTTGGCTTAGATATCGAACTTGATTAAGGAGAGTCATCTTGACATTCATCCAATCGACAAAACTTGACATTACCAAACGGTATACTTCAGTGACCATCGGACTGGCTTCGCCGGAAATGATTCTGGCTCGGTCCTATGGTGAGGTCTTGAAACCGGAAACGATTAATTACCGGTCCTATAAACCAGAAAAAGACGGGTTGTTCTGTGAAAAAATCTTTGGTCCGGTAAAAGACTACGAATGTCACTGCGGGAAATATAAGGGCATCCGTTACCGGGGCATTATTTGCGATCGCTGCGGCGTAGAAGTCACTCGGAAAAAAGTACGCCGTGAACGAATGGGGCATATTACCCTGGCTGTTCCGGTGGTCCATATCTGGTATCTGAAATCCATTCCCAGCAAGCTAAGCTATCTCCTGGGTTTAAGTACTAAAGAACTGGAACGGGTGATTTATTATGAGCAGTTCATGGTCATTGAACCCGGCAAAAGCGATCGGCAGGCGTTTGAGCTGCTGGAGGAAGACGAATACCTGGAACTGGAACGGCAATACGGATATTATGCCGTCACCGAAGAGGAACAGGAAAATGAGGAATACTTCGTTGCCTTGATGGGTGGCGAAGCTATCAAAGAAGCCCTCGCAAAATTAAGTCTTTCTGATCTCCGGAAAGAATTGGAAGACATTATTACCACTACCCGGTCCAAGCAAAAGCGCCACGACGCTTTGAAACGCCTTCTGGTCGTAAATGAATTTTTACAGGATGGCTTTAAAAAGAAGGTCAACAAACCGGAATGGATGGTCGTGTCTGTGTTGCCGGTGATACCACCGGAACTGCGACCCCTGGTGCCTCTGGAAGGTGGCCGCTTTGCCGCCAGTGATTTAAATGATCTCTATCGCCGAATTATTATTCGGAACAACCGATTGAAGCAATTGATCGAAATCAAGGCTCCCGATGTCATTTTACGGAATGAAAAACGGATGCTTCAGGAATCGGTGGACGCCCTGTTCGATAACAGCCGTCGTAAAACAGCGATTCGGAGCGGTACACGCCGTCCGCTAAAATCGCTATCCGACATGCTCCGGGGGAAACAGGGACGTTTCCGGCAAAACCTCCTGGGAAAACGGGTGGACTACTCCGGTCGATCAGTCATTGTGGTGGGTCCCAACCTGCGCTTGCATGAATGTGGTTTGCCAAAAAATATGGCTTTGGAACTGTTCAAACCCCATATGATCCACGCCTTGATTGAGCGGGGACTGGCGCAAACACCTCGGACCGCCAAGTTGATGATTGAAAATCATGATCCCGTGGTGTACAAAGTGCTGGAATATGTGGTCCAGGATCATCCCGTTCTGCTCAACCGTGCGCCTACGCTACACCGTTTGGGTATTCAGGCTTTTCAGCCGGTCCTGGTGGACGGAAAAGCCATCCGACTGCATCCTCTGGTGTGTACCGCCTTCAACGCTGACTTCGACGGCGACCAGATGGCGGTTCACGTGCCCCTGTCTATTCAGGCCCAGATGGAAGCCCGGATTCTCATGCTTTCCAGTCATAATATTCTTCATCCCGCCAATGGACGCCCCATCGCCATTCCTTCTCAGGACATGGTGTTAGGTGTGTATTACCTGACCCGCTCTAAACAAGGGGATAAGGGAGAAGGCAAATCCTTTACCTCTCTTGAAGAAGTCCGCCTGGCCTACGAAAATGGCGTTGTGGGCCTGCACGCGATCATCAATGTGCGCCACAAGGGCGTATGGCATAAAAATACCACTGTGGGTCGCGTTCTGTTCAATTCCATCCTTCCGGATGAAATGGATTACGTGGATGATCTCATTAATAAGAAAAAACTGGGACAGATTGTCAACCGTACCTATCTATTGGCCGGGAATTATAAAACCGTTCAGTTCCTGGATAATTTAAAAGATCTGGGATTCGAAATCGCCACCAAGAGCGGAAGTTCCATCGCCATTAGCGATATTTTGATTCCGGAATCCAAACAGCAAATTCTCCAGAATGCCTATAAGCAGGTGGACGATATTCAAAACAAATTTGAACGCCATGTCTTAACCGACGGTGAACGGTATAACAAGGTGATTGACATCTGGACTCATACCACAGGTCATGTCGCTGCCACTATGATGGACGCTATGCGGAAAGACCGGGATGGATTTAATCCCGTATTTATGATGGCCGACTCCGGTGCCCGGGGCAGCCAGGACCAGATTAAGCAATTAGCCGGAATGCGCGGATTGATGGCCAAACCTCAAAAATCCATGAGCGGTGGTAAGGGTGAAATCATTGAATCACCCATTACCTCCAACTTCAAAGAGGGATTGTCCGTGATGGAATACTTTATTTCCACGCACGGAGCGCGGAAAGGATTGGCTGATACCGCCTTGAAGACGGCAGATGCGGGATACCTCACGCGCCGTCTTGTTGATGTTTCTCAGGATGTGGTGGTGAATGAATACGACTGCGGAACCATCAACGGGATTGTGATTTCCGACCTGAAAGAAGGAGAGGAAGTCATTGAATCACTGTCTGATCGGGTGCTTGGACGCACCATTTCCGATGATTTAATCATCGATGGAGAAGTTAAGATCGCCGGTGGTACGGTCATTACTGAAGATGAAGCCCGAATTATTAATGAAGCCAACCTGACCAGTCTACGGATTCGGTCGGTACTGGCTTGTGAATCAAAGCGGGGCATTTGCGCCAAATGTTACGGTTGGGATTTGTCATCCCATCGGGTGGTTAATATTGGTACGGCGGTAGGAATTCAGGCCGCCCAGAGTATCGGCGAGCCGGGAACCCAGCTAACACTGCGGACTTTCCATATCGGTGGTACCGCCACGCGCATTATTGAACAGTCGGAAATGAAAGCCAAATATGGCGGTGTTATCAAATTTTCCGACCATTACGATTCCGCCGAAACCATCGACGACGATGGGGCAGAAGTCACGCGGTGTATGGTGCGTCACGCCAAACTATATGTGATGGATCCCAAGACCAAGAAACCCAAAGCGGAATATAATATTCCCTATGGCGCCAATATGTTCGTTACCGAGGGCGAGAAAATTAATCCGGGAACGATTCTATTCCAGTGGGATCCTTACACCGATATCATTATCGCCCGGCATTCCGGATTTGTACGCCTGAACGATTTTGTTGAAGGTGAAACCTATCAGGTGGAAGCGGTAGAAGGCGGTAAAAAACAGATGGTGGTGATTGAATCCCGCGACCGTCAACTCAGTCCCCATATTGAAATTCTGGATAAAGACGGCAATATCATGGCCGGCGGCACCATTCTGCCTGTCAAAGCCACGTTGATGGTGATTAATGGTCAGGAAGTTCGCCGTGGTCAAACTCTGGTAAAAATTCAGAAAGATATTGGTAAAACACGGGACATCACCGGTGGATTGCCTCGGGTGGCGGAATTGTTCGAAGCCCGTAATCCTTCAAATCCGGCCGTTGTGTCGGAGATCAATGGAACGGTGAAGTTCGGCGAAACCAAACGGGGTATCCGGAAAATCATTGTGGAGCCCAGCGATGGTGAAGCCCGGACCTATTCCATTCCTTATGGAAAACATGTGATCGTCCATGAAGGCGATTTCATTACCGCGGGAACCCGTCTCTGTGAAGGGGCTATTTCTCCCGTGGATATTCTTCGGATCATGGGACCTGGTGCCGTTCGTGAATACCTGGTGAATGAAATTCAGGAAGTGTATCGTCTGCAGGGTGTAAAAATCAATGACAAGCATATTGAAGTCATTGTCCGTCAGATGATGCGCAAAGTGTCCGTGGTAGATCCCGGCGATACCAATTTCCTGGAGACGCTACGGGTAGACCGTGCCGAATTCTTCACGGAAAATGAACGGATTGCCTCCATGGTAGTTATCACCGATCCCGGCGATACGGAATTCGAAGAAGGCGCTCTAGTGGATAAAAAAGAGTTACGCGAACTTAATGCGGAACTGAAGGCTGCGGGTAAAAAGCCGGCTAAATCCCGGAAAACAAAACCCGCCACTTTCGAACCCATTTTAATGGGAATTACCCAGGCGTCTTTAAATACAGAAAGTTTCCTCTCGGCCGCATCCTTCCAGGAGACCACTCGTGTTCTCACCGATGCTGCCACCGCGGGAAAAACCGATTACTTGCGCGGATTGAAAGAAAACGTGGCCATTGGTCGCGCAATTCCAGCAGGAACCGGCTTCCCCGGATTGGAAAATATTTATGTGTCTGATGTGGATAAACCGGAAGAAGAGCCAGTCGAATCGAAGGTTTCGGAAGAAGTAAAATGATATGGTTCCGGGACTAAATTTGATTGACTATTCTTTCAAAAAACAGCTAAATTTATAGGCTTTATTTGAAAACACTATGCCGACGATAAATCAATTAATTCGCAAGGGTAGGAAACGAGTCATTCGGAAAACTCCCACCCCCGCCTTAAAAGGGAATCCTCAAAAGCGGGGTGTTTGTACTCGTGTATATACTACCACACCTAAAAAACCGAATTCCGCTCTCCGGAAAGTGGCTCGTGTTCGTCTCACAAACGGGATCGAAGTCACGGCCTATATTCCTGGAGAAGGCCACAACCTTCAGGAGCACTCTATTGTGCTTATCGAAGGAGGTCGGGTCAAGGATCTTCCCGGTGTTCGGTACCATATTGTTCGAGGAACCGCGGATACGTCTGGTGTCGCTGATCGTAGAACCAGCCGTTCCCGTTACGGCGCTAAACGTCCTAAATCCTGAGTGTCATGAGAAGAAGAAGACCAGAACGACGAGTCATTGCCCCTGATCCCATTTATGGTGACCTTCAGGTGGCCAAATTTATTAATTATCTGATGGAGCGCGGGAAGAAGGGCGTGGCGGAAAAGATATTTTATGATGCTATGAGCACGATTCAGTCTAAGACCAAGACGGAAGGCATCAAAATTTTCCAGCAGGCAATAAAAAACGCGTCTCCCTTGCTAGAAGTGAAATCACGGCGAATTGGTGGTGCAACCTATCAGGTGCCCATTGAAGTGCCCAAAAATCGCCAATTTTATTTAGCCTCTCTGTGGCTGATCAATGCGGCCAAATCCAGAAAAGGTCGCCCCATGGCGGACCGTTTGGCGATGGAATTGATTGCTGCCGCTAATAATGAAGGCGGAGCCATCAAGAAGAAGGATGATACCCATAGAATGGCTGAGGCCAATAAAGCGTTTGCGCATTTCCGGTAGACGATAAATGAAGAAAATCCCCCTGGATCGCGTACGAAACATTGGCATCATGGCTCACATTGATGCCGGAAAGACCACGTTAACCGAACGTGTGCTTTTCTATACGGGTCGTACCCATAAAATCGGTGAAGTTCATGAGGGCGGTGCCACCATGGACTGGATGGAGCAGGAAAAGGAACGGGGGATTACCATCACATCAGCCGCAACCACGGCTATCTGGAATAATCATCGGATCAATATTATTGATACGCCGGGACACGTGGATTTTACCATGGAGGTGGAACGATCCCTGCGTGTATTGGATGGCGCTATCGCAGTATTCTGTGCCGTAGGTGGGGTTGAACCTCAAAGCGAAACAGTATGGCGGCAAGCCGATAAATATAACGTTCCCCGGATCGCCTTTGTGAATAAAATGGACCGGGTGGGCGCTGATTTTTACAATGTTTTGGATATGATAAAGGATCGCCTTTCGGCGAATCCTCTGCCCATTGCCATTCCTATCGGAGATGGCGAAATGTTCACCGGGATTATTGATTTATTGTCGATGCAAGCGATTCTGTATAATGAATCTACTTTAGGGGCGCGATTTGATTATGGCGATATTCCTTCCGACATGCAAGCGGTCGCCGAAAAATGGCGTAAGCATTTAATCGAAGAAACGGCCACCTATGATGAAAAACTCATGGAGAAGTACCTTGAGGATGAAGAAATCACGGTGGACGAGTTAAAAGCGGCAATTCGGAAGGGCTGCTTGGATAATACATTTATTCCCACATTATGTGGGTCTGCATTTAAAAACAAGGGTGTCCAGCGAGTGTTGGATGCTGTTGTTGACTTTTTACCGTCTCCGTTGGATATCGGAGCTATATCCGGATTCCTTCCGCATGATTCAGACAAAGTGTTGACACGAAATCCGGATGAAAGCGAACCCTTTTGTGGGTTGGCATTTAAAATTATGTCAGATCCCTATGTGGGGCGGCTGACATATATCAGGGTGTATTCCGGCGAATTGGCCAAGGGATCCTATACTTATAATCCCAATACAGGGAAGCGGGAACGGATCAGCCGGCTCTTGCTTATGCACGCCAATAAACGTGAGGAAGTGGAACGGGTAGCTGCTGGAGAAATTGTAGCCGCCGTAGGGCTGAAAGCCACAAATACGGGGCACACCCTTTGCGATGAAAAACATCCCATCCTTTTGGAATCCATGGATTTCCCGGAGCCGGTGGTTGAAGTCTCCGTGGAGCCTGTGAGTAAGAGCGATCAGGATGCTTTATCGAAAGCCCTGGTGAAACTGAGTGAAGAAGATCCCACCTTCCAGGTGTCTATCAATCACGACACGGGTCAAACCATAATTGCCGGTATGGGCGAATTGCATTTAGAAATATTGGTCGATCGTCTTTTGCGTGAGTTTAAGGTTCAGGCCAATGTGGGTCGTCCGCAAGTTGCGTATATCGAAGCCATTACGAAGCGGGTGGAGAAATCCGAAACAAAATTTGTACGCCAATCCGGTGGTCGTGGTCAATATGGTCACGTGGTAATCAATGTGGAGCCTAATGAACCGGGTAAAGGTTATCATTTTGAGAACAAGATTGTGGGTGGTGTCATCCCGAGAGAATATATCCCGGCTGTAAACCAAGGAATTCAGGAAGGCCTGAAGAATGGCGTCCTGGTAGGATATCCGGTTCAGGATATCCGCGTGGAATTGGTTTTCGGTTCTTATCACGAAGTGGATAGTTCGGAAATTGCCTTTAAAGTTGCTGGTTCCATGGCGATTAAAGAAGCCTGCCGGAAAGCTGGTCCCATCCTAATGGAACCGATTATGAATGTTGAAATTGTTACGCCTGAGGAATACCTTGGCGACGTCATGGGTGATATCAGTTCCCGTCGTGGGAAAGTATTGACCATGGGTCAGCGTCGGGATGCTCAGGTTATTAATGCGACCGTCCCGTTAAGTCAAATGTTTGGGTATGCTACTGATTTGCGTTCCATCACCCAAGGGCGGGCCGTTTTCCATATGGAATTTTCCCACCATCAACAGGTTCCGGCCAGTATTCAAGCCGAACTGATTGAGCGGATTCACGGAAACGTATCATAGAAAGGGAATCAATTTATGGCAAAAGAGAAGTTTGAGCGATCGAAGCCCCATGTAAACATTGGGACGAT
>CAZHTM010000067.1:0-1648 GCA_964535735.1 uncultured bacterium
GATTATATGTCTATAGACACCCAAAAGAACAACGTTGTTAACCCCGTCGGGGTTATATAGAATCCTACCCAAATTGTTTTTTCCGTTAACCTATATTCAACACCTCACGGCGTTGGGTTTGTTTTGGTATTCATTTCTCTATAGACATCTGATTCCCCGACCTTCGGTACGGGACTGAAAGCCTACGGAATCATCCCAAAGTGGCCTCACGTCAAATCCGTTGATTGACGGATTGAATGTAGCCATCAGAGAATCATTGTACATAAACTCAAACCATAAAATCCCGGAGGGATTATATGTCTATAGACACCCAAAAGAACAACGTTGTTAACCCCGTCGGGGTTATATATTCGGAGGAAATGCACGGCTACTACCTTTACCCGAATTTATATCTGTTCGGGTGACGAATTTCGACTACAAACGCAACTTATTCTTGACGGCGAATTTGAGCAGGCTGTTGGTCCCTTCCAGGTTCAGTTTGCGGGAGATGTTTACACGATGATTTTCGACGGTTCGTTTAGAAATAAAGAGTGTCTGGGCAATCTCCGCATTGGATTTTAAATCGGCAATCAGACGAATAATTTTTCGTTCCGCCGGTGTCAGTTTATTGATCGCCGAAAACTCCTCGTCTTCATTCTCGATTGTTTGAGAAGTGTCAACCAGCACACCGGATAATTCAGGACTCAAATAGTATTGATCATTCGCCACCGTCCGAATGGCTTTGTCTATGTCCTGCACCAGGGCATCCTTCAGGACATACCCCTTCACACCGTGGTCCAAGGCTTCGAGAAACATGTTCTTGTCACGATACATCGTTAATAAAATTACTCGTGTAGGCAATGCTTTATCCTTCAGGGCTTTGGCAACCTCTAACCCGGAAAGGCGGGGCATTTTAATGTCCAGGATGGCTATATCCGGCTTCAATTCTTGTATCAAACTGAGAGCCGTTTCGCCATCGCTGGTTTCTTCGATAATATCTAGTTCGGAATTATCTTTCAGGACGGAAATAACTCCGGCGCGAAACAAAGGGTGATCATCGGCAATAATAATGCGGATTTTCTCAGCAGACATTTTTTTTGTCATTGGGTTTCTCTTTTAAAGGAAGGATTAATTCTATTTTTGTGCCCTTTTTCAGGCCCGGATTGATTATCAGTTCGCCACCCAGCATGCGGGTTCGTTCAAACATTCCCGCCAGACCAATCCCGGTGGGGTTTGCCAACTGGTCTTTTGAAATACCGCGACCATTATCTTCGATGATTAAACGCAATTGTTGATTTTCAATATTCGTCGAAATCCAGACCTGTGTTGCCTTGGAATGTTTAATAATATTGTTCAGACTTTCCTGAATAATCCGGTAAAGAATAATTTCATCGGATTTGGGCAGTAATCCATCAATATTACAAAGTGAAGTTTTGATTTGAATCGCGGTGGAGGCTCCCAAATTTTCGATCACCGATTCAATAGCCGTGGACAACCCCAACTGCTCAAGATGCTGAGGACTCAGATTATGCGACACCTCACGAACTCCACGAATGGCATCGGATACAATTTTAGACGCTGAACGAAAATGATTGGCGGCCTTCTGGTTGCTGTCGCAATATTTCAGTCCCAGATCAATTGTATTTTTAATAAGCAACAAATCTTGTCC
>CAZHTM010000067.1:1748-9092 GCA_964535735.1 uncultured bacterium
GAATACGTGGCTGAACGCTGGGTCCCGCAATAAATCCAGTTTTTATTGAACGGTTCCAGCCGGTAGGCGAACTGGTTTTTTTCCGGTGCGGTAAATTCCAGACCGCTGAAATTAATGGTGATGGTATGATTAGTGTAGTCGAGCAAAATTTCATTTTCTAATAGCAGTTCTCGATAATCCAGACGAACCATCCCGTTCCGATTATATACGGTCATTCCCGTAATCACCACTTGCGGACTTATGGGATTATCCTGAATGCTTCGGGGATAAAAATGGTTAAAGCCGTTGATCCCGCCAAATATCAATTCACCATCAGCAGTTTTGACATATTCACGTCGGTTAAATTCGTTGGACTGTAACCCGTCGGACACAGTGAAATTTTTAAACCTTTTATTGACCGGATCGAATCTGCTGAGTCCCTGATTCGTACTAAGCCACAGATTATAATCTGAATCGGGCAGAATGCCATAAACAGTATTATTGGGCAAACCATCAACGGTAGAAAAAGTAGTAAATGTGTCTGTTATTTTATCATACCGGTTCAAACCGCCGCCATCGGTTCCAATCCAGAGGATTTGATCGGGCCGGTACGGATCTTCGGCAATGGACAGCACAAAGTTGGAGCTGATGCTGTTGGGTTTGTTTTCAGCGGATTGAAAATAACGGATTTGTTTTTTCTCAGGGTCATACCGGATCAGCCCCAGCATGGGAGTCCCGATCCAGAATATCCCCGAATGGTCCTGATATAAGGCCGTAATATCATAATAACCGGAATTATTAATAGCGGTGCGACTGCTGTCCCGTCCGGGGTAAAGCCGATGGTATTCGAAAAGCGATTCTTTACGGTTTAAACGGCAAATCCCTCCGGCACAAGTCGTCCAGATTTCTCCATTCCGATCTTCAAAAACAGCGTAGAGATTTTTCATTCGACCGCGGAAATCGAGGTCGCTGTTTGGATATTGACGAATAGTGTGTAAATCATTCGAAATCTCAAATAAACCGTGATACTGGGAGGCCACCCAATAATTATTGTCGCGGTCCGTGATCACGGACAGAAAATCGCGGGCCCGGTTTACCTTAAGGTCTAAACCTGCAAGTTGCTTCAATGTATCAATGATGTCGGGATACAAATATTCAAGGTAATTTCCGGGAGTCGCGTTGAATTTTGATAAATCGGGTCGAACCTTGAACAAACCCTGCCCGGCCGTTCCCAGCCAGACAATTCCGGAACGATCGATACAGACAGCGCCGGTGAACCAGTCGGATTCAGAGGCTAAAAATATTTCGTATGATCCCCTCGCCAGATCAAACCGGATCAAATGATGGTAGGAAACCAGCCATAAACACCCCGAGTGATCCTCGGCAACCGCCAGTATTTTAATATAGGCATTATTATAATCACGAAACGTGAATGATTCCCTTGCCCCTGTCTGAAGATCATATTTATCCAGACCGGTGTACCGGCCAATCCATAAAACATTATCTTTTTGAATAATTCCATTTATGGGATTCAGTCGTTGTTCGCCGGGGAGGGAATCCGGCCGGATTAATGTGGACCAGGTTTTGGTTGTCGATCTATATCTTTGCAGTCCACCGTTCCTTGAAACCACCAGAAAAGAACTGTCGCTTTCCGATAGGATTCCGGTAAGTGAATTCAAACCACTGTTATCATCCTGCGCAAGCGTGGCGACCATCTTTGGTTCCCGGAGCCCGGTGTTTTCTAATTGATAGATTAATCCGTCGCGCGTTCCTATCAGTAAGAAATCGTTTGTAATGGAAATGGCGCTGATATAATGACTGCCAATTTTCCGTGATTGCGCATCTTGTAAAAGGAATGTCCGCAAATGACCTGTGCGTGGATCAAACCGGTTTAATCCGCCTCCGTTAGTCCCGACCCATAAAACGCCGCCTGACCCTTCTTTTACCAGCGATATATCATCATTGGATAAAGAGGTTGTATCTCCGGGTATATGGTTAAAGACCGCAAAATTGTAGCCGTCGTAGCGATTGAGACCATCTTTGGTCCCAATCCACAAATAGCCAACCTGATCCTGAATTATTGATGAAACGTAATTCTGGCTTAATCCGTCCGCTATGGTAAAGCGCTTGACCTGGTTAATGTCGAGTCCAGCGATTAATTGTCCGGTAAGAAAAATACAGATAAAGACCAACTTGCAGGTAACAAGCCGGAAATTAGTGGTCGAAGGGGCTTTAAATGTGCAGTGCCTGATGCTCATAAGGTTGCTTGTCCCGGCCTTTTCACACAATAAATCCAGTTCTTACGCGTGGAGGTTAATTAATACCAGCTCATTTGTATTAATTTACTTTGAAGTGTATGAACAGGACACTGAATTTTTGATTTTTCTCGTCAGATTTACAGTCGTGGTATCCAGTTTGGGGCAAATGAAAATCAAGCTGTTTATCGACTGGCTCATCTAAAATGGTCACAATAAATTTTCAGCGGTTTTGGATGGAATGCCGGTTTTCTTCATCCGTTTGTTCTTCGGTGGCAGCGTATAAAAAACGGCGGGAGCATCTCTTATACATTACTAATTGAACCCACAATTTAAGTCAAGACACTACTTGATTTTGGTCTAAAATTATTACCGGATTTGTTCCTTTCCCGGGGCAAAAAATAGACCTTTTAAGGTGGAAATACAGTCTGTTGATCTACCCAACATATTCATGAATATTTGAATGGTCTTTTTTATTATTACTCCGGCGGAGTTTATTTGGTTGAAATTTTCAAACGTAATGAGTAAAACGTAATTATTTAATTGGAGTGACGGCCAGCCCACAGAAGTCCCGATGAAAACCGGAATGTAGGTGGGAATGATGGAGAGATGGAGTAATGGAGTTTTCCTGGTTCCTGTTTCACCTACCGAAGTCCCGGTGAAAATTGGAATGCAGGCAGGCTCCTGACTCCTGTCTCCTGCTTCCTGTGTCCTTTCGTCATGGTGATTTCAGAATGAACCCGCATGATCGGGTGATCATGCTGAATCGGACCATTTATCACAGTATTGTGAAGTACGGGAGAAAAATGCTTGAGATACTTCGTTCGCTTCGCTCTCTCAGTATGACAGTAAAAATATGGGACACTTTCAACTTTCCACTTTTTCACTTTTCACATTAAACCTGCATCCTGCAGCCTGTCTCCTGTTTTACCTGCCGAAGATCCGATTTATCGGACGCAGGCAGGCTCCGGTTTCTGGTCATACGACTATACCTGGCCGGTTTAATAAGAATCCGAAAGTCAAATGCTTGAATTGAAAATTATTCCTTTTCGTTATCAAGCCTGAATTGGAACGGGATCGATAACCAAACCCCCACAGGTTTATCCTTCTGCATTGCAGGCGTAAAACGAACCGTTTTAAGTGCTTCTATCGCAGCTTCATCCAATCCTGTATTCGGTATACCTTTCACTATAACAGTTTCCTTAACAACTCCTTTGTCATCGATAAAAGCCTGAACAATTACAACGCCCTCAATTCCCGCCTCTTGAGCCGTCTCCGGATAATGGGGAATAATGGGACTCAACGGCGAGGGAGGAGTGTCATAAGGAATAAATTTCACCTCACTCTTCGGGGATATATTTTCTACATTCAACACGTCACTTTGACTTGTTGTTTGAGTTATCCCCTGACAATTCCAGGACAGTAAAAATGCCCCAAAAATCAGGGTCGGTGCTAAAAATCGCGTAAAACTCTTCGGTGTTTTCATGCTGTCCTCCAACAGGTATTGTATACGATTGAATAGTTCCGTTTTCTTTTTTCCCAGGGAGCTCATTGTGGGATATTCCGTTTGGATAAGAACCAGATTCTCGGCAACATCCGTTAAAAATCGGCAATATGTAATGGAATCATTGGCTCGGGAGCCAACCGCCAATTCATCACAGACCATTTCTCGCAATTCATTTAGGCGTCGGTTTAGCAACCATACCAATGGATGGAAGAAATATAGTGCCTGAACTACCGTTTGAATAACACCAATGAAACCGTCATGCCTGCGAATATGAGACAATTCATGCATAATGGCCATGTTGCGATAGTCTTCCGACCAATTTTCCCATATGAGGGGAACATAGATTTTCTTTGATCTAATACCCATTGTCATGGGTACTGCGACAACATCTGTTTTAAAAACTTGAATTCTTGCACCGGAGTGATCGCGAATAGTTTCTATTAACACAGAACGCCGTAAGCGGTAGTTGATGCGCCAATACGATAATATGGGTAACCCTATTAAAATTGAACCAATGATAAACCAGGCAATTAGAAGCACACCATAAATGGTCACATTTTGCGTCGGAACGGGATCACTACTACCCAGCCCCATAACACTGTTTATCACGGCCGATGCACCAAGACTATTCTCCGCTATATTTGATAGTGAAATCCATGAAATGGGTAGAAAAGCAGGAATTGATAATTTGATTAACCCCAATAAAGCAATGGAATATCGCACTTGAGCTGAAACCTTTTTGAGATAAATAATGGCCCAATACACGACAACAAGAAAAATCGTATTCTGAATAACCAGAGGAAAAAAGTACTTCCACCAGCTAATACCCCACGTGTTAATGAGATCAATCATTGTTCTGCCCCAATAATTGCTTCTCCTTTTTATCCAGCAGATTTTTTATTTCATTAATTTCCTCCAGACTCAGATTTTCTGAGTCAATCAAGTAATTGGCCAGAGCTGGAACTGATCCGTTAAAAATGCGACTTACAATTGTAGAGACTTCCGTTTTTACCAGTAAGCGCCGCGGTACGACTGGAGTATAAAAATTGACCAACCCTATTTTTTTACGATTTAGCATTCCTTTTTCATAAAGGTGATTCATAATAGTTTGAACAGTCGTATAAGCTTTTTTCCCATCTCTATATCTGTTTTCCAAAACATCACGTACGGAAGGAGATCCACCCAATTCCCAAATAATTTCCATGATCTCCCACTCAGCGGGGGTGAGTTTTTGTTTTTGTGTCAAGTCACGCTCCTATTTGTTTCATTGGTCTACTACAACTGTAGTAAGTTTACTACAACGATTTTTAATGCATCAAGTATTTTTTTGATAGATAAATATCGTGATTTGAGAATTTTTCACGTTCTTATTCAATAACACTCCCACCACATGTAATCCCATTCACGGCCAACGAGATTACCAATCTTCACTTAGGTCAAACCGGGTACTTCTGCGTTGGTCCGCCAATACCCTATTGGTAGAAGTATTTTCCGATCTACGGAATGAATATGGGGTTAACGATTATTGCCGCCGGGCAATTTTCTCCAATTCGTATAAAACAATCCCTGGTCACGGATTTACTAATAGTGTAATTTTTAGAATGATTGCACTCATTGATTTTCTGTTTCAGATTCTGACTCTATGCCTCCTGGTGCGGGTCCTTCTTTCCTGGATTCCCCACAATCCCTACAATGAAATTATCCGGTGGATTTACTGGATCACTGATCCCTTACTCCGTCCCTTTCAGGCATTGATTCCACCCCTAGGCGTCGGCATCGATCTTTCTCCGATTCTGGCTTTCCTGGCCATCGGGTTTGTGCGCAAGCTGGTCCTCTGGCTCTTAATTTAGTCCGGTCACCGATGAAATCCGCTCTTGCCCTCTGCTTGGCCACTCTCTTTATTGGGGCCTGCGCCTCCACGCCGCCATCCGTTCTTCCCGTCACAGAATTGGACTATCCCAGCAATCTAAAAGTCATCCGTCGAGCGGATTGGGGTTGGAAAGCTCTTCCCGATACTATTCCTCAGCACACCATTTCACGGATCACGATCCATCACAGCGGGGTCTTTTTCCCCGAAGATCGGGATCCAGTAGACTACATCCGGCATCTCCAAGATTGGAGCCGGTCTGAACGTTCCTGGATCGATATCCCCTACCATTTCATGATCGATCTTGAAGGCAAGGTTTATGAAGCGCGACCCCTTAATTATCCCGGTGATACTAACACGGATTACGATCCCCGTGGTCACGCTCTGATTTGTGTCATCGGGAATTTCGAAGAGCAATCAGTCACTCAGGCTCAATGGACATCTCTGGTTCATCTCACGTCCTATCTTGCCAGGACATTCCACGTGCCAATCGACAGCGTCAGGAGTCATAAAGATTATACCGAAACCCTCTGCCCCGGAAAGGACTTATACCAATACCTGAAATCCGGGGAACTGCAAAAACAGGTCCTGCGGGAATTGAATCAGTCCTGGTAATTTTCCGCTGTGATTACTCGTTGGCAACCAATGCGAATCAAGCTTGGTGTATGGTTGGTTCTGGCGACTGTCCTTCTCGGACAAGCCGAATCGACCCGCCAGCGCTGGGCTGATTTGGGCGATTTCCTTCTGGAAAATGGCGATATCATACAGGATTGTCGAATCGGTTATCGCTTCTATGGGTCATCCGACCTGACCGCAAAACCACTGATCGTTGTCCCTACCTGGTTCAGCGGAACCAGTGAACATATCGGGAACCTGGTGGGTGCTGATAAGCTGTTGGACAGCACTCGTTATACTATCATTGCGATGGATGCTCTGGGAAACGGCGTTTCCTCTTCTCCCTCAAATAGCACGACCCAACCGGACGATTCGTTCCCTGTATTCACTCTTCGGGATATGGTGAACTCCCAATACTTGGTTTTGACCCAAGTCCTTCATGTCACCCACGTTTATGCGATTTTAGGTGGATCCATGGGAGGCATGCAAACCTTTCAATGGATAGTCGCATACCCGGAGTTTATGGATAAGGCCATTCCATACGTGGGCGGGCCCTGGTCGTCGAGTTATGGCCGCCTGGTATGGATGGCTGAGGAGGCGATAATCGAAGAAGGTCTAGCCTGTGGTCAACGTCCGGAGGACATCGGCCGGCAAGTGTCCCTGATTCAAGTGTTGAATGCCTACACTCCCGATTACCGCAACCGATCTACCCCGTCTTCCGAAACGAAATCGTTTGCCAATGATTATCAAGCACGCTTTATGAACAATTTCCGGGTGTACGACTGGTACCGACAGATTCAGGCTATGCAATCCCACGATGTTACTGCTCCATTCGATGGCTCCCGGGAAACATCCGCCGCCATGGTCCAGGCCAAAACCCTAGTCATCGTGTCCCGCCGGGATCACCTGGTCCCTCCTGGGCCAGCCGAAGAGTGGGCGGCCCTCACTGGCGCCGAATTGGTGATATTTGAAAACGACTGCGGGCACCTGGCCCCGGGATGCGAGATGGAACGGTTTATCCGGGTGGTAAATGATTTTTTTTCGAAGAAAGAATAATGAAATTGAAGATTTAAGATCTGTTGAATGAGGAAGAAGATTTTTGGTTGTATCACAAATTGTGT
>CAZHTM010000068.1:0-8578 GCA_964535735.1 uncultured bacterium
CGTTCGCTTCGCTCCCTCAGTATGACGGAAAGAATATGGTTCACTTTCAACTTTCCACTTTTCACTTTTCACATTAAACCTGCATCCTGCAGCCTGTCTCCTGTCTCCATCATCGGTTTCTGGTCATACGACTATCCCTCGCCGGTTTAATATCAATAGATTTGAGGGGAATGAATACTTGGTTATTCATTACTGATGAGATCCTCTTCAATGCCTCTAAACTGTTCCAACGCTGTTTCCAGACTCTCCACTATGTCGTGCGCTAACACTTCCGGCGCGGGAAGGTTATCCGCGTCTTCCAGACTCTCGTCCTTCAGCCAGAATATATTCAAACTAACCTTATCTCTTTGAATGAGGTCATCGTAAGTAAATCGTCGAAACCGTTCCGTTTCTTCACGCTGGTAGCGGTTCTCTGCATTAAAACATCGAATAAAATCCTCCAGGTCTTTATAACCGAGTGGGTTGGTCTTTAACGTAAAATGCTTATTGGTTCGTAAATCGTAAATCCAGAGTTCTTTTGTCCACGGCGTTTCACTGGCCGGTTTCCGATCAAAAAAGATCACATTCGCTTTCACCCCCTGGGCGTAAAAAACGCCAGTGGGCAATCGTAATAACGTGTGCACATCACATTCATGAAGCAATTTCCGGCGGATGGTTTCGCCGGCGCCCCCTTCGAACAACACGTTGTCCGGGACCACCATGGCGCAACGGCCATTCATCTTCAAAAGGGTTTTGATGTGCTGGACAAAATTCAACTGTTTATTGGACGTGGTGGCCCAGAAATCCGTTCGTTCATACTGAACTTTTTCGCTTACCGCTTTCCCTGCTTCATTGATAATCGTGATACTGCTTTTTTTACCAAAGGGCGGATTCGTGAGCACCATATCGTAACGCACACCGGGATCATTGGCCAGGGAGTCGGTCACATCCACCAGACTTTCATCGCCTCCGATGCCGTGCAAATACAGATTCATGACACAGAGCCGGGCCACATTGTCAGCAATTTCAACACCTTTAAACGTATGAAAGCGCAGTTGATTTTTTTGCTCCCGATCCAGAGTCTGGTGTTCGGCAATATAATTATGGGCTGAAATAAGAAAGCCCCCGGTCCCGCAGGCCGGATCGATGATTTTCATCCCAATGGCGGGCCGCATCACTTCCACGATGGTATCGATGAGGGGACGGGGCGTAAAGTATTGTCCCGCGCCGCTTTTCACATCTTCGGCGTTTTTCTGCAGCAGGCCCTCGTAGGTGTCGCTCTTCACATCCACGCTGAGCCCCAACCAGGTTTCATTGTTGATCATACTCACCAGCCGCTTCAGCTTGGCCGGGTCCTGAATCTTATTCTGGGATTTCCGGAAAATCACACCAATCACACCGGATTCTCTGCTCAGATTCTCCAATATGTGACGATATTGTATTTCCAACTCATCACCGTCTTTATCCATGAGCGTGGACCAGCTGAATTCCACCGGGACGCGGGATTCCCGGTTAAACGGCGGTTTGGTCTGCTCATCATCCATCTTTAAAAAGAGCAGATACGTCAACTGCTCCACATAGTCGCCGTAACTGACGCCGTCATCCCGCAAAACGTGGCAATAATTCCAGAGTTTTTGGACCAGCATAGAACTGTCTGTCATTTCAATAGCTTCTCTTTCCCTTTGTGGGTTAAAACATATTTCCCTGTTCTTGGCGGTCCACTAAATTCAATCAAGCCCGCCGCTCTTAATCTTTTTACATCCGTTTGTGCGGCACTTCGTTGAATGCCGAACTTTGCTTTGATTTCGCTCAGGGTGATGCTACCCTCTGAAAGTATATGCATGATCTCTTGAACGAGCCTCTGTCTTACAGCATTACTTATCGCTTCGTTTACAGCCTGGTTTACAGCCCGGTTTACAGCCTT
Organism: uncultured bacterium; assembly: GCA_964535735.1. Taxonomy (GTDB): domain Bacteria; phylum Fidelibacterota; class Marinisomatia; order Marinisomatales; family J089; genus J089. Next base: position 1,904 of record CAZHTM010000068.1, read on the forward strand.
ATCCTCACTCCGGGCTATGATCTGTCGTAACTGTTGCTCGGTCATGATCCAAAATAACAACAAGGTTTCTTAAGCACATGCGCGTTTATTCCATCCTATTATTCTATTTAGGAACAAAAATAATGTTTGAGACTATAATTTGTGATTGTAATTTCCTACGCGAAGCGGGTAATTCCTGCAGTGTGCTCAGAGTGCTTCCTTTCATCGATTGGCTATGAGCTCTGAGAAGATAGGCATTGTGGGGTCCGCTTTTTTATTATCGTAAATAAACGTCTTCATAATTTATTTTATCTTTAAATACTTCATACCATACCGTATCACGCTTAGAATACTTTCTTGCTATCCCCCAGCAAAAAAGATCGACAGCCTGCAGTTCATAACTCTCTTTAGAATTCAGATGAGAAATATATAATGGCAGGTTTAACGGAAGTTTCGCTTCCAATTGATTCACTAAATAAGAATTGAAATCCTTTATTTCTTCCTTATTCTTACTTTTATCGACGATAAGATTAACATATTGTCCAATATTTACCATGTCAATCTGGTCTAATAAAAACCGCGAAAGGAAATTGTATAATTTCTTCTTACCTGTTTTATTACGTAAGTGGTTGCTAACTCTACATTTGTTTAGGATTAGCGAATAAATTGACCAGTCGTTTCTCTTTATTTGTCTAAAAAAGTATTTTTTCACATTAATAGTTGTGTTGGTACCCTTTAGTTCTTCTATAATTCGCGTCTTGTTTCGCTTATGATTTAATTTGTTTCTTAATGTTCGTTTGACAGAATTCCTTATATCTTTTCTTCCCAAATCTGTATAGCAAACCAGTAATGTGATTGTAAAATACCGGGAGGTCCCTTCTTTATCCAAATCGAAGCCCAAATCCCCGGATTCATCTAAATAAATAAACATTATTATTACTTACTTCTTTACCACTTTAATCCGCTCCAGCAATTTACTTGCCGGTTCATCATTGGGATCCTGCGTTACCAGTTTGCCTTCAAAGGCCCGTTTTAAAATGGACTGGCGTAAAGACTTTGCCCGTTTTAGTTCCGTTTCAATTGTTTGTCTTGTTTCGTCTATTGTTGAGAATAATCTTTCGCATTCTTCAACAATTTTATTCTGTTCCTTTATAGATGGTAATGGAAAATGTAAAGGATTTAATAATCTTTGTGATACATATGGTTGACCTGATCCTCCTGCTATTTTATTAAGATTTATATTCTTCAATGTCAATTGAACGAAATGTATATGAATATAGTCTGATAACCACTTTGAATATATTGCATTATCAGTAATCCATGATTTACCTTTAGCAATATTTATATTTCCACAATTTGCACCAACTCTACCTATTACTAAACAATTATTTTCTATTAAATAACTATTATGATTCCCATTTACACCATTACCACCATAAACCAAATATTTTCCAGGTTTCATCGTTTTTTTTGTTAGTCCTTTACCATTTGTCCAAAGACTAATCGTACTTAATGTAACCCACACCCACCCCTCAGGCAAATCAGGCAAGTTGGAAGTGTCGATGGGTTCCGGTTCTTTATACTTCTTCCCCAATTTGGCTTTTCGTTCCGCCTGGATGCGTTCCAGCAGTTTTTCCGCCGGTTCCAGTTCATCTTTGTGTTGTTCCCGCCATTCTGCGGTGAGCCGACCCTCTACCGCGAATTTCAGCACGGACTGACGGTAGCGTTTCAGTTGGGCTTTGGCTTCCTCCAACGCCTTCACCCCCGCGTCCAATTTGGAAAACAATTCCTCAATCTTTGCCACGATGCGGTGTTGTTCGGGGAGGGGGGGGATGGGAATAAACGAATTTTTTAAATAATCCGCTGGAACACGCTTTTGACCAACTGAACCAGTCATATTTTTATTAGCATTTTTCCTGAAACTCTCCTGAAGTAGAAAATAAAATATATATTTATTTAGAAAATTATATTTTAATCTGATAACATGAAATTCTGTTGAGCCAAAGCCGATACCATTTTTCAAACCATTAATTACGGCAATCTTGCCATTTTCCATACAAGGTGTAATTTTAGCAAAGAGAATATCATCATTCTGAAATGGAGTGTATCCTTTTCTTACCTTTTCAAATTTCCTCGTTTCTGACAAGTCAAATACACCAGTTAAAGCCTCAACTTTTTTCATTGGTAAAAAAGATACCTCTAAATCATCAGAATAAGCTGATCTATCTAATTTAGGATTAATTATAGAAAATGAATTTAATTTTTGATAAACCCAACCATTTGGTAATTCACTCACGCTGCCAGTACCTCATTCCATGCGTCCACAATCATGCTTTTCCTGCTCCCTACAAAATTTCATTTCAATTCCGTATTATTCATTAATGATTCCATAAATGCATTTCCAGCCGTAGTGCAGACATATTTCCCCGTTTTGGGAGCGCCTTCAAAGGCAATCAATCCCTTTTCCGTCAGGAACTGCATATCTTTCTCTATTTGCCGTACGGATATTCCCTGTTCCTTGGCGAAACCTTCCACCGTGAATCGTTCTTTGGAGTATATCAGATAAAAGATTTGAGCCAAACGATTCCCCCGCTTGACGCTTACCCCGAACTTTTCACCGAACTTTACTCCGAACTTTTCACCGAACTTTTTTACAGCCTCATTTACAGCCTCATTTACAGCCTCATATTCTCTATTAAAGGTTACGCGGAAAAAGTCATCGAATGAAAATTGCGGTTCGGCTAATCCGGAATCAGCTAAAGCTTTCCTCATTCTACTGATGCCGGTTCCCAATTTTTCGATGTACCCAACCCGGTGTAAAAGAGAGGCAATAAGCGGATTTCTGGTAAGGCTTATTTTGCCAAAATTCTTTTCGCTCAGTCCCTTTGGTAAACCTCCGGGATTGGAGATTTCAACGCGATCGGGAAATATTTCCACTACCACCCGGGCTCCCGTTTCCAGATAATTACGATGGGTAACGGCATTGACCACGGCTTCCCTTAAAGCGACCATGGGAATTTCCCAAATATCCTCCCGTTGAATACCTTCGATGCGGGCTGACTTATTAAGATGCCGCTGTAAGAACAAGAGCGTATTTTCAATATTCTGGATTAGATCTTCAGTAAAGTCTTTCTGATCTAAAATATCGGATTTATCGATTCCCTTGTAAGCCACGCACGAAATATAAGCATGGGGTAGAATCTCTACCGGATGGGTAGTAAAAAAAAGGACACCGGCGTTATTTAAAATAGGTGTTCCCTTATCCAATCTTAGAACTCCAAGATTCAGTAACATATTTTTCGAATCCAGAACCGTAGAAATGTTGCTTTTTAACATAAAGCGGTCAAAAAGTGAAAGATCGAAATCCTTGGAAAAGTCAGCTTTAGATTGCCACTGTTCGTCAAATCGAATCAGCCCCTCGTGCTGAATAAAATCAATGATTTCATGCGTTTTCAATTTTTGGGTATTGGCTCCGACACGAATATAAAACCCATTTGTACACCGATAGGGTTTATTAACCCCCTCAGGAACAGTAACAATCAGGATGTTATTAAATACTTCCAGACTAATGTGAACCGGAGGATCACACTGGGATGCAAAATCCTGAACTCGGGAACGGAGCTGATTGTTGATGTTGACTCCTGGTATGGACTTATCATCATCGACGCCAATAAAAATCCGACCACCGGAGGCATTGGCAAAGGCTACCAGTTCCTTTTTCAAATCGGTATTCAGATTGCGTTTGAACTCAATTTTATAATCTTCCCCCTGTATGAGAACCTGGTTTAATTCCGACCTTGTCATTATTTTGCCAGCACCTCATTAAGCTCTGCAATAATCGAATTAAACTGGTCACCGAAGACCGCATAGGCTTTTCCCACGCCGCCATAGTCGTGAAAGGGCACATAGTCGAAATCATCCACGGTGATTTCCATACTGGCGGCGATATGATCCTTGATCATGGTAAGCCATTCCACCTGTTCCGGCGTGAATTCATTGCCGGCTTTCCGCTGGTTCTTAAGCCATTTGTCGAAGCGTTCATCCACCGTCATTTTGAAGGGAATCAATTGTTCTTCTTTTTCCAGCCCGAAACGAACCAGGGAAACCACATCGGTAAGCAGGCGGTCCGGCGGGCGGTTTTTTACCCGGTCTTTTTCCAATTGTTCAAAGGCCGACCACACCTGTTCAGTGGATAGATTATAGGGCGGCTTTTTCATGGCCTGGGCCAATTGTTTCACCATCTCATAGGTGAGATGCCGTTGGTCCCAGGGCTGGTTGTAAAGGATCTGCAGGGCCAGGATTTCAGCTTTATTCTCCTCCATAAATTGCCGGAAGGATTGCACCGTTGCTATCGCCTGATCGGTTTCAAATTCGGCGGAGATGACCTGATCCCGGCTCACCGTATCGATGGTTTGATAATGTTGTTTGCGAATATCGATGAGCGTTTCCCGGAAATCGGGATTGTCGAAAACAGCGCAGGCCGATTCGGTGAGTTTCTGTGTCGCGGCGGCGATCTCCTCTGTGGTGGGATAGGGGTTCCCACTCAATTGCACCGCTTTTTCTATTTGTTTGTCCGGGTCGGCGGCATCCAGTAAACCATTCATGATTTCCGGTAATAACACACCGTTGGCCGCTTCCTCTAATTCCTTTCGTTGTCGCTCATCAATCTGCAGGTTGAGTTTTGCCAGGCGGCCGGCCACGGTAAGGAGGGTGTCTTCGTCCCGTTCCCCCAGGGCAATGCCGTGGATGAGTTTTTCAAAGGGAACGGTTTTCTTTCGTTCCAGGGGATGGGAATCATTCTTATCGCTCTGGGTAACGCCCACCGCATCCACGATGACGAAATGGGTTTTATGGGTGGCGTCCCTGGTGACGGATTGAAGGTCGGTGGGATTGATAGTGCGGGTGCCGCGTCCCTTCATCTGTTCAAAATACACCCGCGATTTCACGTCCCGCATGAACAGGAGGCATTCCAGGGGACGGATATCGGTGCCGGTGGAAATCATATCCACGGTAACGGCAATCCGGGGATTATAGCTGTTCCGGAAACTGGCGATAAGATTTTCCGGTTTTTCGCCGGTGGTGCGATAGGTGATCTTTTTGCAAAATTCATTTCCTTTGCCGAATTCTTCCCGGATGATGGTAGTGATGTCTTCCGCATGGGAATCATTCTTGGCAAAGACCAGCGTTTTGGGCACGTCTTCACGCCCTGGGAAAATATCGGTGAACAGGCGATCGCGGAAGGTGCGGACAACGGTGCGGATTTGATCTACGGCCACCACCGACCGATCCAGTTCTTGTTCGCTGTATTCCAGGTCTTCATCCAATTTTTCCCAACGTAGATCCCGAGTGTTCTTGTCCCGCACATCCACATAATAACCCGCTTCAACCCGGCTGCCTTTTTCGGTGATGGCGGTTTGAATACGGTAAATTTCAAACGGCACGTTCACCCGGTCCGCCACGGCTCTTTCGTGGGGATATTCCATCACCAGGTTCTGGTTGAAAAACCCGAAGGTCTGTTTGGACGGCGTGGCGGTCAACCCGATGATGAAGGCGTCGAAATATTCCAGCGCCTGCCGCCACTGATTGTAAATGGAGCGGTGGCATTCGTCGGTGATGATGAAATCAAAAGTTTCAATCGGGATATTGGGATTGTATTCCACCGATTTAATGTCACCGGTGTCAAATTCCATTAATGACTTTTCTTCCAGGTCCGGTTCAATTTCACTCCCTTTTAGCATGGAAAAAAGCCGTTGAATCGTGGTGATGGTTACCTTGCAGTCCGGGTCGATATTGGGTGTTGAAAGCAGTTGGACGTTGTAAAGTTCGTGAAATTTCCGGCCGTCGTCAGGGGTGATAAAATTGGTGAACTCCCCCCGGGTTTGCCGGCCCAGCGTCCGACGATCCACGAGGAATAGTATCCGTTTTGCCTTGGCAAATTTGATCAACCGATAAACGGCGCTGACGGCCATGTAGGTTTTGCCACTTCCCGTGGCCATTTGGATGAGGGATCTGGGACGGGCGTTTGAAAGAGATTTCTCCAATCCCGTGATGGCTTCATACTGACAATCCCGCAATGTACTTTTTTCCAGGGGTGGAAGCTGTTGAAGACGGCGCCGTAGGGTGGACCCGTCCTCGATCCATTTCAGGAGCGTTTCCGGTCGATGAAATGCAAATACTCTCCGAGATCGGGGCTCCGGGTCGCGCAGATCCCTGAAATTGGTTTCAATCCCGGTACTTTCGTAAGCAAACGGCAGGGGCAGGTCAAAATGAGGTATTTTATGCGAAAAATTCCGGATATATTTCTCCGTTTGTTCCGCCACACCGGACAGGGTTGTGCCCTCCGGTTTGGCTTCAATGACACCGATTGCTTTTCGATTCACAATGAGCAAGTAATCCGCCGGACCGGCGTCGGTGTGATATTCCCTTACGGCAATCCCCGGTCCGGCACCCAGGTTGATTTTTTTAACATCCTGGACTTTCCAACCACAACGGTCCAGGAGTTGATCGATGTTTTGACGGGCCTTCTGTTCCGGAAAAGAGTTCAATTGTTTAGTAAAGTGCTGAATCCGTTATACAAAGCGTTATCGAATTTGAAAATAGTTCCGCAATTCCACTAGAAAATTACGATTCCTTTTTACTTATTCAAGTCATTCATGATGAAAAATCAGTACTGTCCGGTTAAAATAAGGTCAATTG
>CAZHTM010000069.1:0-8300 GCA_964535735.1 uncultured bacterium
GGTTGGCGGAGAGGGAGGGATTCGAACCCTCGGAAGAGTTTATAGCCCTTCACTCACTTAGCAGGCGAGCGCCTTCAGCCAGCTCGGCCACCTCTCCAAGTCTTTTTCTCTTCTGAGAAAGTGCGCGAAATTACTGGACTTCCATCATGAAACCAACAGCAAGAAACACAAAATTAAATTCTTATCGGGAAATGTCCACCCCTCCAAAGGCCACGGTGCACTGGAGGACAAGTTCGCCGGTTTTGGCCTCCGTATTCGAGACCGGGGGCACCTTGTTGTCAATACCGCCAAAAATCGGTGTTCCCGTCACCCGTACGGAAACATTATCCGGAACATACACCTCAATACCGCCAAAGAGAGACGTACAATTCAGAACACAACCTTTTGGTGATAATTTGGCTTGCCGGAGGTCGATGGTGACGCTGCCGAACAGAGCCAGTAAATCACCTCCACGGAATTGATCGGAAGAGATGACTTGATCGATGTGTCCAAAAATCGCGTTGGCCGTGACATTCTCGTTCTTTGTGGTGGCGGTGTGGGAGAAAAAATGCCCGGGTGCACCCTGGCGATGTTTGTATAGCATGGATAGACCCACAAAGATAAGAATCAGGGGCCAGAACCGAAAAATACTGCTCCAATTAATAATGTCCAGGGTGCCGGATAAAAACACTATTCCCAAAACAAAAATTACCGTTCCAGCCGTTTTGTTAGGTCCCTTGAGTTTGGAAAATCCCACCAATACCAAAATAAGCGGCCACCAGGATGCCAAAGCATTACCAAAATTCAATAGATCAAAGGATTGGAGAAGAAAAAGAGCCCCCAATACAATCAGAATAATCGCGACGATATTTTGGGATGATGAAGAAAGTTTGTTCTTCGAATTATCCATGGTTCACCTCTTGAGTTCGAGTGGTTGAACGTATATGATTTTGATAAAGCTTCTCCACCATAGAATCTAATCCTCTTATGATCTCAAAAAAACGTTAAGATCAGTTAACAATTGAGCTTAAGCCAGGAAAAATGGGTTAACCAAGGATTTGGAAGTTACGGAAAGCTTCAATAGTGTATTTTAATCCTATTGTTTGTTAATCTGCACGGGTATTTCCACCCAGGCGGCAATGGGATGATCATTTTGCAAAGCGGGCCGATAGTCCATAGATAAAACCGCATCCAGAATATCGTTGGTCAGCTCCGTTGGTAAGGTGTCGTTCAGCAGAGTCGGGTCGGAAGCGTCGCCGTCCTCATGAATGAATACCAGCACCCGGACCGTATCCGGCAGGTCCGTGGACACGCTGCTTCGTACCGTCAAAGGTTTAAGAGGTCGTGGAGGGTGGTCAAAGGGGATGTACCGAACGGTGATGTCCGTTGACTGTGCCTGAGTCCAGGGGGGATCGGGATATCCTGGCTCGGGAAAATATGGTACGGGACTGCGGCATGCGGTCATCGCCAGAGCCATGAGAAGAACGCCGGCGGATAAACTAGTTGGGTAAGAAAAGCGGGACAATTTTATGCCGTATTGAACACGGTTTGAATTTGATTCAGGAAGTGATCTTCCGAGGACATGAGCAGTCCATCGGACTCGGCCATGGCTTCCAATTGGGGATAGACAGTGTCTCTCAATTCCTGCGAGGAATAAAACGTCTTCATTTGACGTGCGCAATCTAATGCATGGGTTAGGCGCTTTTCTTCAGATAAATTGGAAAGGTACTGAGTTGTACCTTGGAGAATTTCAAAGGCGTGATCGGGGTTATGATCCGGAAAAAGAATTGTGAGGGATTCCGCCCAGGTTTCCCGCTCTTCAAAGTCCATTCGACCGTCCGCCAGAAGAAGGCAAACGGAGATACGGGTGAATAACTCCAGGGGCGTTAACTGATCAAGTGGAAGGTCAGCCAGTGGTTTCATGATGAAAATATCTCTGCATAGGGTTAATGAAAACAAAGTGAAGGTTAGGACTAAAGTACATCGTTTTGAAAACTGAATTCAACCATAGCAGTGTCGCTATAGATATCCATAAATTTACGATTACAAAACAAATACGAGAGTTATTAAATACTATGAGCGAATCCCACAACAAAGGACCTCTATTTCAACTAACGGAAGCGGATCGAGAGCGGTATGAAGCGATGATCCGGGAGGTCTCCCTGCCTTTGAATCAAGATTTATTAACAGCCGTAGCTAAAAAACTGGAAACCTTTTTGGAAGAAGAGGAACCCAATGTTTTTGAAGTTAGTTTGCTGAAAAATATTTCTAAACTTTATGTTTTAATCCGGGATCAGGAAGATATACCACCTGAATTATTGCGGCGAATTGGCTTTGCACTGGAATATTTTGTCCGGGACGATGACGACATCCCCGATGAAATTCCAGGTCTGGGATATATGGATGATGCCGTGGTGGTCCGCTGGATCGTGGATCAGATCCTGGTGGACTACCCGGAACATTTCACCGCATGATCAGGCGTCGGATTCCGTTTCCTGTAAATCTGGAGACGGAGCCAAGTCTTCCTGGGAAAACTGCCATTGGCAACGAGAACACCACCAGGGTTTGCCAAAATATTCAGGGCGGTTTTCCACCATTTCGAGGGTATCGCCGCAGCGCGGACAGACAGCCTCGGTTCCTGGCTCCGGCCAGGAATAGTTAGGGCGGAATTGGATTGGATCTTCGTATTTTTCTACGTCACGCATGTCCAAAATTTAAATTTATTTAATGAATGGACCCTAATCATAAATCAACAGGAAAGGGGGATTGGTGAATCAATCTATAACCATCGCCCTGGACGCCATGGGCGGTGATAATGCACCACAAGTCAATGTAGACGGCGCAGTAATGGCCGCCAAGGCTCATCCGGTAAAAATTCTTTTAGTCGGAGATGAACAACAATTACGTCCTCTATTGGATAAGGCGTGGCGGGGAGACGACCGGATAGAAATCGTACATGCTTCCGAATCCATTTCCATGGAAGAATCCCCTAGAAAAGCGGTGGAATCCAAACCTGATTCTTCCCTGGTTGTGGCCGCCAAGCTTGTGGCGGAAGGCCGTGCTCAAGCTCTGGTCTCCGCCGGGAGCACCGGATCGGTGGTTTTATCAGCCGCCAAGGAAATTCCCCGGATCAACGGCGTGCGTCGCACCGCCATCGCTACTGTCTACCCCACCATGAATGAACTGGAACGGGCCGATAATCTTTCGCTCATGGTGGATGTAGGGGCTAATGTGGAGTGCAATCCAGAGGAACTGGTCCAATTTGCCATCATGGGATCCAGTTATGTGGGGAACGTTCGGGGTATTCCGGATCCGAAAGTGGCATTGTTGAACATCGGTGAAGAATCCACCAAGGGCGGTATCAAAATGCAGGAAGCCTACCGCACTCTGGAATCCATTCCAGAGTTGAATTTCGTGGGTAATGTGGAAGGAAAGGATATTCTCCGGGGTATCGTGGATGTGGTAGTGACGGAAGGATTTGTGGGAAATATAGTGATCAAAACCCTGGAAGGAGCCGCCAAGACCGTGGGCGCCCTGGGTCGCCTGGCCTTCAAAATGCGCCTATCCTGGAAAGTAGGGTTGATCATGCTCCGAAAGGGATTAAAATTTCTCCGGGAAGTCACGGATTATTCCGAATACGGCGGAGCTCCTCTTTTGGGATTTGAAAAGATGATCATCATTGCCCATGGCCGATCCAATGCCAAGGCCATTTCCAACGCCCTGAAACTGGCGGGAAAATGCGTTCGGGACGATGTCTGCGGCATCATTTCCAAACGGATTCACGATTTTGAAATTGAACCGGAACGGGAATATGGTCGCATGACCGAAGAATTATCCTGATGACCTTCAGAATCCACGGAATCATTTGGGCGGGGTTACTCCTTGTTTTCACGTCCTGCGCCTATTTCAACACCTTTTACAATGCCGAGCAATACTTCGAAAAGGGCGAAGCCCTGCGGTTGGAAAAGGCGGGAGAATCGGTGCCATCGGGAGCGCGTGAAGCCTATAAAAAAGTCATTGCCAAAACGAGTCTGGTTTTGGAAAAATACCCTGACAGCCGCTATGTTTATCCTGCGCTTCTGCTTCAAGGAAAAGCCCGGTTTTATCGGGGCGAGCTGGTTCAGGCGGAGCAGGTGTTCCGACGACTGTACGCTACCGGTATTCCTGAATACGTGCGAGAGTCCCGGTTTTGGTTGGGAATGATTAAATGGAAGAGGGGACAGCCCAACCCAGCCCTTCAAGATTTGATGAATTTGCTCAAGGATGAAACCTCCGACGCCAATTCCGCACGCATCTATCTGGCCATGGCGGAAATACACCTGGAAATCGGCCATACGTCACAGGCAATTGACGATCTTGAACAGGCAGCCCGATTGACGCGAAATTCCGCTGAACGGGAGCAGATTTATTATCGCTTGGCGGAATTGTCTTTGAATGGCCAACGCTACGACGAGGCTATCCGCTTCTACAAGAGTGTAGTAAAAAACTCCCTGTCCAAGCGAAGAATTCTGGAAGCAAACCTTCAGATTGTCAAAATCTACCGCTTGAAGGGTGATTTAAAAACCGCTTCCAATAAAATTAAATCCATGTTGGCCGATGAGCGGTTTAAAGACATTTATCCTGATCTGGAATTGGAACTGGCTAAATTATACCAGTACCGGCATGAAACCGAACTGGCCATGAACCGGTTGGAAACGATTACCAATGATTATCGGAAAACGCCAGCCTCAGCGGAGGCCTATTATCTGTTGGGGGAACAGGCGTTGAAGGACTGGGACCTGGATAATGCGTCCAAGTATTTCGGACAAGTAGGGAAAGAGGATCGGCAATCACCGTTTCTGGATCGGACCCGAATTCGGATCAAAGAAGTAACGCGCTATCAAAAATTAGAGAGCGATCTGGAAGCTCTGAAGACCCAAATCAAGGAAGCCCAGGTGGCTGTGCTTCAGGATACGGTGGCGTCCGACTCTCTGGCGCCGCAGGCATCGGTTCCGACGGTTACCGATCTGGAAACTCAACTCCCAGTCAAACTCAGCGATATGGCGGAACTGGAAGCGTTTCATTTTAATAAACCGGATTCAGCGATCAGTAAACTGGAACGTGTTTATGACCACTATCCTGACTTTGCAGATTGGCCCAAAGCGGCGTATACCTTAAGTCATCTTCTGTTTCAAAAAGGCGATAGCGCCCGCGCCGAGGCCATTCGAACGACGATTGTGGAACGGTATCCCCGGTCCGAGTTTGCGGAAGCCGTGTTAAAGGCCCGCGGCGGGGATCAGAAGGAGGCGGAATTGGGTTTGAGGATGGTGGAGGCGGAGCACACGCTTGAAGTAGATACTTCCCGTGCGCTGGATATGTACCGCTCCATTTTTAAAGAGGACACCACCTCCCGGTACGCCCCTCAGTCTATGTATTTCCTGGCATATTTTTATGACCGCATCGGCATAAATCCGGATAGCGCCGCCATGTATTATCTCCAGTTGGGGCAGTCCTATCCTGAAAGTGAACAAGTTACGGCTGCCCGGGACCGGATCAAGTTTTATCAGGACTGGCTTTCCCGTAAGAATGCACCAACAGAAGACCATGATTCTACCGCGGTGAGTGATTCCGTAGCGGTACAGGACAGCGTGATAACCACCGGGAGTGAGTCTGAAACACCTTAGTCTTGGCTTTACCTGGTTATTGGGATTACTATACCGAAGCTTCCGGTGGGGAATGATAATTTGGTATGAATTCCGAACGCGAATCACATTTGGCCAGGTAGATTATGAATCCATCGTCGATCACGGGGATCAAATCTTAACCACCGTTCAATCCCGGGGACCACGCTTCATTCGTTCCTTTCCGGTTCCCACCAATCTTTCCCGTGAAATTCATAGCCTTCACTTTCCGTCGCCTGTTACTACAGCCGCGTTTAAATCCAATCAGTCCGTATTGAAACTTTGGTTGGATTTAGGTGCTGGCGCAGTCATTTTGAAGACCATTTTATCCCAACCGAGTACCGGGAATCCCCGTCCCCGATTAATGCCGATTCGAATTGATGGCCGATCGGGTTTTATCAATGCCCTGGGGCTCCCCGGACCGGGGGTTGAGACGTTTTTAAAGGATTTGGACCGATCTCTATTTAACTATCAACGTCCCATAGGTCTCAGCATTGGAGGAACAACTCCCGAAGAATATGTGACCGTGTTTGAATTCATTCGGAAAACCTTTCGTGGGACCCCTGAGGAGCGATATCTGTTTCTGGAAATCAATATTTCCTGCCCCAATACTGCCGAAGGACAAGATTTGGCCCGGAATCCAGCCCTGTTGAAAACGCTGTTGTCAGAATTACGAAACCGTTGGGACGTAGTTCTCAGCGTGAAACTTCCTCCTGATCTGTCTGATCAAGACACATTAAAACTTGGGGAGGTGATAGCGGCTTTTCCCCGGATGATCCTGAATGCGGGAAACACTCGAAAAATTAAGGTCCGTTCCCTGGGGATTCCCGAACGTCGCTTCGCACCGAACAGCGGGGGATTATCCGGAGCGCCATTGTTACACCGTACTCTGGAAATGGTGACCCTTCTGAATCCACTGAAACTTCCCATTATCGCCACCGGTGGCATCGAAACACCAGAGGATGTGGAATTGGCATTGGATCGTGGGGCGGCGCTGGTGGGTATGGCCACGGGACTGGTGAAGAATATGTACCGAATTCCGGAGATCAACAGTAAATTAAGTTTAATCTATGGTTATGGATAAATCGTACGATACCTACAAATTAATACCCCTTGTTTTAGCGGTTCTGTTCATCGCGGCATGTTCCACAGCTCCTCGATATACGTATGGTTCAGGCCCCCGGCATTCGTCATCCGCAAAATCTGCCAAACCTTCCCGTCCCGGTCCCCGGGTGATGACCGGCATCAGTTCGTATTACGGAAAGGACTTTCACGGGAAGCTCACAGCCAATGGGGAAGTGTTCGATATGTACGGTCTTACTGCCGCCCACAAGACGCTACCCTTGAATACGGTGGTGCGGGTGACAAATTTGGATAATGGGAAATCGATCTTGTTGCGAATCAATGATCGTGGTCCCTTCGTGAAAGGCCGGATTCTGGATTGTTCCTACGGTGCGGCAATGAAACTAGGATTTGTGAACCAGGGCACAGCCAGGGTTCGCATTGAAGTGATCGAGTGGGGGGATAACCAATACATGAAGCATAAGAATGACTAAACACTACACAGTAATCATGAATCCCGCTGGTGGTTCAGGTAACGCCCGGGATATTTTTAATTCGATCCGTCCACAACTGGAGAAAAACGGTATCGCCCTTACCGTTTATGAATCGGAATACGCGGGCCATCCCATAGAACTGGGTAAATCCATGGATTTGGAGGGGATGGATGGCATCCTGGCGATCGGCGGCGACGGGACGCTTCACGAGCTCATTAACGGACTTATGAACCGCGAGGATGGTAAAACCGTTCCCGTGGGTATGATTCCTGGAGGATCGGGAAATTCATTTCTATACGGTTTCGATGTACGGACGCCGGAAGCGGCGCTGGAACGAATATTGGCTGGAAACAGCCAGCGCATCGATCTGGCAAAAATCCAATTTGGAAATAACCTCCTTTACTCATTCAATATTATTGGCTGGGGATTGGTGGTGGATATTGAAATGAGCTCAGAAAAATTCCGGTGGTGGCCGAAACAACGGTACAACCTGGCCACGGTGATGGAGTTGATCACCCTGAAATCCCGCCAAACCCGTCTGATCCTGGATGGAGAGGAAATGGACACCAATATTACCTTTATGATTGCGTGCAATACGCCTTATACAGGCGTGGGAATGAAAATGGCTCCCAGGGCAGATCTGCAGGACGGGAAAATCGACTTGGTTATTGTGAAGGAAGCTACACGACTTCAAATGTTGAAATTGTTCCCGAAAGTTTTCGATGGCAGTCATATCGAATCCGATTTGGTGGACTACCGGCAGGTATCGTCATTCAGCCTGATTCCGGAGGAAGAAGATATCATTAATGTGGACGGGGAATTAAATGCTCGTACACCCCTGGAGGTGAGCATGGTTCCCCAGGCTATTGAGGTGTTGATTTAGGACTATACAACTCCCGAATGGGCGGAATTGTTAATAGGCGATTCTTTTCACACAATCAAAGTGAATACGGTTGCCCTGGCTGAATCTACTCCTTAAATTTCCCGCGCTTTTTTTAACGAGATTTACGCAATTGCGAGAGTAGCTCAGTTGGTAGAGCACGACCTTGCCAAGGTCGGGGTCGCGGGTTCGAGCCCCGTCTCTCGCTCTTTTTTTTACTCGGGG
>CAZHTM010000070.1:0-8208 GCA_964535735.1 uncultured bacterium
GATAAAGAAATTCATTCGATCGATGATGTGAAAAGACTGGTGGAAGAGATGTGATACATAAATCTTCAATAAAAAAATTTGGCCGCGTAAATTGCCATTGTAAGTATCATCGTAAAATTAATTTTTCCTAAAGGCAACTTTTTAGATGATAACATAGTAGCAGAATATTTCAGTCATGATTTATTACGCACATTCAAAAAACCAAGCAGGTTCGTATCATTTATTAGAAAAGCATCTACAATCCGTCGCTGTTCTTGCTGAAAAATTTATTTCTGATCAAAAACTAAAACCGTTAGCACGATATGCGGGAATTTTACATGACATTGGAAAAATTCATCCAAAATTTCAAAAAAAGTTAATTGACCAAACCACTGATTATATAGATCATAAAGGGCTGGGATTTGGATTCGCTAAAAAAAATGCATCGGAGATGTTACAATACATTATTGCTGGTCATCACGGAGGCTTGTCAAATCCTGAAAATATTAATGCTTGGTGGCAGGAAATACTTACGAGGGGTGATGTTAATAGAATCGTAAAAGATGCATTAAAACTTCTGAAAAATTTTCCCCAATTTAATGAAGAACTCAACAAATTATCTAAAACGGTACCTGCACAAAATGACCTGGCAATACGGATGGTATTTTCCGCGTTGGTGGACGCTGACTTCCTCGATACGGAATATCATTTTAATCCAAGCAATTCCGATATTCGTTTCTCGTCAAAATTAGATGAAAATCTATGGTACCAATTCCAAGACTATCATAAAAAGATCAGCAAAGATAAAACCGGGAAACTGAACCAGAGTCGTCAGCAAATATTCCATGCTTGTCTGGAAGGCGCTAAGAATAAAACCGGATTTTTTCGACTGACAGTTCCGACCGGTGGTGGGAAAACACTTTCATCCCTTGGTTTTGCCTTAAAACATGCCTTACAGCATGGGAAACAGCGCATCATTTATGCTATCCCATTCACCAGTATTATTGAACAAACCGCCCGTATTTTCAAATCAATATTTTCGGGTCAGGTCGTATTAGAACACCATACCGGTATTCATTCGAAGGAATCCGTGGAATACAATGAAAAGGAATTGTGGAATCGTCTTGCATCCGAAAACTGGGATGCACCTATTATTGTTACGACCACTGTTCAACTGTTTGAAAGTCTATTAGCGCGATCAACGTCAAAGTGTCGAAAGCTACATAACATTCAAAACAGCGTCATCATTATCGATGAAGTTCAAACATTGCCGATGGAACTTCTTCCCACGATTATGGATGTACTGAAAGAATTGGTGCGCAGTTTTCAAGTGACCGTTTTGTTTTGTACTGCAACCCAACCGGCTTTAGATGAATTTTTAAGTGAATCGGCCATAAAACCCGCTGAACTTGCGCCGAATCCTCCTGCACTATTCCGACAACTTAAACGCGTTCGATATCATAATTATTCCCAAGAAAAATGGAAATGGGAAAAAGTTGTTCAGGAAATGACAAAAGCCAAACGATCCATGGCAGTGGTCAATACGAAAAAGGATGCCTTTACCTTGTGGAAAACCTTTCAGGATGACTCAGTTTATCACCTCTCATCCGCCATGTGCGGGGCGCATCGAAACGATATATTGGATGAAATCCGCCACAAATTAAAAAACCGTGAAACATGTTACCTGGTATCCACTCAAGTTGTAGAAGCCGGGGTCGATGTGGATTTCGACCGCGTACTGCGAGCCATCGGACCCCTGGACCGGATTGTCCAGGCTGGCGGAAGGTGCAACCGGGAAGGAAGATTAAACTATGGCGAGGTGATAATCTTCAATCCTGAAAAGGGCTCCTTCCCTACGGGGATTTATGGTACGGCTTTGCATAAAGCAGGACAATTATTAAATAACCCCGATGTGAATCTTGATTTTAACGATCCGGCCACTTTCCCGGCTTATTTCCGTTCCGTGCGTGAAAATATTACTGAACGAACGGATATTGAAGACTATCGAAGCCAACTCAAGTTTAAAACCATTGCCGAAAAATTCAAGATGATTGATGACGATACGGTTCCCGTTGTAGTCCGGTACAAATCCAAAGACGTTCAGCATCTATTGGATCGATTGCAATATAAACCAATGCTTTCGGGAGAAACTATTCGTGAATTACAACCCTTTATGGTCAACTTGCATCGATGGGAAATACGGAAGTGTAGTTCCCTGATAAGAGAAATTTTTCCCGGTTTATATCTTTGGGAAGGAAGGTATCACAACCGGCTTGGACTGTTAAAAGAAATTGATTTAGCAAACTATATCATATAAAGGAGGATTTATGAATTACCCTTGGTTAAAAATAAAAGTGTGGGGCGACTACGCCTGTTTCACCCGCCCGGAAATGAAAGCTGAGCGAGTATCTTATTCCGTTATGACGCCGTCGGCCGCCCGGGGAATCCTGGAAGCTATCTTCTGGAAACCAGAATTCACGTGGGAAATCAGGAAAATCGAAGTTTTGAACCCGATTCGGTTTTATTCAATCGTACGGAACGAGGTGAGCAGCAAAATGAGTAAAAGAAGTACTGCTGCCACCGGCGGAAACTATTACGCGGAAGAGGATCGTGCTCAGCGGCATACTCTGGCGTTGCGGGATGTGGCCTATATCATCCATGCCGATATAAGAGTACGCCCCGGAGTCAATGAAGATTCGGCCAAATTCCGGGATCAATTCCGGCGGCGGATGAAACGGGGACAATATTTTCATCACCCTTATTTCGGCACGCGGGAATTTCCGGTAAGATTCGGCGAACCGGATGGCTCTGAAAAACCATTGCCATTAAATGATGACCTTGGGCGGATGCTGTTGGATATCCATTATGACGCAGATAATTCTGGTCGGGGAACACCTGTTTTCTTTGATGCAAAATTAGAAAACGGAATCCTCAACATTCCGATAATACCTAAACCTGAAATGGAGGAGGTTGCGGAATGATTTTACAGAAACTCATCGAATATTCGAAAACGTTAAACGTACCACCGGATATGTATGGTTTAGTGCCCGTGAAATATGTGATTAATCTGGACCTGAATGGCAAATACCTTGGTTCGGATATCCTGGATGGAGGACGGAAATCAAATGACCGGGGTAAAGAATTATTAGCACCGTCTCTTGTGAGAGCCAGTGGGATCAGACCGAAATTATTGGTGGATAACGGCGAATATGTATTAGGGCTAACCCGTGAAAACAGTAATGCCGATCGTGTGAAAGAATGTCATCGTCAGTTCATTCAATTGATCGATGATTGTTCGCGGCAAACGGATGATGATGCGTTGAAGTCCATCTCAAATTTTTATGCAAATGTTGATTACCAAAATCTCTCTATTGCTGAAAATTTTGATCCTTCGATGAATGTGACTTTTCGTGTCAATGGTGTTTTTCCCTTTGATACCCAATTAGTTCAGGATTTCTGGAAGAATTACACAAGAACCAAAGCTAAGAAAGAGACTTTAGTTAAATGTCATATTTGCGGAGTAAATGCGGCCGAAGAGCGCATGCCGTTAAAAGTCAAACGAATCCCCGGAGGCCAATCTGCCGGTACAGCCTTGATTTCGGCTAATTCAAACGCCTTTGAATCGTTTGGTTTGAAAGCCTCTAAAGTAGGGCCTACCTGTCGGGAATGTGCGGAAAAATTCACTTTTGCCCTCAATCACTTACTAAGTGCTGAAGATTCCCATTTAATCATTGGTAAACAGGTTTATGTGTTTTGGAGTAAAGGAGAATCCTTTTCACCGGTAAGGATACTGCACAAACCAGAAACCTATTTCGGGGATCTTCCAGCCTTAGGACGTGAGAATGATCCGGCTAAGGTTAAATTAATGTTTCAATCTGCTTTTGGCGGGAAGATCGGGGCAATTGATGATCATGAAAACTTGTTTTATGCCGCTGCTTTTTCTGCTGCCGGAGGACGTGTCGTAATCCGTGATTGGTTGCAGACCACAATTCCCGTAGCCAAAACCAATATCATCAACTTTTTCACAAACTGTTATCACGCACACCAACAACATCCCCACGGTATTTATTCATTGGTATCTGCAACCGTCAGAGATGTAAACAAAGAGTTACCAGCGCGCTCATTAATCCAGTTATTGAATACTGCCCTGAAAGGAAATCGTGTACCGGAAGACCTGTTATATCAAGCAGTGAAACGCGCAAGAGCAGAGCAGGGTATGACATCTCCAAGAGTAGCCCTGATAAAGCTTTATTTTGTATCAAATAAAAAACAGCAGGAGGTCAATATGACTCAGCTTGATACGAATACGAAAAAACCGGCCTATCTATGTGGCCGGTTATTGGCCGTATTGGAAGAGATTCAATCGGCTGCCTTAGGATCCACCAATACCTCAATCGTGGACCGTTACTACGGCACAGCCTCCACAGCGCCGGCTACCGTGTTCTCGGTATTACTGACTGGAGCCAGACATCATCTGGGGAAATTGCGAAGAGATAAGCCGGGGTATTACACAAATCTGGAAAAGAAACTACAGAAGATTGTGAGCGACCTGGACGAATTCCCCAAAGTGTTAATGCTTGAGGAACAGGGACTATTCGCGCTGGGTTACTACCATCAAAAGCAGGAACGTTTTCAATCTAAAAGTGAAAAGGAGATTGTATAATGGCCATTTACACCGATCCCAAGAAACGACATGATTTCGTCTTTTTATTTGATGTCAAAGACGGAAATCCCAACGGTGACCCCGACGCTGGTAATCTGCCCCGGGTTGATCCAGAAACCATGCAGGGAAT
Organism: uncultured bacterium; assembly: GCA_964535735.1. Lineage (GTDB taxonomy): Bacteria > Fidelibacterota > Marinisomatia > Marinisomatales > J089 > J089. Next base: position 4,773 of record CAZHTM010000070.1, read on the forward strand.
CGTTACGGACGTAGCAATAAAACGAAAGGTGCGGAATTACATCGATCTGGTAAAAGGAGATAAATCTCCCTATTTGATTTATGTTCAGAATAAAGGGATTGCCTTGAACACCCTTCACCAACGAGCATACGATGATTTGGAGATTAAATCTCAGGGAACGAAACAACCTCGCGAAGATGTGGATAAAACCCGGGCTTGGATGTGTGCTAACTTTTTCGATGTCCGTATGTTCGGCGCTGTCATGACCATGGGAGTAAACTGTGGTCAGGTTAGAGGACCAATTCAATTATCCTTTTCCCGGTCTATCGACCGTGTGATTCCAATGGATATTTCCATAACCCGAGTGGCTATCACCAGACCTGAAGACGCGAAAGTTGTTGTGGGCGAAGATGGAACCGGAAGTGGGAAACAAACTGAAATGGGCCGCAAAGCACTGATCCCTTATGGCCTTTATAAAGGCAATGGCTTCATCAATCCGAAATTGGGTGAACAAACCGGATTATCGGAAGAAGACCTGGAATTGTTCTGGAAAGCGATGATCAATATGTGGGATCATGACCGTTCCGCGGCCCGGGGGACCATGGCTTGCCGAGGATTGATCATTTTTACTCATGATGATCCCTTTGGTAATGCACCAGCTCATGCTCTTTTGGAACAGGTAATCGTGGAACGAAAGGAAGGCGTGGAAGCGCCACGCGACATCTCCGATTATCACATTACCGTACCAGATCAATCGGAATTGCCAGCCGGTATCACGATTACTCGTTTGACATAAAGACACGTTGAATACGAACTCTGCATGACAATGAATATCTGGCTTTCCATGCTGGAACATTACGCCTATTGCCCGCGGCAGTGTGCGTTGATTCACTTGGAACAGACCTATACCGAAAATGTCTATACGATCCGAGGGAATTTGCTCCATCGTCGGGTTGATGAAGGAATTTCCACAATCGAGAATGGAATACGGATAGAGCGCAGTATGCCGCTTTGGTCGGAGAAATTAGGGATACGCGGTATCGCTGATGTGGTTGAATTTCATGGGAAACAACCATACCCGGTGGAGTACAAACCGGGGAAACGAATGGCTGGATTTTTTCGAACTGCGGCAGACATACAGCTCTGTGCTCAGAGTTTGTGCCTGGAGGAAATGTTAAACATCCATGTTCCAAGAGGAGCGGTATTCTTTAAAAAATCTCAGCGGCGACGTGAAGTCATTTTTACGTCGGCTTTGCGCGAGGAAACAATGAAAACGATCGGAAATGTACGCGAAATGCTTGTTACCAGAGCAATACCGCCCCCCCTCCATGACAAACACTGTGACAATTGTTCGCTGATTGATTCCTGTTTACCTGGTCTGGCGGATCGTGAACGAATGGCCATGATATCAGCAAATTTGTTCGGAACCGAGGAATGAGATGCAGCAGTTAATGAACACTCTATATTTAACAACGCCCGGTACGTATGTGAAACGGGAAGGTGAATCGGTTGAAGTACATATCGACGGGAAAAAGAAAATGGAAATTCCCTTTATCCACTTGAACGGGATCGTTTGCTTTGGCAATATCCTGATCAGTCCGGGAATTATTAATCATTTCGCGGAAGAAAACCGTCCGATCATCTGGCATGATTCGATCGGCCGTTTCAGGGCACGGTTAGTAGGGCCAACCTCAGGGAATGTACTGTTGCGAAAAGCACAAATGGAAGCTTGGAGCGATTCGTGCAGGAAATTTGAAATCGCCCGAAGTATAGTTGCCGGCAAAATACGCAATGCCAGAGAAGTAATTCAGCGCGGCGCCCGGGATGAGTCTCGATCAGGGGAACAGGAAAAGTTGCGCTTCATCTCCAGAAAACTGGCTCATTCGATCGATCGTATTGCTCCGAATAGACCTGGATTGGAAATGGATATGGATTTCTTGAGGGGAATTGAAGGAAATGCCGCCAGGGATTATTTTTCAGTCTTCGGACTTTTAATCCGGTCGGATTCCGACTTTTTCGCCTTTGAAAAACGAACCAGACGACCACCCCGTGATCCGGTGAACGCTTTATTGTCGTTTTTGTATACTCTACTGTTGAATGACTGCGTAAGCGCCCTGGAAGGTGTTGGTCTGGATCCGCAATTCGGTTTTCTGCATGAAATACGACCCGGTCGGCCTTCACTGGCTCTGGATATAATGGAAGAATTAAGACCAATCTTTGCGGATCGTTTAGCGCTTACATTGATTAACAGGAAACAAATAACTAGGAACGATTTCTCGGAGCGGCCGGGTGGTTCAGTCCTGCTTTCGGATAAAGCGCGTAAACAAGTAATTATCGCATATCAGGAACGAAAACAAACTGAACGCCATCATCCGGTCTTGGATCAACAGGTCCCATTCGGGTTGATTCCTCACGTTCAGGCTCGTTTGATTGCCAGACATCTGCGCGGAGATTTAGAACAATACATCCCTTTTTATTTTCGATAGTCGATGTATTTATTAGTCACTTACGATGTTTCCACTGAATCAAAGGCTGGTCGCCGTCGTTTGCGAAAAATCGCGAAAATTTGCAAAGGGTACGGTCAACGGGTTCAAAAAAGTGTCTTTGAATGCAATGTGAATGAAGTACATCGTGAACAGTTTAAAAAAGCCTTGCTTGATCTAATAAATGAGGAAGAAGACGGACTCCGGATTTATTATCTGCAAGGGAATCCTGAAAAATTTGTTGAAGAATATGGAAAAGGAAGAAGTATTGATTACCAGAAACCTCTGGTCCTTTAATTCATGTCGCCGACCAAAAGCTGTTAACTCGTTCCCCATCGGTCTGCGAAAGTTGGAAATACCTGTATTAAAACAACTTAAACGGTTATTTGACAATTTGAAAAAATCGATATCCTTTACTTTTATATGGTTCGCGATAATGTGCCATAATTATCTGCCAACACGACAAATATCGTAAGGCAGTTGCTCCGCTCAGCAATGGGCGGAGAGGATTGAAACAAAATCAAAGTGAGTGAATACTAACTGTAAACAAGTTGCTCCGCTCAGCAATGGGCGGAGAGGATTGAAACTTCAGGCTCTCGGTTATAACCAGCCACTCTACCGTTGCTCCGCTCAGCAATGGGCGGAGAGGATTGAAACACCACGTCGGCATCCCCCGCCGGGCTGGTTAGATTGGTTGCTCCGCTCAGCAATGGGCGGAGAGGATTGAAACTCATACTGCCAGCACGGTAAATCTGGACATAGAAGGTTGCTCCGCTCAGCAATGGGCGGAGAGGATTGAAACCATCAATCTGTTTTCCATCCTGAACCTACCTGAACGTTGCTCCGCTCAGCAATGGGCGGAGAGGATTGAAACTCGTATATCCCAAGCCTTTCCGCAGTCTCCTTCCGGTTGCTCCGCTCAGCAATGGGCGGAGAGGATTGAAACAAAAAACGGTTGAAAATTAGAACGAACG
>CAZHTM010000071.1:0-7876 GCA_964535735.1 uncultured bacterium
CAAGCATTTTTTCTCCGTACTTCACAGTACTGTGATAAATGGCCCGATTCAGCATAATCACCCGATCATCCGGGTTCATTCCGAAAGGACACAGTAAGCGAGCATGTAAATCGGGAACCAGGAAAACTCCAATACACCAACACCCCATCACTCCAATTAAATAATTACGTTTTACTCATTACGTGTGAAAATTTCATACGAATAAACTTCGCCGGAGTAATATAAAGCCGGACGGTTGGGGCTATCTCCTGCCAAAAAGTGGGATTTGCTCTTAATAACTAATAGAAGGAGATTGCTTCACCCGATAGCGCTCCGCTTATCGGGTTCGCAAGGACAAGGGTATTTATATAGACATAAACGTAGCAAAGTTGTATAACCTGTGCCGTAGATTGCGGCTATCTTCGGATAAAATCTAAAATCCGGGCTTGGAGTTCATCCCGGGTCTCCCGGTATCGGCGGAGATCGCTCGGGTTTTCTTCCCAACCCGTAAACGGATCATCAATACTCCAGTGCAGTCGCTCCACATCGCCAGGAAATACAGGACAGGTCTCCCGGGCGGAATCGCATACCGTAATGACCACATCTATCGGTTTATTCAGATAATCGTCAATGGGATCGGAAGTATGTTCCCGGAGATCAATGCCTACCTCATCCATCACCCGGATTGCCAGAGGATGAACTCGGCTGGGATGGGTTCCGGCACTGTAGACGTCAAACCGATCTCCGGCCAAGTGGCGTAACCACCCTTCCGCCATCTGGGATCGACAGGAATTTCCCGTACAAATAAATAAAACGCTGGTGCGTTCGGTCACGCCGTGAGCACACCGGGTAAATCTGCCAACGGAACCTCCGTCTGCTCACCGGTGGTTAGGTCTTTCACTACGGCTTTCCCGGATTGAATTTCGTTTTCGCCCAGAACCACCGCCCGGTGCGCGTGCAGTCGGTTGGCTTCCCGCAACTGAGCTTTCAGACTGCGCCGGAGAAAATCCATCTCGACCGTAAGTTCCTGATTTCGCAAGGTCTGAACTAAAACCTGAGCTTCTTTCAACGCTCGTTCGCCCAAACTGACAACATAAACGTCCAGCGCATCGGGCGTTTCAAACGGTTGTTCCGCTTCTAACGCCATTAGAAGTCGCTCAATTCCCGCAGCAAAACCGATGCCGGGTGTGGGCTTCCCACCCAGGGTTTCTACCAGCTTATCATAGCGACCTCCACCACAAAGGGCGTCCTGGGAACCCAACGCCGTGGAGGTAATTTCGAAGGTGGTTCGCGTATAATAATCCAAACCCCGAACCAGGTTGAAATCCAGTTCATAGGGAATGTCCAGCGCCGTGAGCAAGTCCTGGACCCGCGCAAAATGAGCTTGATCATCTTCCGTTAGATAATCGGCGATGCGAGGCGCATTCCGTATCAATTCAATTTCATGAGGCACCTTCGTATCCAGAATGCGCAGTGGATTGGTAGTAAAACGGCGACGACTTACTTCGGATAGATTGTTCAAATGTGGTTCTAAAAATGATTTTAACGCGTCGCGATACGCCGCTCGGCTTACGGCGGAACCAATACTATTCAGCTTTACCGTCATGGATTGGAGCCCCAATTCCCGGAAAAGATTCCAGGCGATCGAAATTATCTCCGCGTCCAATTCCGGATAGGGTGATCCGAACGCTTCCACGCCTAATTGATGAAACTGCCGGTAGCGTCCTTTCTGGGGACGTTCCCGACGAAACAACGGCCCGTAATAATACACTTTGGTCAGAGGATTCCGAGCTCCCAGATTGTGTTGGATATAGGCTCTGACCACCGGAGCGGTCAATTCAGGACGCAGCGTCAGGGAGTCTCCCCCCTGATCTATCCAGGAATACATTTCTTTGGATACAATATCCGTCTCTTCGCCCACGCCGCGGGCAAACAAGCGGGTGGCTTCAAAAATGGGCGGCCGAATTTCGCCATACCCATACCGGGGCATCACATCATGCAGAATCCGTTCCAGTCGTTGCCAGCGCAGACTTTCATCCGGGAGAATATCCCGCGTGCCTTTCGGAGATCGAAATTGATTGGCCATCTCAGGTCCCCACTAAATCTCGAATAATGTCCCTCGCCCGGTCTTCATAGGTTTCTGGTACATAAAAGACCACGTACCCGCCCAACGCTCCGGCAGTGGTCATGCCAAAGGTTGAGCTAAGACGATCAGCTTTGGTATAGCAAGGGATTTTTTCCTTTTTAAAAACTTCGCGAATCATATCGCCATAAACCTTGTCAACTTGGGGCATGGTAACCCAGGTGATTTCCTCCAGTGGCTCCTGGAGTGGTTCTTTATCAACGAGGTCAACTCCACAATCGGCGCATTCGGTAATACCTTCCTGGTATTCAGCATGACATTCTGGACAATACATTTTCACCTCAGGTTAAGGTTGAATTTCTCTCTATTCTGCACGGGACAAAAGTAAAATTGCCACTAAAAATTAGGACGCGATTTGAACACACCACCGCGCTGCTCCAGTTTCAGGTCTCTTAAATTTGGAGATTTGACATTGATTTTAAGGTAGAATCCCTGTCCGTATCCGCTGGGAGTCCAGTTAATGGACATCTCCCAGCAATGTAAATCTCGATAGATAGAGAACCCGTGGGATACCAATGATCGCTTGATCAGATCAAACCGGGCCGTGTATTTAATACGCCAGGCTTGGGTAAGCTGGATGGTTGTGTTGGAATTCATCCAAAAGGTTTTCACCGGATTGGTGGGGTTGGCATTATTCAGAGAATACCGAAAACTGAGGGAGGTGGACCACAACTGGCCGCCTTCAATGGGCCGGCCCACATCGCTTAACCGGTTGGAAAACATGTACGACGATTCGAGATCTTCCAGGGTGGAATCCACTGAAAGATCGGTTGAATCAGGACCGGCCACGCCGGCAATACGTTTTCCGCTGAACCGGAAAGACGTGCTCAGGTTCACGTTTAACAGGCGGGGGGCAGGCAACCCACCGATACCACGATTAATGTTTTTGGACCGTTGCCCCAAGCTGTCATCCCAGGCATAAAAATCATGGGCCATGGAAATATCCAAAGACAATCCTTTGGAAAATTTGGTTCGGATTGAAGAACGGAGATTGGATAATGGATATTCTTTCGCCACAAAATTGTAATTCGACGAGAGCGACCAACTAAATAGATCCAGTTTTTTTTCTTTATCGTTTTTAACCACTTTGGCCTGGAACACATTGTTCACAGAAACGCCCAGGGCTTTTACCTCCTGTGTGGGCGTACCGCCAGCCAAGGTCCCGCTGAAGCGGTCGTGTTTTTGAACAGTACCAGCCGAATCAGTGAGATGCTCTATGTAACCCCAATCTTTTCCCAATACCGGTTTGGAAAAATCAGGTGTGTACCGAAACGTTAGAGACGGAGACATGACATGACGCACCCCCCTAAGGCTACCCAAATGAATAGGAAATAATCCGTAGACTTGAGTATTGGTCCGAAGATTAAATGAGCCCGTGGTCCGCATGGCCAAACCCGTTACTTCCCGACGAACCACCTGACCAGCGGAATCCAGTGTTGCGGTATAAGAACGATTCACCCAGTCCGATTTCAGTGAGAGTTGGGGATTCACCGTAATGTACTTTAACACTTTCTGCGGGGAATTAATGGAAAAGGTATGGTGCATCACCGGATCTCGCTTTATTTGCAGACGGGGCTCACCGGTGGGCGTGTATTCCCAGACAAAGCCACTTCCTGTATCTTTTGGCACCGACTGGAAATACGTTCGTTCTTTGTTGGTCATGTTCACAGAATAATTCCAAGTAGTGTTTTTAAATACTCCCCGCCCGATTGATCCTGGAAACAAAGGGGATTGACCATGACGAAAGGTGAGACCCGGTAGAGTGCGTGTGCTTTGGGTGATTTCCTGGCCCGCTTTTTCCGGTATTTGGTAAAACACTGAGGTGGAATCAATGCGTTGTTCGGCCATCAAGTCCCTCCGGGAGGAAAGATTGAGGCTGAGGGAATTGTTACTTTTGGGCCACCGTTTACTGTAAGTGGCATTGGAAATCGCCTGTTGTTTCATCCGGTTTAACGGATCAAGACCGGTCGCCCGATTGTATTCCCCGTTGGAATAATAGGACGCATTTACGTTAAAATTCTGGTTGTGGCGCATCTGCTGACGATGGGTCCACTTGACAATATAGTCGGTTTTACGATTGGTGGTTATTTGCGTGATATCCTCCTCGCCGGAACCCAATTTTTGCCGTGTTTCCAGATAAATATTCCCGGAAAACCGATAACGCTTTCGATAGGGCGTAATAGATTTAATGGTCACACCCTGTCGATCGGCAAAGCTGAGTAAGATTTTAGTATCCCAATAGGGACTGAAGGCCCAGTAATACCCAAGCCCATCAATAAATTGTCCCCGCGTGGAAGACTCCCCGTAAGACGGCATGATCCACCCCGAATGCCGTAGTCCGCCCTGATTGGGAAAAATGGCAAACGGCAAACCCAGAACCGGTATTCCGGCGATGTATAAAATCAAGGGACGAGCCACCACCTTATCCCGCTGAATCAATTTCATCTCCGAACTACCAAAATGAAAATGAGGGACGTCCAGATTGCAGGTGGTGTAAACGCTGTTTTGAACAAATAAGGCGTCATTTCCCTGGTTGCGAATTTCCCGACCCGTATAAAATCCATCCTCGGCCTTGGTCCAGCCCTGGAGTATCCGTCCTCGTCGGGTGTTCAGATTATAAATCATGGTGTCCCCTTCCATAGGCTCTCGCCCTGCTTCCAGCAACGTGGGCCTTAGCGTCGGACTCAGGCTATCACCCGGAACATTGGGATACGCATAAAGCAGGTTATCCGTCCAATCCACCTGGATAAATCCCGCCTTCAAATGGGTATCCTCATAATGAATTGAGGCGGATTCAAATAAATCGGTTTGTTTTTTGGGTAGATTGTAGCGGATTGACGTAGAAGAATAGACAATGGGACCTTCCAAATCGCCTTTGTTGGGGTCCGGCGTGTAGGTTCCTTTCGCTCCTCCGATGATGCGTATTTCCTTCAGTTCATCTTCGGAAAAGGTCATGACGACTGTATCCCCGGACGAAAGATTTTTCCCCTGATAAATGGAATCGTCATAAACATGATACAAGGTCGTCGCCATCCCTTCCAGGCGCATAGAATCCAATCGACCATTTACAAAGAAACTTGTTAACCGACTTCCTGTCATATCATCGATAGCGGAGAACGATTCGGTTACCCGGACCGTTTCTGTGTCAACTCCCGTTTCCCGGAAACCCATGGATTGAGCTGTCACATGGGCTTGTGCGGGGATGAAAAGTTGACGGATTTCATCGTTGGCATAATCAATCCGAATCTGTTCCCCTTCCAGAGTACGCTCTTTATCCACTAGTCTGGGTAAAATCTGGAGGTCCAGAACTTCCGGATCAGGGACGTATGTAGCTTTCCCACAGAAGGCGGTGCGGTCTTCCTCCGTAATTACCACATTACCCGTCACGATATAACGCGCCGCCGACTGGCCTTCCGGTTTCACATAGATAATTCGGTCGGACCGAATATCCTGTTTTTTTTGAATGAAATGCACGGACCCGGCGGCAATGCCGCTGTCTAGTTCAGTGTAAAACTCCAGCGTATCCGCCGTAAGGGTGTAATCCTTATCCCAGGCGTGGGCCTGCCCGTAGGCGGTCAGGAGGTCCCTGGGCGAATCATAATGAAGAGAATCACAAGTCAGGGTTTGTTCCTTTTTCGTTACCACTACCTGTCCGATCATGAATCCTTGACCGGTTTTTTCGTGATATTCAGCCCGATCACAGGCCACCACAACCGCTCCTTTGGTAAAGACCACATTTCCCGTAAGGATTTGCACCGCGACGCCCTTCCGCATCACATTCTCCAACCGATCCGCTCGCTCCAGGCGCAGCCGTTCGGCTCCGCCTCGGAGAACGATAGGAAGTGCCAACACCCAAACCAGGGCGCTTAGAGATCGACCGGAGATTACCATTTAGTCCTCAGGTGTGCCGTATCGCTCCGGCCAGAGTTTTTTCAATCGATCTAGAATATATCCTTCCCTACCGCTTCCATCGGGTTGATAAAACCGCATCTCGTGTCCTTCCGGGAAATACGATTCCCGAATAAAATGATCCGGGTAATCGTGGGGATAGCGGTAATCCTTCCCATAATCTAATGATTTCATCAATGACGTGGGAGCATTCCGCAGATGCAGAGGAACGGCAGGAGCGCCAGATTCTTTAAGATGTGCCTGAGCTTGTTTAATGGCCCGGTAGGAGGCATTGGACTTCGGCGCCGATGCCAGATACGTGGTAACCTGAGCCAAAATTATCGCCGCTTCCGGCATGCCAATCATATGAACCGCCTGAAATCCAGAGACGGCCACGGGAAGAGCCTGGGGGTCCGCGTTGCCAATATCCTCGGAAGCCAGTATAATGAGTCGGCGGGCGATGAACTCCGGTTTCTCGCCTCCTTCCAGCATAACGGCCAGCCAGTAGATGGCCGCATCCGGATCACTGCCCCGAATCGATTTGATAAACGCAGAAATGGTGTCGTAGTGATAATCGCCGGTTTTATCATAAATCTGGGTCGTATTCTGCAGGGCTTCCCGGACCACCTCTTCCGTAAGCTGATCCTGGTTCAATGAGAGTTTGACCGCCAATTCCAGGGTATTCAACAATTTCCGGGCATCGCCCCCTGCGGACTGAATCAACAGATTCCGGACCGGTTCCGGGACATCAATCCTCCGGCTCCGAAACAGGATATCTTCTTTCAGTGTCCGATCAAGGATGGCACTCAGCGCGTCGGGTGCGAGCGTTTTCATCACCAAGACCCGGCAGCGGGACAGCAACGGACTGATAACCTCAAACGATGGATTCTCGGTGGTGGCGCCAATTAAATAAAGAGTGCCGTCTTCCACAGCATGAAGCAACGCATCCTGCTGAGATTTACTAAAACGATGAATTTCATCAATAAACAGAATTGTTTGGATACCCATGTCCAGGCGCTTGTGTGCCATTTGGATGACCTCCCTCAGATCTTTGACACCACTGGATACAGCAGAGAGTTCGGCCATTTCAGCGCCGGTACTCCGGGCCAGGATACGCGCCAGCGTGGTTTTCCCCGTTCCGGGTGGCCCCCAGAAAATCAGGGAGGCCAGCTCACGGGATTCCACGAGTCGGCTGACCAATTTGCCATCGCCTACCAAATGACCCTGTCCCAAAAATTCGGTTATTGAGGTAGGGCGCATCCGGTCCGAAAGGGGCGGCAGGTGAGTATTAAACATGGATTTCATGGATGACATCGACGTCAAATTACCGTCAACCCATTGTATAACAAAAGGGGTGTTGTTCAGTTCCTTTCACTGTATTTTTGTCCCCAAAATGAACGAAATACAAACCCCATACCGTAACTGGTGGATCGTCTTCATCGCGATTTTGATCCTTTCAGGCTGCGGAAAACCAAAGGAAATCGTGATGGAAAATGGTCTGAGAATAACGGACGTTAAAACCGGAGAAGGTCCCATAGCAGAAAAACTGGATCTGGTTACGGTCCATTATACTGGAACTTTCGAGGATGGAACCATCTTTGATTCGTCTAAAAATCCCGGCCGGGAACCGTTTCAGTTCACTTTGGGTGTCGGACAAGTGATTACCGGTTGGGATCAAGGAATTGCAGGAATGAAGGTAGGCGGTCAACGAAAATTAGTGATCCCTCCTCATTTGGCCTATGGTTCTGAGGGTGCCGGGGGTGTGATTCCTCCCAACGCAACCTTGACCTTTGATGTGGAACTTTTGAAGGTGGAGAAATAAAAGCAGGGACTAAAATTCCAAATTATCAATTTTTAATATTAAAT
>CAZHTM010000072.1:0-7516 GCA_964535735.1 uncultured bacterium
TGGGCCACCTACCATGAGACCGTGGATTTATCGGCGCCGGGAGAAGGTGTTTTAAGTTGTGTCATTGGAACCGGATATACTTCCTGGGATGGTTCTTCGATGGCCAGTCCCAATGCCGCCAGCTGTATAGGACTATTAAAAGCTTTTTATCCGTCCTGGACCAATGTGGAACTGGAAAACCGGATTTTGGAAACCGCTGATCCATTCATCTATGACCTTAATACAGAGGATTATCTTCAGGGACGACTGGGACAAGGTATGGTGGATGTGTACAATGCCATTGGTGCTGGATACCTCCCGTTGTTGAGTTATTATACTCATTCGTACGTCTGGGTTATCGATGACGGCGATAATATTTTAAATCCCGGAGAATCGGTTCAGGTTCGCATATTACTTCAAAATGAACTGGGACGTGCCGTAGCTCAAAATGTAGTTGGCACACTTCGCTCCAATACATTGGGAGTTTTGGTCACGGATAGTGTGGCTACTTACCCGGATATCAATCCAGGAGCGATTGGCGTCAATATAACAGACACCTATGCATTTGTTGTTTCCAATGGAATTCCGCTGGGAGACATCAACTTTACCCTCCATATTTCAGCCACCGGTGAGGCGGGAGCTGAGTATGTAGAGGATATACAAATTACCGATCAGGTCACGTTGAATCAAGCCGGTTGGCCGATGGAAGATATGGCTCAGGTAGAATCGGCGCCCGTGGTTTACGATTTGGACGGAGATGGACAAAATGAAATTATTTTCGGTGATTACGATGGCCAGTTACATGTGGTGGATCGATACGCTGCGGAAGTAACCGGTTTCCCCTTTGCCACCGGTGATGACATTTGGGGATCGCCGGCAGTAGGGGATATCGACCGGGATGGCGATGTAGAAATTGTAATCGGTTCAAAAGCCAGACATTTATATGTCTTGAATAACGATGGATCGATTCAAACCGATTATAACGCCAATCAATACCTGATGGGCTCACCCGCTCTGGGAAATCTGGATGATGATTCAGATCTGGAAATTGTCTTTGGTGGATATTCCAGTCCGGGACGTTTGTTTGCTATCAATCCTGATGGGTCAGATGTCCCTGGTTTTCCGGTAGAAGTGGATGAGAAAATCCAACGTGGGATTGCCCTGAATGATTTTAATGGTAATGGAAAAGATGATATTGTATTTGGCACCGATTCGGACCATCTTTGGTTAATCTATGATGATGGGACTACCGCACCAGGATTTCCCTTTTCCGCTCTCGGGGACTTTCGGTCTGCCCCAAGTATAGGCATGATTGCCGGTGAACCAGTTATTTTCGCTGGTTCTCGCGACGATCATTTGTATGCCATTAATGGTGATGGCACCCAACGCTTTGCCGTTACTGCAGGTGGTGATGTGGGTACCTCTCCCGCGATCATTACCTTGGGAGATTCGCTGGTAATTTACTTCGGGTCTGATGACGGACACATCTACGGGATAGATGCTACGGGGAATGCCCTACCCGGTTGGCCCATTGATTTGGGGAGCCCAATCAGTACCTCTCCAGTAGTCGCTGATCTTGATTCTGATGGAGAATTGGAGATCGTCGCAGCCGCGGGTAACGGAACAATCGGTATTTTCAACATCGATGGATCACCCTACGCCAACTTCCCGTTTCATTCGAATCTGGCTATGAAAGGACTTCCAACCATAGCTGATACCGATAATGATGGTGATCTGGAAGTCCTGATGGGCTATTCTTCGGGATTATTGAACATGGACATCAAAACGCCGGGGATTATGGACAAATATTGGACGACTCATCAAGGGAATTATTATCGGAATGGAAATGTGAATAGCTCCGTCATGTCCGTAGCAACCGAAAAGGATATGATTCCGGAACAGTACCAGTTATTACCTGCTTATCCCAATCCGTTTAATCCGGCCACTACTTTGACGTTTAATTTACCAGAATTTTCGCAGGTGGATTTGTCAGTCTATAATTTATTAGGACAACATGTGGAAACCTTGGTCAACGGCGCCTATCCAGCGGGAAACTACACAGCCAGGTGGGATGCCGGAATGGGATTGGCCTCCGGAATATATATTATTCGCCTTACTGCGATTTCTTCGAATGTTTCGAAAAACATAACTCAAAAAGTATTGCTAATGAAATAGGAATTAGCAAAGAATGGTTTCTCAGTGCACTGGCTGAGGATGTTGGGATTCCCTTGCATTTGAAACCAGAATGTTTCAACTTTTCCTGTTTGACAAAAAGATTTTCAATTAAAAAAGAAAGGTGCTGGAATGAAACGAGTGTTATACAGTGTCCTGATCCTGGGTTTGTTAATGCAAACGGGTTTCGGAGCAGCGAAATCAATTCAAAAAGCTCCACTAAAACAACGCGCAATCTATGTTCCTAAACTTGAACCGCAGAATCAGAATCTTGCATCCCCTACCCATAAGAGCAGTCCCATCGTTCGCCCTAGTCAGCGGGAAGGGCTAACCATTACCCTGGTGGATTCTTCCAAAAACGGGTATGGTATGATTGTGGCCCCCACCCGGCCTCTGGAAGTACATGATGGTAACTTTTTCTTTGTTTACCGGCAGTGGGCAGGCGCTCAGGAAACCAGTGGTCAGATTGGTGCAGCCTATTCTGCTGATGCCCAAAATTGGAATGTATATTCCAATCTGAATCCCGGTATGGGGATTGGTCGTTATCCCAGCGCAGTTGGTAATATGGATTATCCATATGCAATCTGGAATGAATATACCGGCCAAGGCGCAGGATATGGTGGACGTCCTTTTTATTCCTATGATGAATTTGGTTGGGACGGTGAATCCATGTCGTCTGCAACCGATGTTGATATCACCTGGGCCGATTCCAAAGATTTATGGGTTGGTTCTCCGGACCATTCCTTTGACGCAGTAAATTCCATGGATTATTTCAATGTGGTCTATGCGGACTGGACGCGGGCCAATTCCTATGCTTTCCACTCCGAAGCCTATCAAGATGGGTATGTTGTCTTTGGAAGCGAAATCACGGTCATTGATGTGGTGAATGATATGGTAGGAGGTGATGAGAGTGGAAGTTATACCTCCAGTCCTGTTTTAGATATCAATGATGATGGTATTGGTTATGTGGCGGTTACGACGTATTTCCTGGGAGGCGATCAGGGCCAAAGTCCCTATTCCAATCGTCACACCATTGCGTTTAAACAAACTACTGACTATGGCGAGACATGGAGTGGTGGACAGAATGGATCTAATTATTACTATCTCCCGGATATTGTCCTGAATTTCATGCTGGCCAGTGGCGCTTTTCCATCTACATGGTATGATGCCTGTAGCGATACAACCTATAATTTCGATGAACTCTTTGCCACCTACGATTTTGATATGCGGGTGGATAGCCAGGGAAATCCCCATTTTATTTTGGGACTATTGCCTTCAGGTGGCGGCTTTGTCTATCCCGGGATTTCACCGGCAAATGGGTTCTATCATTTCTGGATTGATAAAGATTATCTTGCCAATCCGGGTCAAATCAATACACCCACGGGGTGGAATTTTTCCTTTGTTGTTAGTACTCAGAATTCGTGGATGTGGAATACGCCCGGTGGTAACTCTTACTGGCAGGTCACATTCCCATCTCTGGCGATTAGCGAAGAAAATGATGATGTCATGTATGTGGTCTCCAGTATGGTAGTACCCGGCACCCCTGTATTGGTAGATGATAATGGAACACCTGCTGATACGTGTGATGACTCCTACTCTTATCCTGAATGGAGTGAGGATGTTTTTGTGATTCGTTCCACTGACGGGGGTGTGACCTGGGAAACCCCACTGAATGTTACCGACACTCCGGATCCCGATCCGAATGATGATGACAGCCCGGAAGAAATCAGTGCCCATGCAGCGGCCAGTGGTGCTACAAACAGTAGGGTATACCTTTGTTACCAGATGCCCGATTGGCTCTATGGTAGTACAACCGGTGATTCTGATGGACCCGACTATAAAAACCGGGTTTATGCCGGATGGGTAGATTTGGAAGTTGTAGGCACTGGAAAAGTGGATTTGATTCCGGACCAGTATGCTTTAAAACCGGCCTACCCCAATCCATTTAACCCATCCACTAATATTGTTTATCAGGTTGCACGTGAAGGACGAGTCAATATACGTATTTATGACCTGTTAGGTCAGGAAGTTGTGACCCTGGTAAATCAGGTACAAACGCCGAAGGAATATTCGGTGAGTTGGAATGGCCGTGATGCGTTGGGTCATGCGGTTCCAAATGGTATTTATCTATACCGTATGGAAGCGAATGGATTCACTCAAATGCGAAAGATGATGCTTTTAAAATAGTTTGTATGACGGGGCTCCAAATGGAGCCCCGTTTTTTGTCTTTAGCGTTGGGATTCAAGGAATTAATTCCTAATTTTCAATTCCCAATATAATGATCGGGATGCCGCGAAATAAAAGGGAGTCAATCAACAATGAGACCAAATGCCTTAAAATCTTTTTTACTTACATTCCTTTCTCTGGCAGTTGTTTGGGCCATTGATTGTCCAACAGACAATGCCATCCACGTTGATAAGCGTATCTTCCTTCCGGATGGTTCACCAAATCCTACTTATGGACAAGAAATTGTTACAGGTTTGTGTGCATGTCTGGATTTTGATCCCGCATTATCTGTCACGGAAAATACCTTAACATTAACGGTACGTGGTGTTGATAACGAACCGATTCGGGGAATTGAAGTCAATATATACAATGATTCCCAGGGTTTGCTGATTTATAGTGGATATGGTTCCATCGGAAAAGGCGATAAATTTGAAAATACACTTGACCCTGCCGGTAATCCTGCGGATATGGAAATTATGGCCAATGAAATCGATGACCACGTGAAAGTACTGGCCTATTCCCGATCAAAAGCCCAAACCAGTGGTGATGGGGTAGAGGGTGATTTGTTTCATCTGACTTATGGCGTTCCCGGGGGTGTGGCTAATCTACCAGACACGATTCATTTTGCGATTGGACTTTCCAATGTTCCAGGCACCAGTTTTCAGAATGCCATCATGAATGTGGTGTGCAGCTATCCCGATTCCAACCATATTGCCGCATTGGTAGTTCCCACTCTCGGTGTGGATAATTCGCTGGGAATTCCTACAGAATTCAGTTTATCTCAGAATTATCCCAATCCCTTTAACCCAACCACCCGTATATCTTTTGGACTGCCGGAAGCAGGCCAAACATCTCTCGTTATTTATAACTTGTTAGGTGAAAAAGTTACGGTATTGGTTAATGAGCAGTTAGGACCGGGATATTATCATTATCAATGGAATGGTAAGTCCAGCAGCGGCGAGAATGTATCCACCGGGGTATATTTTTATGAGTTGAAAATCAACGCCAAAGCGTTTCGTAAAAAGATGGTCCTTTTGCGATAGTCATCCCGTTCTTTCTGGAATACCATTATATTCCTCTATCTTTTTCGAAGGGTAGAGGAATATTTTTATAGATGCGGATTGCTCTGAAAACCATCCTCTTTGGACTCCTGATTGGTCTGATCAACGGCCAGGATGTGTACCATTCTTTGGATGAAATAAAAGAAGAATGGAAAGATTATACCCAATTCCAGCGCGGTGAACTTCTGAATTTCTGCAATTTTTTATATAATGCAGGATATTATGATCGGGCTGTTGTGAGTTTATATCAGTTTTTATACCGTTTTCCCGGCGATCGCATGGAAAATGTAATTTATTATAAACTGGGACGTTCCCTGGAAGAAACGGGCAAGTGGGTCGTGGCACGTCAATATTACCAGGATTTGTTGTCCCGTCTTGATTCCAATACCGTTGAATTTCAGGCGGCTCAGTATCATGATCTCTACCTCCAATATCGTTTGGCGGATTACAATGATCTCAAGGACAGATTACAGGGAAGTCGTGATCCGTACCATTTGCTAACCTTGGGATATACGGATTTGGCAACAGGCGATTATAGCAATGCGCGGATTGCTTTTCTTACCGCCGAGGAAGTATTGGATGATTCCTATTACATTGAACGCATTGATCCCATTATACACTTAATAGATAGTGTACAAGTCGTCCCCAGAAAGAAACGAATGATCAGTTTTTTCTCTGCGTTAATTCCCGGTGGGGGTAAAGCGTATATCGATGATTGGGTATCAGGCGCCGGAGTTTTGGCAACCAGTACAATTGCTTTATGGATAATACCACAAGTCACATCAGGACAATTCGGGATTCCAGTTGTTCAACCCATTCAGGATATTTTACCTGAAGCTAAATTCCTGAAGAATGGCAATCCATTTTCTGTAACTCGCGATCATTACCCGCATACTCTAAATGTGACGACGTCTGGACGAAAATACTGGGTGGGTCCAGTGGGAATTGCAACGTTGGTGTATTTGACCAGTATCTGGAATGCGGTTTCTGTGGTAGGGGATGTAAATCAACAAGCGGTGGATCGGTATGTAAAGGAGTGGATAAATTCCTACCCGTTAAAACAATTCCTGGATTTTCCCGAGCCGGAATTGGATAAAAATAAATAGAAAAATTTCTAATAGATATTGACTCGGGATGGATTTGATCCATAAGTTTGCAGGCTTTATAAGCAGCAGACAATTGCTTTTTGAAAATTTGGTATGCGTAGGTCTTGAAACGTCAATCAATCAAACTCGACACAAGGTATAAACACCATACAATGGAGAGTTTGATCCTGGCTCAGGACGAACGCTGGCGGCGTGCTTAACACATGCAAGTCAAGGAGAAAGTATCCTTCGGGGTACGAGTAAACTGGCGAACGGGTGAGTAACACGTAGGTAACCTGCCCCGGAGATTGGGATAACTCCGCGAAAGCGGGGCTAAAACCGAATAATGCAGCGGATTCTTCGGAATATGTTGTTAAAGCGGGCTTCGGCTCGTGCTTCGGGATGGGCCTGCGTCCGATTAGCTAGTTGGTAGGGTAATGGCTTACCAAGGCGAAGATCGGTAGCTGGTCTGAGAGGATGATCAGCCACACTGGGATTGAGATACGGCCCAGACTCCTACGGGAGGCAGCAGTGGGGAATTTTGCGCAATGGGCGAAAGCCTGACGCAGCAACGCCGCGTGACCGATGAAGCTTCTAGGAGTGTAAAGGTCTGTCGTGAGGGAAGAACAACTCGGATTCGAATAGGGTTCGAGCCTGACGGTACCTCACAAGAAAGCACCGGCTAACTTCGTGCCAGCAGCCGCGGTAATACGAGGGGTGCTAGCGTTGTCCGGAATTACTGGGCGTAAAGGGTCCGTAGGCGTCTTGGAAAGTTGTTCGTTAAATCCACCGGCTCAACCGGTAACCTGCGAACAAAACTACCAGGATAGAGTATGGGAGAGGAAAGTGGAATTCCTGGTGTAGCGGTGACATGCGTAGATATCAGGAGGAACACCAAAGGCGAAGGCAGCTTTCTGGCCTAAAACTGACGCTGAAGTACGAAAGCGTGGGGAGCAAACAGGATTAGATACCCTGGTAGTCCACGCCGTAAAC
>CAZHTM010000073.1:0-3294 GCA_964535735.1 uncultured bacterium
ATCCCAATTTTGAGGAGTTCCAGACCTATTTTAAAACTTTTACCGGACACTACTGGGTTTGATACGCAAATGAATTTTTTGTAATTGTCCTGGGATTTGTTTTTAGGCTAAATGTTTAAACCGGTCCAAGATCGTCGGAATCAGGTGTAAAAATATATGGATTCTAAAACGTTTTGGACAGTTGTGACAGATGTGGGAGAAAGTGGAACCGGGTCGATAAAAATTACCGACGATCCCAATGATCTGTGTAAATTTAGTGCTTTAATTTGGCATTATTCAGATGGAAAGACACCCAACGATTAATCGGTTTTTTTCGAAGATCCTCGAGTTGCATGATACCCGGATGGTAGGTTTCAGCATCTTGGTGGGATTAGTTGGAGCCGCCGCCTCACTGTCGTTTACGTATTTAACGGATTTCTTTAATTCTGTATTTTTAGTACATATTGCTCATTATACGCCTCCAAATATCCTGGATTCCGGCGTAGTTAGCGAAGCATCCAAAGGTCATAATTGGCGATTTTTAATCCCTGTGTCCACGACTTTGGGGGCACTGTTGTCCGGATGGTTGGTCTATCGTTTTGCTCCTGAAACAGAAGGGCATGGTACCGATGCCGTAGTCGATGCCTACCATAAACACGGAGGTCGTATTCGTGCACGGGTTCCGTTTGTAAAGATGATCTCCGCAGCCATTACCATCGGGTCCGGTGGTTCGGCGGGAAGGGAAGGACCGACGGCTCAAATTACGGCCGGTATCGGCAGTATCCTGGCGGGGTTTTTCCGGTTGAGCGACCGTGATCGGAGAATGATCATTCTGGCGGGCATGGCCGCTGGCTTATCAGCCATGTTCCGCTCGCCGTTTGGAACCGCCATCTTTGCGATTGAGATTCTGTACTCCGCTATGGAATTTGAGGCACGCATGTTGATTTATACAATTATTGCCGCAGTGACTGCCTATGCCGTGAACGGTATTTTCCTGGGGTGGAAACCCATCTTTCATATTTCACCCGACCTGCGTTTTCATGAACCGAGTACGTTGGTTTGGTTTGTCCTGCTAGGAATTCTCTCCGGAATCGCTGGCGCTTATTTTCCCACGATGTTTTACAGGATCAGGGATTGGTTTTCCGGGTTATCACTTCCCCGAGTTTTCCGTCCTGCCCTTGGCGGTCTGATTTTGGGACTGATCGCCATGTTTTTACCGCAAGTGCTGGGCGGGGGATATGGTTGGGTCCAAATGGCTTTTAACGGTCAGTTTGCGTTGACCACCATTTTTCTTCTGATTGTATTTAAAGCGGTAGCCATGTCCGTGACTATTGGGTCCGGCGGGTCCGGAGGTGTGTTCGCGCCCAGCCTGTATGTAGGCACCATGATTGGCTTGGCTCTGGCAACGATCATGAACAGGATTCTTCCAGGGCTGGATCTGAATATACAAGTCTTCGGTGTGGTGGGAATGGCCGCTCTGTTTGCCAGCGCAGCCCGGGTGCCCATCGCAGCATTAATGATGGCCTTGGAAATGACCGGCGGTTACCAGTTAATTGTGCCCACCATGATCGCCGTTGCGGTGAGTTACATAGTCCAGACGACGCTGACCTATGAAAAGAAATATCCCACTCTTTATGAAGCCCAGGTGAAAGATCGGAGCGAGTCACCCGTTCATCAGGATGAATATATTGCGCGAACATTGTATATGCTGAAATCTAATCAACTTCGGTTTTATCGCGGTGAGGTTCCCTTCAGTCTTTCCTTGAGCGATATTCTGAAATGGCGCACACCCATTAAGCTTCAGGAATCGGGGCAATATTTCTATCTGGGTTACGTCCGCAATAAGCCTGAATTGGTTAATAAACCTTTAAAAGAAACGCCGTTGGCCGGTCAGGATGTACGCTTGATCGTGGTCATCCGTAACGGCGTCCCCATTATTCCCAACGGTGACACGGTCTTGAAGCCTCGGGATAAGGTCATTCTGGTTACTGTTCCTGAAAATTATAAGAATATCTGCGATATGATAAAAATTCCCTACTTGGTTCGCCGTAAACTTCCGAATCAATCAAACGATTCGAACCAACCACCGACCTAAGTGAGCAAGGGATAAGCGTGAACGCAACCACGTCAGGAGTCATTCAATCATTATTGGAAATCTAACCAGGAAGTTAACTGTGCCACCTCGTCCCAAAACCATTGCTGTCGATTTTGATGGCACCATCGTAGAAAACAAATTTCCCGAGATTGGGAAAGAAAAATTGTTCGCTATCGAAACGTTAAAAATGCTGCAAAAAAAACAGCATAAATTGATTTTATGGACCTTCCGCCACGGAAAAAAATTGGACGAAGCGGTAGAATTTTGTCGTGAACGGGGGTTGGAATTTTATGCTGTAAATAACAGTCATCCAGATGAGGTCTTTGACCCGAAAAGCGCCAGTCGGAAAATCAATGCAGATATTTTTATCGACGATCGGAATATCGGGGGCTACCTGGAATGGGGTGAAATCATTGAGTTGCTGGAGCCTCATGAGCAGGAACTGCTGAATCGGTATTACCGGAAAAAGGAATCGTTTTTTTACCGGTTATTTTCTTTATTAAACTCCAAATAACAGGAGATATCTATGCCATACAAAACGATAATTGTTGGTTTATCCATGCGAGGCGACGAAACCCGACTCATCGATGAAGCCGTTCGCCTGACTAATTCGTTTGGGGCACACTTGATCGCCGTTCATGTCAACGATCCCCACGCTGGCAGCCCGTCCATGATGATGGACAGTCCGGGTGAATTGGTGACGGAGGAAATGATTCGTGATTGTTTCCGTAAAGCAGGACATGAAGAAATTGCCCATCGTCTGGAGGTGAGAATTCTAACCTCCGAATCCATACCTAAAGCTTTAAAAGATGTCAGCTCAAATGCTGATTTACTCATCCTTGGACATCAACGCATGTCTTACTTTAAAGAGCATTTTATGGATTCAATCGATGAAGGGATCGTCAATCATGTTGCTTGTCCGGTTATGGTTGTGCAAAAAGAATCATAAAAGAAGATGAGTATGTCATATTTATTGACAACCTGATAGCTACTTTTTAGTTTCTGGCGTCTTTTATAACTCAATTGTCATAGGGAAAAGACAGCAATGCTACTCGATGCGTTAAGAAGCCGGTGTTGGAAAATGCAAACTGTGCGGCGTAACATCCTAAAATCGTTATGGGTTGTGGGGATGTTTACCTTCCTTATTTTTGAAGGATGTTCCCCTAAACAAACCTTTCAACCTGTGCTGGATCCACAAACCTGCGAAGGGTGTCATACCA
>CAZHTM010000073.1:3394-7446 GCA_964535735.1 uncultured bacterium
TGCCATGCCACTTGCGGACAGTGCCATTTAAGTCGTCCCACTGTCGTAGGAGGCGGCCTCCTGGATTCCCATCGGTTTGCCTCCCGACCCGATGAGGAGAAAACCTGCGAAGTCTGTCATCAACAGCGTGTTGTTACGGAAATTTCAGGATCCCTGCATGGGAATGCCCCGGATGTTCATCAAAACAAGAATTGTCTGGATTGCCACACGGAGGATTTCCACGCAGATGCATCAGAGGCAAAGTCCATGTATAATTGGGAGGGCCTTACACGGTGCACAGACTGTCATATTAATGACGATTCTACCAACGTATATCATCAAACCCATTGGCCAGATGGATCATCCTATACCAATTCCTTTGATTGCCAGGTATGCCATGCCCAATCGTACACCAGTTGTTCCGGATGTCATACGGCTGGTGAATGGAAAACCGATGGATTTTTCACCAGTGATTCCAGTCTCAAACTGGGATTAAATCCGGATAAGGAGTTAAAACCGGAGGTCAAATGGGTGACCCTTCGTCATGTTCCCATATTGCCGGACAGTTACGAGCCGTGGGGATGGGCCACATTAGACCAATTTAACAGTCGACCGACGTGGAATCACGCGAGTCCACATACGATTAGCCGGTGGACGGCGCGTACCGATACCACCGGTGGCGCGGCCTGTTCGGATAATTGCCATTATCATGCGAATTATTCCTTTGGAGATCCTGTAAATAAACAATTGTACTTGATTCGATCATACATTCAGGAAAATTATGCCTCTGAAGAGGTGGCTAATGATTCCGTCATCGTAGAAGATGTAAATTGCGGTTCCACGTGTCATGAAAGTTTTTAACGTATGAAGTCATACACCAGTTCAAACCGGAAATCATTATTTCAACAATTTGGATATTTATCTTCTGGACTTTTAATTCTTTTTTCTTTTGTTTTTGGCACCGGACCAACTATTCAATGGTCCACATCGATGGTGACCCCCCGGTTGCATTTATTAGAATCGGATGAAACGGTTTCCTGGCGAAGTCTGTTGGTCTTACGTCAATCCTTGGGCGCCGATGGTGAACTGTTTACATCCCTTGAATACGGAGCGGAAAACCAATATTGGCGAAATCCGTTTCGAGTTCATCAGTTTTATTGGCGGCAACAATTCGGTTCCACGCGATTGACTGTAGGGCGTATTGCCCAGTGGAACGCTTTACGAAATCTTCGGGTGGACGGAGGTGAAATCCTTCTGAAATCCCAGCATTTGGGACGAGTGAGAGTATTAGCCGGAGTGAAAGCCGTAACCGATTTTAGCGATACCGCTTTTACGGATTATCCTGAATGGGCTGTATCCTGGGCCAAAGGGTCTTGGGGACGAAGCCTTGAAGTGTCCATGTGGAGTGAATATCTGGGACAAACTCAGCGGTCCTTTGCCGGAGTTACCTACCAATGGAAACTCTTCGGATGGAATTACGGACAAGCGCTGAGTTATGATTTAACAGAAAACCATATTAATCATTTACGAGCTCGGTTTTCGAAAAACATTGGACCTAGATCCTGGGCCTTTGGATTTCGCCAAAAACGATATGTTACTGGGGATGTTTACCCCTGGACAGATGAACCTGTTCACATTGCACCCACGGCATTTCTGGAAGTCAGACGACAACGAGGACAAGTGCAAACCTGGAATCAGTGGTCTTATCGATTCCAAAATGATCTTACACTCTTGTGGATAAGCAGTATTGAAAAACAGGGTCTGGTGGCCTCCATGATTGCAGGAAAACGGGATCAGTCTACACTTTTAGGGTGGACCCTGGGTTATCGTAAATCTCTATTCCATAATTTGACCGCAGATATGACTGCCGGCATTCATTATGTTGGCTATGGTGAGGTGGAAGAACCTAGTCCGTCATCAGCGTTGACGGGTCGTGTCCTGTGGGAGCCACGTTCGGGAATTCAATTCATATTTTTCGGCCGGTTTGCCCAAAATCCATTTTATAAAGTGGATAGCCGGGGAGGAATAACCATTCATGTATCGATTTAATTTGAGTATCCTCATGGCCCTATCATTGATATGGGCCCAGGAATCGGATCAAATTCCATTTCCGCATGATTTTCATGTTCAGGACGCAGAAATCGAATGCCTCACCTGCCATGAAAATGCAAATGAGTCAGAATCTGTGTTGAATCAATCTCTGTTGCCTACCATGGAAACCTGTAGTGATTGTCACGATACAGAGGATGATTGTTCCGTTTGCCATACGAATCCGGATGATCCTCTGCCCTTAGAAGCAAGTCGACCGCCGTACACCCAGGATTTTTCTCATCAATATCATTTAGCACGGATACCGGATTGTTTAACGTGTCACGAGTATATTCTTGACGATAATGGCGAACAGCCGGGGAAACTCTGGACATTAGATGATTGTCGGGGTTGCCATCAGCAAAAAAAACCGGAATTCCACACGCTGGACTGGCGACAAAATCATGGGCTGGGAATGAATCTGGCCAGTCAGGAGCGGTGTCAGGTATGTCATACACCCGAGTCTTGCGATCAGTGCCACCAATTACAACCTTTTGAACAGAAGATCCACCAGGGTGATTATATCCAGCGCCATGGATTCGAGGCCCGAACAGGGGTAACGGACTGTGGATCTTGTCACGATGTGGAACAAACTTGCTACACCTGTCATCGACAGCGGTTGATCATGCCTCTCGATCATAGTTTTCCCAGTTGGGTGAATGAAATCTCGGGAGATGGAGGACATCATGGTGAGGCGGCGATGGACTCACCGGAAATCTGTCAAGTTTGTCATCTTTTGGATCAAGATGCTACCTGTTTCAGGTGTCACGAGGAATAATCAGATATGAGAATATTTCTTGCTTTAGGATTACTATTTATGCTCATTGGGTGCACGGAAGTCCGCGATCCCCATATTCATCCCCAAAGCTGGTTGGATTCCTCCTCTGATTATTCTCACATGGCTAAAATTGCCCAATCGGGGATTGAAGGCTGCCGTGAGTGTCATGGGAATCCCGATGATCCTACCGACTATTTTGGGGGCGAGGCGGGCGTGTCCTGCTATCAATGCCATGAAAGCGGTCCCAGCGGACATCCGGTATTTGAAACCTGGGTTGGAACTCCTCCCGACAGTAGTGCCTCTATTGAAGACCAGCAGGCTTTTCACGGAACAGCATTTTTATTGGATCAGCGATGCGAATCTTGTCATGACTATTATCATGCTTCTCCCTCACTAAATAGGGGAAAGAATTCAGTAGGTATTTACTGCACCAATTGCCACACTCGGAGTGAAGGCAATTCCGGGGAAAAAATTCTTATTGAATGTAGCACCTGCCACAACGGGCAAATCGCCCCCTGATTTTTAAAGATTCCTTTTTATCCATAAACGGAAATGATTAATATTAGGACAAGGAAATCCTGTTAAAATTTCCTGGTTCATTTAAGGAGGAAACAATGCGACAAATAATCATGCTGATACTCATGTCAGCGGGATTTTTAGTGGCTCAAGATTTTGAGTATGTGGGTGTATATAAATGCAAAATGTGCCACAACAAAGCGAAGAGTGGTGCTCAATATAAAGTTTGGAGTGAATCCGCCCATGCAAAAGCGTTTGAAACACTGAAATCCGAAGCTGCAGAAAAAATCGTTAAGGAGCAAGGGATAAAAACCAATGCTTGGGAAGCTCCGGAATGTTTGAAATGCCATACCACGGGATTTGGCGCTGGCGGGTACGAGGTGAAAGACGCAGCCTTTTGGAATCCGGATCCGGAAGACAAGGCAGGAAAAAAAGCTGTCAAGCGCATGAAAGGATTACAAAGTGTTACCTGTGAAGCTTGTCACGGACCCGGTAGCAAATATAAGTCAAAAAAAGTTATGGAAGGTATTTACGCTGGAACAGTGGAAGCTGAAGGTACCGGCTTGATTGTTCCTGACGAAGCGACATGTAAAAAATGCCATAATGAAGAAAGTCCTTCCTATCAACCGTTTGTCTATAAAGAACGGTTAGCCAAAATCGCGCACAATATTCCTGAGGATTACGGGAAATA
>CAZHTM010000074.1:0-7353 GCA_964535735.1 uncultured bacterium
TATTATAAACATGTTATAGTTACTTTACTGATTCTATCTACTACACTTTTTCCCCTCGTTCCAAGGCTCGGCCTTGGAACGAAGAAATGAGTCGTCCCTACGGTACTCCATGGATGCATAGAAACGTAATTGCTATAAATATATCATCTCTGACGGTATGCTTTCACGCGGAAGGCTGATAAGCATTGGATGATAGATTTTGTATTGGACTGAAAGTCGAAAACGTAATGCGTAATGAGTAAAGTGTGACGGAAGAGTTAAAAGTCGAAAATCGAAGATCAAAAGAGATTACGCTGTATCCAGTTTCCTGCCTCCCCGTTCAACTTTTCACTTTTCACTTTCAACTTTTCCCCCTGTCTCCTGCGTCCTGTGTCCTGTGTCCTGTTTCCATTACTACGGCACCTAAACACCTGAACACTTGAACACATTACCCTTCTATCCCGTAGACAGGGTCACGTCATCCACCACACCCACAATGATGGAACGGATAGGCGCGGTGGAATCGCCCACAATCTGTCGGGCGGAGTTTCCTTCATCAATCACCAGCACCGTTTCACCGGCGCCGGAGCCCACCCAATCCACGGCAATTAAATAATCCCCGGTGGGCTCACCCTGTTCATCCAGTTTATCCACCACCAGAAGCCGCCGGTTATCGTAAAACGGATGATTGATGGTGGAATTGATGGATCCGCTGATGCGACCGATAATCATGCCTGGTCCTCCTCCAGCAACCGGAGATCGTCCACAATCCCGATGATCGCCGCATCCACGGGAACGAACCAGGGATCCATGGCCAGGGCCGCCTCGCGACTGCTTTCATAATAAATCAATTCCCCGGGACCGGCCATGCGGGTTGTATCCGCTGCCACAAAGGGTTTTCCTTCCGGCTCGCGATGTTTATCCAATCCCTGAATCAACAGCAACGGCGTCCCCTCCAGTCCCGCATAGACAACTGCCGGGGTTACGGTCCCAATCACCCGTCCCAATTTCATCTAGAGTTCTCCGTCCTGAAGTTTGGTCAGTGGCAACCGGGAAAACCAGGAAGACGTGGTGACCTGATCCGCCATTTCCGGGTGAAGATTGGGAATCAGGGAATCCTGGATCACAAACTGACCTTGCGGGTCGGTAGCGCGGGCAATCTCCAGAGCGGACTCCACTTCGTAAAGCTCCCCGGTAAAAAGGGCGAAGGCTTTTCCTCCCAAATCGTCCGCCAGGCGGATTTCTGTGAGCATCACATCCGTTCCTTTTACGGCAGGGTCAGCGGCCCGAATACAGGCGGCCACGGTACTGGTTTCCAGGATGCCCAGGGCCGGGCCGGGGCAAGCTTGTTTCGCTCCCAGAATACCGTCCCGCACCTGAGGGTTCACCTGGGGCAGGCACACCCGATCTACCAATTGATCATGACCCACGGTGCTCCCTTCCTGGTAGGCTTCCTCTACTGAGGCCACCGTTCCCCCAATCAGCACCAAATATTTTCCGTTATGTACCGTCCCCGACTTCATCACCGTTATGGGCGCTTTTTTAATCATGGCGTCAGCGCTCCGAAGACCCCCCGTGATGGAAGCAAATTCCAGTAAGGCAATCGCCGGATAGGATGATTCTTTTTTAGGAGGTTGAATATCTGTCATCGGTGATCCTTTAAGTCGCCCTTCGACAAGCTCAGGGTGACAAAGTTTTGTATTACTCCGGGCAAACCGTAATCCTTGTTATTTGAAGCTTCACCCTTGAACCTTAAACCTTTTTTAAACCATAGAGAATACGGAGAACTGAAAATTGAAGATTGCACAAACTCCCAAATTCGAGTATCGAAACCACGTGTTGATGGTCTCCGGCTACCGGTCTCCATTCTTCTCCTTTCACTTTCCACTTTCCACTTTTTTACTTTCCACTTTTTACTCCCGGTCCCGCTTCACTTCTTCAAACAATCCTGAAATGGTCCACCAGCACACAGCGTCGTTCCCGGGAAAAGCTTATTGGATTGGTCAATCCTTCCCCGGTGGGACTGGCAATGGAAAAGGAACAATAGCCTTCTCCGCCAAATCCCAGGCCCGCCAGCGAGGGACCGTTTTTCACAAAAATACTGCAATTCATTTCCCGGGCCATTCGACTGAGGTTGTCCAGATTACGGGAATGCATCACCGCCGTATGGCCAAATCCATGCTCCGCCTCCTTGGCCAGATCAATGGCTTGATCAGCCGTGGGGACCGTTACCAACGGAATCACAGGCATCATTTGTTCGGTCCAGACCAGCGGGTGATTTTCTGAAACCGGCGCGATCGCCAACCGAATATCGTCCCCGACCTGAATGCCGATTTTACCCAGAATGGTTTGCACGCTTTGGCCGATGAGCTCTTTATTCATCACCGCCGGGCGCCGGGGCCCGTTATCTTTGGTGAAGATCACTCGTTCCAGTTCGGCCACCTGGTGTTCTTTCAGCACAACCGCCGAATGACGGGTCAAAGCTGCAATCAAGTTGTAGGCCACCGACTCCACCACAAAAATTTCCTTCTCCAGGACACAAACCATGTTGTTGTCGGTGGAGGCGCCCCGGACAATGGATTTGGCGGCGTTCTCAATATCCGCCGTTTCATCCACCACCACCGGGGGATTTCCCGGTCCGGCGCAGATGGCCCGTTTTCCACTGGTCATGGCGGCTTTCACTACTGCCGCTCCCCCGGTCACTACCAGCAAACGGACTCCAGGATGACGCATCAATTCCTGGGCGCTTTCAATCGTGGGTTCGCTGACCGTGGAGACAAGATTCAGGGGCCCGCCTGCCTCCAGAATGGCTTCATTGATGAGCTCCACCGTATAGACGCTCACCTTTTTCGCCGTGGGATGGACATTGAACACCACCGCATTCCCCGCCGCCAACATACCGATCGTGTTGCAGATAATGGTGGAGGTGGGATTGGTACACGGCGTAATGGCGCCGATGACGCCGTAGGGCGCGTATTCCATCAACGTCAGGCCCCGATCACCGGTGGTGACTTTGGGCTGAATAAATTCCGGTCCCGGCGTCTTTTCAATCACCAGTTTATTTTTCAGGATTTTATCATCCACCCGGCCAAGACCGGTTTCTTCATAGGCTCGTCGCGCCAGGTCTTCCGCGTGTTCCCGCATCTTGTTCCGGATGCGGTCAATGATGTCTTTCCGCTTTGCCAGGGTCATTGCCGATAATTGGGCAAAGGCTTTGGCGGCGGCATTGACCGCTAAATCTACCGTGAGAAACGTTCCTTTTCCTTGAGATGTCGTGGACGCGGGAGTCAGGGAGGCCGGGGAATGGATCGGTGATGGCTGATCCTTGGGCCGCCAGTTCAGATTGGCCGCAACACGAGCGGCGATTTGATTCACCTGAGCTTCAGTTAACGAGGCCATATTCCCCTCCTTTTGCATGGGATGAGTTCAGCTAGATAGGAATTAATCATCCCGTCCCTTCTTGTATTTCAATGTTCCGTCCACTTCCCAATTGTCCACGATGGCCATGACCACCGCGTCGCAGGGTCGCTTATCCGTTTTTACCGTCTGCCGGGCGGAACTGCCGGTGGCGTACAACACCATCTCTCCAACTCCGGCATTGACGGCGTCGGCGGCGACGACCGCGCCACCGCCGACTTTTCCGTCCAGATCAACCGGTTGGAGAACCAGGAATTTGAGCCCCTCCAGGCTGGGTTCCTTTTGGGTGGCTACCAGCGTACCCACCACTTTTGCCAGAATCATTCGGCTTATTTCTTGGATTTTTCGGGACGATTAATGGGCATCACCGCGTCCACATTGGTATGGGGACGAGCGATCACATGAACGGCCACGATTTCACCGACCCGGGATGCGCCGGCGCGGCCCGCGTCGCAGGCGGCCTTCACGGCGGCCACATCCCCCCGAATAATGGCGGTGACATGACCACCACCGGTTTTTTCATAGGCGACTAATTCAACTTTGGCTGCTTTAACCATTGCGTCCGCCGCTTCAACGACGGCCGGAAAACAGCGGGTTTCTATCATTCCAAGTGCTTCTGCCATGGGATTCCTCCAATCGGTTAGGATTTCATTAAATTCATTTTCAGGACTTTTCCTGTCCCGTTACATCTTCGATGGCGGCGACGGCAGCCTGCCAGCCCACATCGATATTTCGTTCTTCGCCCCCCAGATAGATCCGTCCGAAACTACCGAAGGACCGCACCTCCAGAATATTGATTTCGGCGGCTTTTTCCGCCTCGTTGGCCGCCAGGGCGGCGTAGGCGGCGGGCTGGACTTCCATCACGTACAAAGTTTCACCGGGGACAATCATGTTGCCATGCCGCATGCGGTTAATCAACTGAGTCTGGTGGTCATCCACCCGTCGGATCACCTGACTGGAATAGATTTTCGGCTTCCAGCGATCTTCCTCCTTCAAACCCAACGCATCCAGGATGGCCTGGCCCGCCTGGCGCACGTCGGCCTGGGATTCGGAGTGAATTTCCAACATGCCGTAGAGCCTTTCCACGATTTGCATTCCCGGCGTGACCCGCGTGGATTTCAGGGCGATGTCGGTAATGCGATTGATTTCAATTCCAGGGGAAATTTCCACATAGAGGGACGCCATGCCCGTGATGGGCAAAAAGCCTTTGGCCACGGTGCCCAAAAAGGCCGCATACTGCGGTTGCAGATTATCCAGGAAAACATAAGCGCGTAAATCGACCATACTTACTCCTTCATTATTGCGAAACGGTGACTTCCCGAGCCTGTTTCAAGATGGCAATACCGGCGCTGGCGCCGATCCGGGAGGCTCCCGCCTGAACCATTTTTTTGGCGTCTTCATAGGATTTAATCCCTCCGGCGGCTTTCACTTCAATCCCATCCCGGGCCACTACGGATTTCATCAACGCCACATCCTCGACCGTGGCCCCGCCGGGACCAAAACCGGTGGAGGTTTTTACAAAATTTGCTCGTGCTTTCCGGGCGGCTTCGCAGGCCCGGACCTTTTCTTCATCGGTGAGGAGGGCGGCCTCGATAATGACCTT
This sequence comes from uncultured bacterium, assembly GCA_964535735.1. Lineage (GTDB taxonomy): Bacteria > Fidelibacterota > Marinisomatia > Marinisomatales > J089 > J089. The sequence continues at coordinate 5,000 of CAZHTM010000074.1, forward strand.
GCAGATGGCCCCACCGTCTTCGCAGGCTTCGGTTACCGCACGAATGTCCCGATACACCAAATCATCCTTGCCGCTCTTCAGGGCGCCGATATTGACCACCATGTCGATTTCCCGAGCCCCTTCCCGAATGGCCTGGCGAGTTTCCATAGCCTTAATCTCCGGCGTATGCGCTCCGGAAGGAAAGCCGATCACGGTGCACACCTCCACATCCGAGCCGGCCAATTCCCGGGCCGCCAGTTTCACGTAACTGGGACTGATACAGACGGACGCGAAATGATTTTCCCGCGCTTCTTTACAGATGCGAATAATATCGGTTTCGGTGGCGTCCGGCTTTAACAGGGTATGATCAATACACCGGGCAATGTCTTCCGGCACGTCGGTACAGCCCGTACCGTTGTGAACCCCGATGCGTTCCACGCCAAAATCCATGAACCGGCGAATCGTGTCCGGTTCTTTATCGACGCAAATACCGCAGCGGCAGACCATATCGGAGCTACAGTGATCGCCGTCATGAACATGGGATTCGGTGAGCTGCCCCTGGAGCAGGGCCGTCACCTGATCCGCGATTCGACTCAGGTCCGCGTCGGTTAATTCCGGGGTTGCAGGTGCTGGAGATGTTTTGGGCACCGGAGCCAGGACCGGCGCCTCTGTCGGATGAGTTTCAAGGTCTGATATCATAGCCACTCGCTTTAAATGTCGTTCCACCGTGCATTCGGTGGTTAAAAACGTATCCACAATCTGCCGGGCCAGGGCCGGACCGATCAGGCCGGCGCCCAGGGTCAAGACCCGGGCATCATTGTGCTCCCGGGCGTTGCGTGCGGTGCTCACATCGTAGCACAGGGCCGCGCGAACACCGGGGATTTTATTGGCCGCCATGGCCGATCCAATGCCGGCTCCATCGATCATAATGCCAAAATCCGCTACGCCGTTGGCCACCTTCCGGGCAACCTTGGCGGCAAACACGGGATAATCCACCGGCGTCGTATCCGATGTCCCGCAATCGATAAGAGTATAATGAGAAAGATGTTTCATGAGGTTAGCCTTCAGCTCCACGCCCCCATGATCCGCTCCCAAAGCAATGGTTAAGGTTCGGCTCATGCGTCGTCTCCTGTATCGGACAGTAAGGTCCGGGCCGTGACTTCGTCCGTGATCAATGAATTAAACCATTTCCCTTTAAGTCCCGCCCGAATGGCGTCCACTTTGGCCGGTCCTCCCGCCACGGCCACGGCAAACGGTTTCCGTTTCAATTCATCCAGCTCAATACCGATGGTCCGGGAGTCCAGTTCTCCGGAACAAATCCGGCCTTCCCGGTCCAGGATACGGGAGCAAATGTCGCCTACCGCGCCTTGATCCAAAAGGGTCTGGACTTCCTGGGGTTCGAAATAATCCGCTTTCACCAGGACGGAATTCCGACTGAAGGACCCCACGGTGAACAGCGCTACCGACGCCTTTCGCGCCAGATCCAGCGTGCGGGCAATATTTTTATCGGACAGAATGGCGGCTTTGACATCCGGGTCGCTCACAATCGCCGGCAGGGGCAATAAATAGGGAATGGCGTGATACCGTTCGCCGATCGTTTGAGCAATTTCACTGGCGTGGGTGTCATATTCCGCCCGGGAAATACCGCCATTGAGTTGAACCACCACCATATTCTTTAAATCCCGGGATTTAATCTGACGGGCCACTTCCTGGAGGGTTGTACCCCAGGAGACGCCTAAAATGGAATCGTCAGTAACGATTTCATCCAGGAGTCGAATGGCCGCCCGGCCCAGGTGCCGTTGGATGATACGATAATCGGGATCGGAGGGCACCACCAGTACCCGTTTGAGGCCAAAGCGCTCCCGAAGCCTGGCTTCCAGTTGGGTGCCCTGGGCCGCGGGATCGTGAATTATAATCTGCACAATGCCCCGGTCCCGGGCTTTTTGCAGGAGGCGGGAGACACCAGGACGGGAGATATTCAACCGCTGGGCAATGGCTTGTTGGCTCAGGTTGTGTTCGTAGTACAACCGTGCCGCTTCCACCAGAATCATGGTTTCATCCCGGTCCATTTAGTGTGTGAACATTTGTTCATAATGAAATAACATCTGTTCAAATCTAGGTGTAAACCTGACGCTTGTCAAGATTTTTTTTGGCACCATGATATCATTATCATCAATAGAAACCTTGGCCCGGCCATAGAGACAAGTATAAGTCAGGAGATGGCTTCACTCCGTTCGCCATGACAATCCTTATTGTTATACAAAAAATAGTGCCACCACGAGGAGCGAAGCGACGAAGTGATCTCCTATCATTTATCTCGGTCAGGAGATGGCTTCACTCCGTTCGCCATGACAATCCTTATTGTTATACAAAAA
>CAZHTM010000075.1:0-7062 GCA_964535735.1 uncultured bacterium
TTGAATGCCGCCGTCAAAGTTTTTTAATGAGCGGATATCTGGGGTCCATTGGCTTCGCCTATCCGGCTGCCATGGGTGCCTGGGCGGCTGTCAAGGGAAACCGGGATATAATTGCCGTGGCCGGAGATGGAGGATTCGGTCAATATATGGCCGATTTCACTACATCGGTGAAATATGGAATGGACATAAAAGTGATCCTTTTGAATAATGGTGAATTGGGAAAAATATCGAAGGAACAGCGGGGAGCGGAATTAGATGTCTGGGCTACCGATCTCCATAACCCCCAGTTTGCCCAGTTTGCGGAAAGCTGTGGCGCTCTGGGAATCCAGGTGAAAGATCGATCGGAACTGGAATCGGCAATGGGCCGGGTATTGGATTATAAAGGAACGGCCCTTCTGGAGATTATGACGGATCCAATGCTGATATAATAGAATGTTCCTTAATATGTAAAATGCTTGATGGCTTCCCCTTCTTCATCAATTCGGGACATGGCGGTTATGCCCAGTTCCAGATGAAGATTGACGTAATTGGATGTTACGGATTGATCCGATTCTTCCGTTTTTACACCTTCTGGAAACATGGGACGATCGGAAACCAGGAGCAACGCACCCCGGGCAATTCCATTGGCAAAGCCCGTGATAAACAGGGTGGCGGTTTCCATATCGATGGCGATAGCCCGAATCCGCCGTAAATAGTTTCTAAATTCTTCATCATGTTCCCACAACCGTCGATTGGTGGTATACACGACACCGGTGCGATACTCCAGATTGTGCTCACAAAGAATTTGAGACACATGTTTATGAAGTTTAAAAGAGGGCATGGCGGGGACTTCCTTGGGAAAATAGTCATCGCTGGTCCCTTCGCCACGGATCGCGGCGATGGGCAGGACGAAATGACCAATTTCGGTGGAGCGTTTCAGACCGCCGCATTTCCCCAGGAATAGGACACCTTTTGGTTCGATGGCGGAGAGCAAATCCATGATCGTGGCCGCATTGGAACTGCCAATCCCAAAGTTGATGATGCTCAGGCCGTCGGGAGAGGTGGCGCTGGTCATGGGGCCGCCCTGACCTTTGACGGGAACGTCAAATCGTTGGGCGAACATTTCAACGTAATTCTGAAAATTGGTTAATAATATCCAACGACCCAGTTCATCGGGTTGTGACCCGGTGTAACGACGAAGCCAGTTTTTTGCCAGTGCAGCTTTGGTTATCATACCGACTCTTTTCCTTTTTGAATCAATGCCCGAATAATCATGGCATATCCTTGATGAAGTAATCCTTCCTGTTGTTCCACTTCCCCCTTCTCTAAATAATGAAATTTCAAACCACGAAAACAATCCTGGACCAAATTTAAATCCAGCAGAAGATCGGACGACTTGGGACCGCCGGTACCCCGACCCAATTGACTTTGATCGTATCCCACTAAAACCAAGTGTCCTCCCGGTTTTAACGCCTCAATCCATTTCCGAGTCAGATCCGGATAAACGGACCGAGGGAAATGGGCAAAAATGGAGACGATCGTGTCATAGGCGGCTTGGGGATACTCCCATTCCAGGACATCCGCCTGGATGTACTCCAAATTCACGTGATATTTATCCGCCAGTTTTTGCGCTTTTTCCAGTCCTTTGGCAGAAAAATCGATACTCGTAACCTCAAATCCTTGACGCGCGAGCCAGACCCCATTTCGGCCTTCTCCGTCGGCGATGCACAGTACTTTTTTTCCGGTTAATTGTGGCGCGCAGGTTACCAGAAATGTATGAGGATCCGTGCCATAGACATAATCGTCATTGGCATAACGTTCGTCCCATTTTTCGGGACCATATACTGTCCTACTCAATCCTCGACCTCCAACGATACAGGGCAATGGTCGGAGCCCATAACCTCTTCATGAATATTCGCATCGATTACCTGATCGATAAATCCGGCGTTTACAAAGAAATAATCAATGCGCCAACCCACATTCCGGGCCCGGGCGCCGAAACGATACGTCCACCACGAATACCGGTCCGGTTCCGGGTGGAACAATCGGAATGTATCCACATAGCCGTGCTCAATATATTTATCGATGAGGGCCCGTTCTTCCGGTAAAAATCCGGAGGTTTTGGCATTATCTTTGGGCCGGGCCAAATCGATTTCCTTGTGGGCCGTATTCCAATCCCCGGTGACGATCACATTGATTCCCGACTCCACTTGTTCATCCAAAATGATCAGTAATTCCTCATAAAAATCCAGTTTATAGTCCAGGCGTTCCTGATCCTTTTGGCCATTAGGAAAATAAATATTGTAGAGCAAAAAATTCGGATGTTCGGTGATGAGAACCCGACCTTCCCGATCAAACCGGTCAATTCCTAAACCCTCCTGAACATAAAGGGGCTCTTCCTTGCAGTAGGTGGCCACCCCGCTATATCCCGGCCGTTCCGCCGAGTGCCAAAACGTATGGTAGCCATGCCCATCTAAAAGATTGGCCGGCAGTTGATCTCTCCGAGCCTTGGTTTCCTGAAGGCATAGAATGTCCGGAGACGTTTCATCCAACCAGGATAAAAAACCTTTTTTCTCGGCGGCTCGAATTCCGTTCACATTCCACGAATACAGTCGCATTCTCACTCCTTGTCGTTGAAAAACAGGGGCAAAGTTACGTCCGGTAGAAGAAAGTTCTAAGGATGTCCTTGGTGAGTGTCTATGTGTTTAAGTGTTCAGGTGGTTACGTGTTCAAGTGTTCAAGTTATGGAGGTGTTGAGGTTTTAAAGGCGAGGATGGGGAATGGTGATAAATCCTGAACCGGGTTGTGTAAAAAGTTCTTTAAATTCATAGGCATTAACAATCCATTTCAAGATAAAAACCTGAACGGGGGATTCATTGGTTTTCAGGTTACGATTACGCTCCATGACGAAAATATCTATTTTGGGTCTTGCCCTGATCTTTCTGATGTTTCAAGCCTGCAACGATGCCCCCGCATCCCAATGGACGTACACTGGATATGATTCCACAGGTACGCAAATTGTTACAGGCTGGATAGAACTCCAACCCCAACCGAACGATTCCCTTACTGGCGATTGGAAACTGGATCCAGTGGGCCAGCATTCCAATATAGGCCCTCAAGTGGGCACCGGAACGTATCAGGGATATCAATCTGGCCTGGAAATATTTTTGGAATTAAATCCGGAGTATATGGATAATAATGTTTCTCTAAAAGGTATCGTCGCTGGCAACACCTGGTCCGGCACCTGGGAGTATACTGGGTTCGCCGGACGGATAAATCATGGGACTTTTTCCGCATCCCAATAAATGGCAGACGCTCTGCCGTAAAGGGGATGAGAGTACGGATATTCTCGGTATTGAACGGCGAAGATACGTAAATTCAGGACAATTCACTCTTGTTTACACAGATGTTTGAGGACATACAATGATTACAAAACAGCAAGCCCTGGACTATCACTCCAAAGGACGTCCCGGGAAAATTGAAGTTGTAAACACTAAACCCACAGAGACACAGCGGGATTTATCTCTGGCGTATACACCGGGAGTGGCGGAGCCCTGCCGTGAAATTGCCAAAGCGCCGGAGACGGCCAATCTATACACGGCTCGGGGAAATTTGGTGGCGGTAGTCACCAATGGATCCGCTGTTCTGGGCCTTGGAAATATTGGACCCCTGGCCGGGAAGCCGGTTATGGAAGGGAAAGGGGTTCTGTTTAAACGGTTTGCGGATATTGACGTGTTCGACATTGAATTGGATACGGACAATGTGGAAGAGTTTATCAATGCGGTTCGGCTCATGGAACCCACCTTTGGCGGCATCAACCTGGAAGACATTAAGGCGCCGGAATGTTTTGAAATCGAACGCCGGCTGGTGGAATCCATGGACATTCCCGTATTTCACGATGATCAACACGGGACGGCCATCATTTCTGCGGCAGCGTTGATCAATGCGGTGGAGCTGGCGGGGAAAAAGATGGAAGATATTAAGATGGTCATCAGTGGAGCAGGAGCGGCCGCAATTTCCTGTGCCCGACATTACCAGAATTTCGGTCTCAAGAAAGAAAACATCATCATGTGTGACAGCCGGGGACCGATTTATGAGGGCCGGACGGACGGAATTAATGAATTCAAAAAGGAATTCATGGTTAAAACCGATGCCCGGACCCTGGCCGACGCCATGGTCGGCGCCGACGTATTTATCGGATTATCCATGGGTGGCTTGGTCAGTAAAGAGATGGTGAAATCCATGGCGGACAATCCCATTGTTTTTGCCATGGCCAACCCCGATCCGGAAATCAGCTATGAAGACGCCATGGACGCTCGTTCCGACGTCATCATGGCTACTGGACGTTCGGATAAACCCAATCAGGTGAACAATGTATTGGGCTTTCCTTTCATTTTCCGGGGCGCTTTGGACGTCCATGCCCGGGCGATTAATACGGAGATGAAAATTGCCGCCACCCGCGCCCTGGCAGAGCTGGCCCATCAGGATGTGCCCGACAGCGTAACACAGGCCTATGCGACCTCGTCGCTCATGTTCGGACGGGATTACATCATCCCCAAACCGCTGGATCAGCGGGTCTTGCCATACGTGGCTTCCGCCGTGGCCAAAGCGGCCATGGATTCCGGTGTGGCCCGGAAGACGATCGACATTGAGGCCTACAAGGATGAACTGGAATCCCGCCTCGGGCGGAGCCGGGCCCTGATGATGCGCATCATTCACAAGGCGCGGCAGGCCCCCAAGAAAATTGTGTTCCCCGAAGGCGAATGCGATAAGATTATTCGGGCCAGTCAGCAGATCGTGGCGGAAGGGATTGCCCGTCCCATTCTTTTGGGCGATGAAGCGTTTATTCGATCCGAAGCTGAGCGGTTGAATGTGACCCTGGAGAACGTGGAGATCCTGGACCCGGCCCGGATGGCGCCTAAAAAGGAATACATCCACACCATCTATGAAGCCCGGCAGCGAAAGGGCATGACCCGTCGCCACGCGGTCAATTTAATGCGGAGAGCGAATTATTACGGCTCCATGATGGTCAAAATGGGCGACGCCGACGGGTTGGTATCCGGGATCGCCCAGCACTACGCCGACACGGTTCGACCCGCCTTGCAGATCTTGCAAACGGAGCCAGGCATCCGCAGGGTGGCGGGTAGTTTCATCCTGGCGTTTAAAAACAAGGTGAAATTCTTGGCCGATGTGACCATCAATATCGAACCCGATGCGGAAACGCTGGCGGAAATCGCCCTCCTCACGGCGGAGGAAGCCCGGAAATTCGGGATCACGCCCCGGGTGGCGTTGCTGAGTTTCAGCAATTTCGGGAGTGTGAAACATCCGCTGTCACAAAAAGTCAAGGAAGCGGTTCAATTGATTAAAGAGCGGGATCCCGATCTTCAGGTGGACGGCGAATTGCACGCCGATGTGGCGGTGGATACGGACCTGCTCCGAGAACATTTCCCGTTTTCTAATCTTCAAGAAGAAGCAAATGTTCTCATATTTCCTGATCTCACATCCGGAAATATTGCGTACAAATTATTATCTAAACTGGCGAATGCGACAGCCATCGGACCCATTCTCATGGGAATCCGGCAGCCGGTCAATCTTCTGCAATATGCCTCCAGTACCGTGGAAGATATTGTGAACATGACCGCTATTACTGTGCTGGAAGCACAGGAATTGGCTGCCCGTCGTTTATCGTAGGAAGGAGAATATCAAATGGCTAATCTAATGGAACTCATGGCCACCAAAATTCCTGAGTGGCGCTATGACGTGAAGCAGTTACTGGAATCCAAGGGGGACTCCATCCTGAGTCAGGTAACGGTCAAACAAGCCTATGGTGGAATGCGTGGTGTGAAAGGTTTGACCTGTGATACCTCTTCAGTCTCTCCCGACCACGGACTCATTATTCGTGGCAAACCGCTACTGGAAATTGCGGATATTTTACCGGAGGAAGTTTTCTTTTTACTCCTCACGGGCGAACTACCCGACCAAGAAGCGCTGAAGGATTTACAGAATCAGTTAAATGAATATGGTGATGTTCCCGGGTATGTCTGGGATGTCCTGGAAGCTATGCCCAAGGATTCCCATCCCATGGCCATGTTTAATACAGCCGTTCTGGTGATGGAAAAGGAAAGTGTTTTCCGTCGCAGATATGACGAAGGTATCCAGAAACAGGACTATTGGAAGGCGATTTTGGAAGACGGTCTCCGATTGGTGGCCAAACTCCCCGCCATCGGCGCCGCCGTGTATCGGCTTCGGTTTGAAAAAGGCGATCGAATCCCGGCCGATCCTAACCTGGATTGGGGCGCCAATTTTGCCCACATGCTGGGTCTCCCGGATCCGGATGGAAAACTGAAAAAACTCATGCAACTCTATCTCATGCTCCATTGCGATCATGAAGGTGGAAACGTGAGCGCCTTTTCCGGATTGACGGTGGCCTCGGCGCTGTCCGATCCCTATTATGCTGTCTCCGCCGGGCTGAACGGCCTTGCGGGTCCCCTGCACGGGTTGGCGAACCAGGAATGTCTGAAATTCGTCCTGGAAATCCGGGATCACTTTGAAGGGGCCCCGACTCAGGATGAGTTACGGCAATTCGTTTGGGATCGCCTGAACAGCGGACGGGTCATTCCCGGTTATGGTCATGCGGTCTTGCGGTGTCCGGATCCCCGGTATACAGCGTTCATAGACTTTGGGAAAGCCAATATTGAAAATGATCCCGTCTTTGAAATTGTGAAGAACCTGTTCGAGGTGGTGCCGCCGGTGTTGAAAGAGCAGGGGAAAGCCAAGAATCCATGGCCCAATGTGGACGCGGCTTCCGGATCCCTGTTGTATCATTTCGGACTGACGGAGTTCAGTTTTTACACCGTCCTGTTCAGTATCAGTCGCGCCATGGGAATGGTGTCGCAGATGGTGTTGAACCGGGCGTTGGGACTGCCCATCACCCGTCCGAAATCCGTCACCACGGAGTGGATCAAAAACAACGTCTGAAATCCTTAAATGGATTCATAAAAAAAGGGCTCGGTTACGGGCCCTTTTTATGTATTAGCTACGATTTAATCTGACAGGTGGCGAAAAAAAGTGGTGGCCACACGG
>CAZHTM010000076.1:0-6869 GCA_964535735.1 uncultured bacterium
AGATTTACCGTCAAAACGGTGTGGTTTGTATTTCGTTCAATGGTGATTGAATAAAAATGATTCAAGGCTTGACTTTGCCCCCGGATCAGCGGTTTTGATTCCATAATCTCTTTTGAGCGTCTCGGGATATATTCTCCCGAATGGATCCTCGGTGATATTCTGGAACGCGGGGAAAAGGCCGGGGTGCTGATTCCGATAGGTCGGAATAGCTGGTGAGGTCGTATTGATCCGTGAATTTTATTGATTCAAAAAATGATAATCCGGAATTTGATTCCAGAAAAAGCCGTCCAATTCACGACCGGCTTTTTTCTTATTTTTTCCGCCCCATTGTTTGAAAAAAAAGTGTACATTTTCTCTAAGACATAAATCTCTCAGGGGTCGTACCCACTCAATGTTCATGGGTCGGGCATTTGGACCCGATTCACCGCCAACAATTGCCCAATGAATCCCTGATAAATCCAAATTTCTAATTGGGCCAAGAAGAGGCTCAAAAGAAATAAATTTTACTTTAGCCGGAATATTTCTTAGATCATCGATTCGGTTGACAACCGTCTGGTTTTCAACGGTAACGCCCATCCAAATATTAGGAGTCCAATTCAAATAGGGCGCTAATTCACGAAGCCGAGCGCTTCTTTTTGTTAAGATCTGAAATACGTGATGGTCGGCTTTGCCCATCGTATCAAACACCCGTTCAATATACTGTATGGGAACCTGTTTGTGGAATAAATCGCTCATCGAATTAACAAAAATGATCCGGGGTTTTTTCCAGCGAAGAGGAAGCCCAACGATATCTTCCTGAAGAGTAACCTCAAATTTATTCCGGTAACGATATTGGCCCATGGCATGGAGACGGAGAGCCATTCTTTCCGCATAACAATTTTTACACCCCTGACTGATTTTCGTGCAGCCGGTAACCGGATTCCAGGTTGAATTGGTCCACTCTATTTTTGATTTTTGCGCCATTTGATTTCTACAGGGTAATTCAATTTACGCCATTCAACCGACATGCTCAATTAAACAGGTTTGTTTGTCGGTTTCCATACTTTTCAACCTCGGTGGCAAATCTTTGCCCCAATGGGTGTTTGGAAACAACAAACAAGTAGTACAAAATAATTCTTTTTTGACCTTTAATAGAAAACATGGTCGGTCTTGAATATTCATCATTAATGTCAATCATTTGATATCCCAATCTGCTTAGCTTTCTAAAATAATGATCGACAATATCTTTCGCCGTTATATTCTCGATGGAACGCCAGTCTTCATCGCCAAGAAATCGATCCAGTTTAGAAGGTTTTTGCTCTAAATATAGCTTGAGATTTCTTTTCAAATCTATGCCGTACGAAAGATGAAAGAAAAGATCGGCTCTTAAATGTGAAGAAATAAATTCTATTGTTTCAAAACTCGGCGCAAGATCGTTTGGATCTGAAAAGATAAGAATTAACTGTTCTTTTTTTCCAATAGTCCCGGAATGATATATTGTTTGGAGACAATTATCTGCCTCCATCACCGTAAACTGACACTTTTCCAACTGATCCGGATAATACAGCTCTATTCTTTTTCTTAACTCTGTTATTCTGTCCTCCTCAAAATCATTAAACACAAACTTTGAAAATGGATATTTTAATGAATTAAGTGCAGAACCATTTATTTCTTCGCCTGTGTCCTCTATAACACATTTACCGTTACTGGAAAAAAGATCTATATATACCAACTCAAACCTGGTTTTCATTGAGGTTGTAAACATGCCCATATAATATTCTAAGAATTTGTATTTTTCCTTAGCATATGGTTTTACAACGCGATATTCCATGCCATCGGAACCCTTTATATATACTTCCTTACTCGTCATTTCACTCACTCCTCGGTTTTGCTGTTTATAAAAACCATCGTAAATATGAGATTATCAAAAGACTTTTATTTTTTCTAACCGCTCAACGTTGTTTCTTTCACAAATTGTCATTTGTCCGCCGTTTCTTCGATTAGGCGGATCTCCTCCCTGCCGGTTGGCAGGCAGGTATCAAATTATACAACTCATGCACCAACCAATTAATATGCCCGTTTATAGTATTATTCTGAAATTGACGAGAATCGTAAATCATCTAATCCTAAGGCCAACCTGGGGGTAACCCAAAGATTTTACTGATTGAATCACCATCTGTCATTTTAAATATGTTATCTTCAAGCACAGATTGTGGTAAAGAATTAAAAACAGATTTGTATGGTTTTTTTGCCCAAGGGTTATGGTATAGTCGAATGTCACTTCCATTGATATTCCAACAATCTAGACGCTTTGTTAATAACACTGCACTATTTCTTGTATATCTAGGACCAGATTTTCGAGTCCAAGCTCCATTTGGCAATCTTGTACATTCTTGTTTTCCAGGAACAGAATCAGTGAATTCCACAATAACCTGTTCTTCGCCATATAAAGCATCAATAATATCTTGAAAATCCACATAACATTCCATAGTGTTTAATGCAATAACATATGGTAACTCAAGGTCACTATATCGCTTTGCCTTATATACAACAGCATCTCTAATTGCTTGTCTTGAATTACCTAACTTAACTGGCTCCATTGTAACACCAATTGGGCGATAATTGTCGTTTGTATTATTACTGCTTTTAGACTTAGGTATAAGAAAAAATGACACAATCCAACCGTTTCCACGCCAATTCAGCGCTTGAGTACTACTATGTTCCTCTGATTCTACTATCTCATGATAGTCAGATTCCTTAAGGATATTTTCAAGATAATTTACTACTTCTCTGATAGGAGGAGGGTTTTTAGGCCATTCCTTGAGTTGTATTCCGATTAGAAAATCTTGTGATTTTATTCTCTTGTTTATTGTATCAAATAACTTCCATGTCCGTGCACGTGCCGCGGTCATCTCTTTTGATTCCCCCATAACAACTATCGCCTCTAAATAGAATTGAAAACCATTAGGGTCTGTCACCAGAAAATCAGGTTTCCTTGTTGTATGTGGTAAACTGGGGTGGATGTCTACATGGCAATCAAAAATCAAAAGCAACTCGTGCAGAAATAGTTCGAAGAAAGCCGATAAATGATTGTAGTCATTTTGTGACCTGAAGCGTCCAAGAAGATCTTTAGCATTTTCTGTAGGATACATAGAGAACCACTTTTCAAGAACATCTCTAATCCTTTCAGCTTCAACACGCGCTGATCGATTTAAATATCGAAACTTAGGCTCTGCATAAAGTTTTGCTCCGTTATCATTTCGGTCAATATTGTCAAATAGCCTCATTTTTTATGATTCCCTTCAGTTTCTCTCGCAAATCCGTTATTTTCTCAAACATTTCCAAGCTCTTTTCGACAAGTAGGTCCGGTGAAGTTATATAAGCATTAACACATTTAAGAATCTGCTCAAATTCTTTATAAGGATAATCATTTTTATACTTTTGACAATTTTCATCAAACCATTGAGAGGCTTTTTGCATCAATTCCTTTGATTGGTCTATAGATGGTTCATTGGCTGCAATATTTATTTTTTTAAGGTGGTATAGCAATGTCTCATTTCTTCTAGTCTCTTCATCTAGCTTAGAAATTTTCCTTTCATACCAAAATCTTCTAATACCATAACGATACCCCACATAAGCCAAGACTAATCCGACAATGATTGCAACTAGAATATTTGTAATTATATCTGGCAAGCTATTTCCCCCCCACAATCCCAATCTCCTCCTCCGTCAAATCATACAGCTCATACACCAACCGATCGATCTGCTTATCGGTGGCATCGATCTGTCGCTGGAGGACTTCCCGGTCGTGGGGCGCTTTGGTTTTCGCTAACTGCTTGTTCAGCGCCAACATGCGGTCCACTAACGCCACCATTTTGTCGTGGTGGGATTTGTCGGTGGGATCAGATAAATCTACAGGTCGAATTGGGAGCTGTTTGATATACATTGGTTTATACTCAAAATACCCGCCTTGTTTTGTAGAGGATATTTGAAACATTATAAAATCAAGAACTCTTGAATTCAATAGACCCAATAGATATAAATCATCAGATACTATTATGGATGTCTTATCATTTGAATAGATTTTTAATATGTCAAAGGTAAAGGATGCTTTTTTAATAATACAGGGAATAATTATTTTAGGTTTTTCGAACTCTTTATAATAATCTATCGTATCCTGAATTTCATACCATTGATACGATCCCGGTTTTCGTCCCGGCCAATGATTCCCCTTCCAGCTTTTTGGTCTCGGCATTAGCTCTTGCTTAAATCGGGTTAGATACTCTTTAATGGCGGGAAAATCGTCAATTTTGATTCCCCGGCGAGTAAATATCAAATACTTCGCAGCTATCGGCGGCCGATACCGTTTGATGTCCCTTCCAGCGAGAAACGGTTTGATAATCTCCGCGCTGCGGGGATCCTCTTTGATCAGTCTCTGTCTAGTGGTTTCGTCTATGACAAAGGCTTTGTTCAATCCGGTCTTAATTCCGTAATAAATTTTTCCATCAACATATTTTCCCAGGGGTATTCCTTTGGATTTGATTTTTTCCAGCAGGTGGTTTACCTCTTCACCCACCAGCGCCCAGCCGTTATCTTCCAGATGCGCCTGCTTCACCGGGTAGCGATGCTGCGCTACATATTCGCCCAGATCTCTGAAATCCAGCGTTCTTACCTGCGCCACGGAAAACTTCGAACGCGCCCCATCCCGACTGAGGAACAGGATACAGGGATAGGTGGAGGCCTTTTGAAACACCGGCTGGTCGCCAAAGTCTATAATTTTTTCAATGCGCTGTTGCTTAAGCCAGCGGCGCAACGGTTGACCGTAATTCGCCCGCAACCACTTATTTGCCACAATATAGCCAAATTTCCCGCCGGCCTTAAGCAGCGTTACTCCCCGCTCGATGAAATACACGTACAGGTCTGCCGTTCCGTGATAAACCTGGTAGTGCTGATGAAAATAGTTTTTCAGTTTGCTCAACATTTCCTGACGAACATACGGCGGATTCCCAATCACCGCATCAAAACCGCCTTTTTTCATAATCTCCGGAAACTCCGTCTCCCAGTCAAAAACATTGATCCGGTACCGTTCTTCCTCATCCAGCAGGGAAATCTGCTGGTTGTCGTAAAAATCCGGCCCGATAAGGGAGTTGCCGCATTTAATATTGTTCCCCAGATCCGGCAACGCCCGTTCGTGGAAAAATTTAAGTTGACGGTTAATGGTTTCGTTGGTTTCGCCTTCTAACACTTTCAGCAACAATGAAAGCTTGGTCACTTCCACGGCCTGGGGATCGATATCCACGCCGTAAATGTTATTCAGGAGAATTTCTTTTCGTTTCGTCGTGGTCAACCGCCACTGTCCCGATTTTACCTGATAGATGGCGGGTGACTTTCTCCGGGCCCATTTTTCCGGATCATTTTTCATGTACCAGTCAAGATGCCAGTCTAACAGATACTGGTATGCTCCAATCAGGAAGGAGCCGGAACCGCAGGCCGGATCCAGGATTTTAAGCCGGGAAACCCGCCGGGGCGTTTTTCCTTCTAACAGTTTGCCCACAGTATTCTTCACGATATAATCGACGATATAAGTTGGAGTATAATAGACGCCGCCAGCTTTACGTACCTCGGGTTTTTCCTCCACCTTGGCCCGGTGCCCGGGAGTCAGACGAATCACCTTCCCTAAAAACTGTTCGTAGATATGGCCTAAAATATCCGCCGGTAAAACCGAAAATTCGTAGGGACTCTCCGGGTAATACAGCTTCCGGAATATTTCCTTCAACACATTATCATCAATATTTAGTTTGAGGGTCATTTCATCCGGGAGTTCGGCACGATTCTTTTCCAAGTGAAAATGGAACAAGCCGGAGTTGTATTTCTCATCGGCTCGCCGATAAATGGCAACCAGTCGTCGATACACGTTGGTTCCGTTCTGCAGGGACATCAATTGGCCGTAATCCTCGATACCGCGATCTTCACATATCCTCAGGAAAATAATCCGGTCGATGGTCCGCGCCACGGCGAAGTTCATTTCTCTCTGGTTCAGTTCCGGATTACGAAGCGCGATATTCCGCGCCAACAATTCCCGCCACATTTCGATTTCTTTCAAAAAGGCCTTGTCGACTTCAGCCGTTCCCCGTTTCCGCCGGGTTGATTCCACATAGCGATCGAATGATCCCTTGAGAATTGCTTCCCTGGAAAACACCGATTCGATCTCTTCCCAACGATCAAGATACTCTTCAAACGTCATATACAGGATACGGGCCGTGGCGGCCTTATCGGTTTTCGCCGGTTTGATCCGGCAATCATAGACCGCAAATTCTTCGAAGTCGGTGAGAATGCTCAGCGGTAGTTTCGCCGACCAGGCATAGCGGCGGAGCTGATAGGCCGGATGAATGTCTTCTTTGATATCGACAGAAGGTTTCTTGGCTTCCACGAAAAATTTTCGGACGCCACCGATACGAAAAGCATAATCGGGAGCCTTGGTGGCGCCGCCTATTTTTATCGCGTCTTCGTGAACCACTTCTTTGTAGGCTTCTGCGTATCCGGCGGTGTTGGTTACATCCCAACCAAGGGCGGCAAAGAAGGGATCAATGAATTCCCGCCGTACCATAGTTTCATTGTAGGAGGCCTTGTACGCGTCAAGGTTGCGGCGAAACGTTTCGACTAAGTGACCAATTTTTTCCTGACTATTAGACATCATAAATCCTTTGTCCCTGCGTTATACAACATTTTATTTTACTCGCAAAACTACAACGGCTCAAACTCCGCTGTGAAATGCCGGAGAAATTCCGGTTGTTTTACGATGCGGATTCCCCGGATCGCTTCCCGACGGGCATAAACGGTTCGGGCCACTTCAATAACATAATCAATATGGCTCTGGGTGTGGGTCCGTC
>CAZHTM010000077.1:0-6811 GCA_964535735.1 uncultured bacterium
CCATATCCGGACACACCAAACGTCACAAAGGCAGTGCTGTCCAATGTGGGGTGGGTGCTAATGCCTGTCGGGGTGGCAATAGGGCTTCCCGTGGGGCGGCTTACGGTGGTAAAGGTCAATCCATTGTCCATGGATACATTGATGTTATCCGATAACGACGCCGTCCAGATAATATCCTGATTGGCCAGTGACGGGCTAATCTTTTTTCGGGGATAACCATTGTAGTTGACATTGATGAAATCCCAGGATGCACCGCCATTTTCCGTGCGGTAAAAGGAGTTGCCATCTCCGGCGGTGAAGAGAATATCGGGGTCGAAGGGGCTCATGGCCAGGGGCGTGTGGAAGAGGGAACTCTCTGAAAGACCATTATCGATGCTAAAGAAAGAGGCCCCTCCATCGGTGGACTTATAGATGCGGGTGGAGTACAAGGTCGCATAAAGCACATTTGGATCATATTTATTCCAGGCGCAATCAAAGCCGTCACCGCCCACCGGTTCTGTCCAGGAAGCGGCGGAGTCGGGGAGGGGCGGGGACAGGTTGGTCCCGTTATCCTGGGAACCGGCGATAATCTGCACCCGACCGGGATGCATGTCGCCATCATAGAACTGGGTGACATTGTAGTTTTGTATTCGGTCGTCCCAGGTATTGCCGCCATCCGGGGAATAAAAAACACCGCCGTCATTGGCGGCCACAACCCCGAAGGTACCATCGGCATGGGGAATCGTGACCAGAAAATGTTGATCGGCATGAACATAGGGATAACTGGGTTGTGAGTACCATTGGCTGATTTGGGTCACCGACATGGACGCTCCGGAAATTGTACAGCGATAGAGATTGATGCCGCCCACAATCACTTGATCAGGATTGAATGGATTCACAACCAAGGTATTGTCATACCAACCCTGTCCGCCCAACCAATTCACGGTAGAGGGAATTTGAGTCCAGGTCGTGCCACTGTCATCTGAGCGATAAAACCCGCCCAGGCCCGAAGAACCATCGACGGTGGCAGCATAGAGGATAGCGGGATTAGATGGGGAAATAGCCATTTCTATCCGGTAGAACGTCCCGGTGAAGGTGTCTACCCGATTCCAGGACAGGCCGTTATCAATGGATTTAAAAATGCCGCTGCCATTGGCCGTCAAATAGAGTTCGGAAAAATTATGGGGATTGGCCAGGATTTGCTGAACGCGATGAGCATTGTTAAACACCTCGGTCCAGGTGAGACCCCCATCAATAGATCGATAAACCCCGGTATTGGTGGCGGCCAGGACATTGAGGGGATCGGCGGGATTGACAATGATTCGGTTCACATACCGGAAAGAAGAATTGGATACGGTAGCGGTCAACTGCACCCAACGGCTTCCTCCGTCGGATGTTTTTAAAATACCATCCCCAATAACGGCATCGCTGTTATAAAACCCTTCCCCGGTTCCAGCATAGATAACCTCCGGGACGGTGCGGCATTGTGCCAGAGTGGTGACGGAAATGACAGGCATCATGTCCGTGAGGCTGGTCCAGGACTGACCCATATTCGTGGATTCCCATACACCGCCACCCACAGAACCGGCGTACCAGTGGGTGCTGTCCTGGGAATGCACCAACAACGCTCGAGTACGGCCTCCCACGTTGGCCGGTCCGTGTTCTTCCCAGGGTAACACATCACGACTGGGATTGATCATCGTCTGCGCTGCTTCCCAGGCCCGGAATCGCCAATTACCGGAGTAGGAAAACGGACGATTCAATTCCGATCGCAACGCGATTTCTTCCAAGGCGGCTAATCCCGGTTTATCATATTTCGGACGTTGTTTCCGTTCCACTTTCTGAGCAAAGAGGTACTCCCGTAATCCATCTGCCGTGGATAAATCAAATTTTGGGGGAATGGAGGGGCGGCGTTGAAGCAACGAGGAAGCCGCCACCGTCAGCGCTAGAAAAGTTAAGAGGAAAGATAAGCGTAATTTCATGATTAACCTTTACGTTTGAATGAACGGCAAGATGTTGGTGGTTCCTTTAGGAATATCTTGTTCGGGAGTTCCATGCCGAAAGAGAACTGCGGGATGCTGCCCGATAATTTGGTGCTGTTGCGACTTCACCAATATGCCGGTCCCTTCCGGGAGGGCGATAACCGATCGGCTGGGATTTGCGGTACAATATTCCCGGAGGCGATCCACTCGGGATTCACCACCATGGCCAGGGATAACGTTTCGGGTGAAGTGAGGATTGATTTGATAAGGTACCAGATTCAGACACTGAAATGAGGGCGGTTTCACGATGGGCATGTCATTGGTGGTGCCCAGAGTAGGTGCGGCAATATTGGCTCCGGCGCTCCAGCCGATGTAAGGAAGACCCTGGCGAACCCGGTCTTGAAGGATGGTAAATAGATTCCGTTTATAAAGTTCGTTGACCAATTGGAATGTATTGCCTCCGCCGACCACTACCAAATCGGCGGAAGCCAGAACATCCACAGGATTGGTTGCCGAATGGAGGGACGTCAGGGTTCCACTGGGCCAGGCCAGCTCTACACGTTTGACATACTCGTCCCATGAGAGGGTAACCGCCGCGAAGGGAATGAATACGGCGTGGTTAACCAGGGATGGAATAAATGTTTGAAGATGGGATTGAGCCCACCCCAGGTAGGGCTGTCCGGGAGAGGAACTGTTGCTTAATAATAGGAGATTCAATAAGTGGAATCCGCGAATTTTTCTAAGTTTTCAACGGTCAATTTACTTCGGAATCCAAAAAAGGATAGTGAAAAAAGGGGATATTCGGCGGTAAATTCACGACTACTGCGGGTGTAGTTCAATGGTAGAACACCAGCTTCCCAAGCTGGATACGAGGGTTCGATTCCCTTCACCCGCTCTTTTTTTAACCCGTTTACCTGGTATTCGACACGCTTTAGTTCACATGCAATTCTCAAGACCATCTATGGTCATCCATATCAGGAAGCGTTAATTTTACCCTCGGAATCATCTCATGACAAAACATCCAACCATTGCGATCGTAGGCCGGCCCAACGTGGGCAAATCGACCTTATTTAATCGACTGATTCGCAGTCGTAAGGCCGTGGTGGACGCCCAGGAAGGCATCACCCGTGACCGGATTTATGGTCAAACGGAATGGCGGGGCATTCCCATCACCATGGTGGATACGGGCGGCTATATTCCCGAAGATACGGACATATTTAATTCGGCCGTGCGTCGCCAGGCCAAGATGGCGGTTGAGGAAGCGGATTTAATTTTATTCATGGTGGACGGTCGCACCGAACCCACTGCCAGCGATCTGGCGTTGGCGCGCTTCATCCATGAAACCGGGAAACCGGTGGTGCTGGCGGTGAATAAGTGTGATTATTTGAGTCAGGATGAACACGTGTATTTGTATTATGAACTAGGTTTGGAGCCCGTCCTGCCCATTTCCTCCCTGAGTGGGCGCTTCACCGGAGATTTATTAGACGTCATTCTGGAAAAACTGGATTTATCCCGGGTTCCCGATGAATCCCAGGACGATCATGAATCCTTGAAAATTACCATTGCGGGGATGCCCAACGTGGGAAAATCATCGCTCATGAACGCGCTGCTGCAAAAGGAGCAGAGTATCGTGACGCCCATTGCGGGAACCACCCGCGATTCCATTGACACAACCCTGCGGTGGTATGGAAAAGATATTATCCTGATTGACACGGCAGGTCTCCGGAAGCGCTCCAAGATTACCGATGATATCGAATATTTCAGCACAGTCCGTACCCATAAGGCTATTCAACGATCGGATGTAGTGCTGGTGCTGGTGGATGCAGAGAAAGGATTCGGGAAACAGGACAAGTCCATTGTAGACCTGGTGATTAAAGAGGGAAAAGGATTGGTGTTGGTGGTGAATAAATGGGATCTGGTGGAAAAGGATTCCAATACCATGTCCCGGTTTGATCAGGAAATTGTGGATCAATTTCCAGCCTTGAAAGGATATCCGCATCTCTATATTTCCGCCACATCCCGCCAGCGCGTATCCAAAGTTCTAGCCACAGCCTGGAACGTGGGGGAATTGCGTCGGAAAACTATTCCAACCCGGGACCTGAACATTTGGTTGCAAAATACCGTGGCTCAATACCCACCGCCCGCCAATCAAGGTCGCCGGATTAAGATCAAATTCGTGGCGCAGGTCCACAGGGCTCCGCCCATCTTCGCTTTTTTTATGAATTATCCCAAACTTGTGGCGCCCAGCTATCGCCGATTCCTGGAAAACCGATTGAGAGATTCCTTCGACCTGAATGGTGTGCCACTGAAGCTGACATTTCGTAAAAAATAGTGGTAACCCTGTCCAGTCCCGCGTCCGCCACGATAAAAGTCAAACGGTCTGAGTTTATCGCTCATTTAACCGCTTTGCAGTCGGCGGATGAGATGGAAGCATTGGTGAAACGTCTAAAAAAATCTTATCCCAAGGCGAGGCATGTGTGTTGGGCCTATCGTATTTTTCAGCATGAGGCGGTGGTGGAATACAGTTCAGACGCGGGTGAACCGGCGGGGACGGCGGGTCGTCCGATTCTGAATCAATTGCGTTCCCATGACGCAGTAAACACGGGATGTGCAGTGGTGCGGCATTTCGGGGGAATCAAGTTGGGAAAGCGGGGCCTGATCGAGGCGTACGGCGACGCAGCGGCACAGGGTATTCAGGCGGGACGATGGGCAGCCTATGTTCCCCAATGTGTCCTGTCTATTCGTGGTCCCTACGCCCTGTACGGGGATTTAACCCACCTTGTCACAGGATTTGAGGGACGAATTACTGAAGATAGATCACAAAATGATTTGGATTGGAAGGTAAGTTTGCCCTTAAAATCCCAGACTGATTTTTTGACTCGGTTGAAAGAATTTCAGAGCGTTTCCTTTAAAAAAATAGAGCAGGCATGATCAATCCAAGGAGGTAATAGGAGGACAAAGGAGGGAGTTTCCAGAGTGAATGATCGATGCCTGCTCCAGTATAAGCCTTACGAGACGAGAACCAAAAGGTTCCGGGAGAAAATGATGAAAACAAAACTTTTTCTATTGACCCTTGGGTGTGTGTTTTGGGTCCAAGGATGTTCGAATACGCCGGCTCAACCGGTCACGATCGGATTCTGGAATGTGGAGAATCTGTTTGATTTGGTGGATGACCCGGAGAAAAATGACGACGAATTCACGCCGGAAGGTCGAAAGCACGTCACCGAAGAGACTTTAACCCTGAAATTGAATCATATCGCTGAAGTGCTGGGCGATCTTAACGCCGATATCATGGGGCTGTGTGAAGTGGAAAACGAAGATATGCTCCGTCGGTTGAATACGACTTATACAGGACGAGATTACCGGTGGGTACACTATGAGTCACCCGATGATCGAGGCATTGACGTAGCCTTATTCTACGATCCGACGGTTTTTGAGGTTGTAGCTTCCGAACCAATATCAATATCGTTTGATTCGGGCCGACCGACCCGGGATATTTTGCATGTGGAGGGGAAACTTTGGGGCCAGATCCTCCATATTTTTGTGAATCACTGGCCGTCCAACTATGGCGGGCGGGAGCAGGCCATTCCACGACGGGCGCGAGTGGCGGCGGTCCTCCGGGAACGGGTTCAAACCATTCTAAATAGGGATCCTCAGGCAGAAATTTTACTCATGGGCGATTTTAATGAAGGTCCCACGGAAACGGCTGTGCATGATATTCTGGGATCCACGCTGGACGAATTTGAATCGGACACGCAATTGAGAAATTTGATGGCCCCCTTTGTGGATCGGCCTGACGTGGGCACTTATGTCTGGCGGGGGCAGGATGAGATTCTGGATCAAATCCTGGTGAGTCAGGGTTTGTTGGATGACCGGGGGTTGACGATCGTGGACAGCAGTATCCGGATCAATGATCAACCCAAGTACCGACAACAAGACGGAAAATACCAGCACTACCCGTTTCGCTTCTGGGCCGGGGACCGTCTGTTGGGTGGGTATTCCGATCATCTGGCGGTAAGCGTTAAAGTGGAAAAACGCTAGGTGAGGGGTTGCTTCCAGCAGGAAACTTTCCTAAGTTTGCGGGCCGTTTTTTGAATAGATAAAGATCAAGAGATCGCGGGGTGGAGCAGTCTGGTAGCTCGTCGGGCTCATAACCCGAAGGTCGGCGGTTCAAATCCGTCCCCCGCTACATTAAAAAGCCCCGATATTTTTCGGGGCTTTTTCGCTATATGAGGTGTTCCTTTTTCAATGAAATTGAAGTAATCTAGAAAATATTCATTCCCACTTGGTGTATAGTATTATTTGAATCCCAAAAACTCATTGTCACCGTGCATTAAATTCAAATGTGGGCTCTACAGCCTATTGGAGAGGTTATGGATTATTCGTAATATAAACCATTGCGTGTGCATGAATAGCGACCCGATTGATATAGGTTCAACAGGTAATTATGAATATTAATTCCAATTAATTTAATTAGATATAGGGAGACTCAAAGATGGCATTCACCGGGAACGAAGATCATTCTATTAGTTTAAAGGATGCAGCAAAATTAACCGCAAATTACAGAAAAAATGCTGGCCCAAATGCAATCCTGGCTGGATTTTTCGGTAAAGAAACACTGAAAAAAATTTTAGACCAAGATGATTGTGTTGGAATTAGATTTTACTATGGTCAAGATGATATGGGTACGCCAAAAATGGTTCTTGTCGGAACTAAGGCAAATGAAGATGATTTAATTGACGGTATTATTGCAGAAAGATCTTGGCCATGTCCACCAAATTGTGGGAATAAAAATGTATTAAATAGTTAATACTATTGTTGAACTATCATACCATCGCAATCATATCAAT
>CAZHTM010000078.1:0-6713 GCA_964535735.1 uncultured bacterium
CTCCTCGCGATGACAGGGAAATTTAAGGGAAAAAGAATTGTCATGGCGATCCCGATAAGCAGAGCGAAATCGGGAGAAGCAATCCCCTACCGAATGATAATTATTTACCAAAGCAAATTGCAGGAAATTGCTTCGTCGCCCCGTTATCACAACGCTCATGGGGACATTGCGCAATGACCCCTCTCAGCCAGGTTTTGTGGAATACAATTATCCTGCAAATGCCTCCTGCCTCAACCCACCTCAGTACCTTCTTCGAATCACTCGTTCCCGTAATCGGCGGTAAGACGCTGAATCAATTCTTCCGCCTGTGATCGTCGGGCCGGGCCGTCTAATTCCTGTTCCACCCGGGCATACTCCCGCTCCAATTCCTGCTGCTGGTCTGGGGACAGGCTCCGGTCAGCCATGGGATACAAAATGTTGTCTTCCTTGAAAATATGCTGATCCAGAAGGTGTGTATAGTTCCGGGCGTTTTGGATATAGGCGGCTGTATCTTTCTGGCTCAGAGCGTCCACCATGGCCTTCACATACCGGCGGCCTTCCTCGTGTTCATAAAGCATGACGCCGATGGGTCCGCCTTCTTTGGGAATTCCCGCCGCCACCATGGCGGGGAAGAGGAGGTCTTCTTCTTTGCCGTGGTGGAGCCGGTCGGCGAATTCACGGATAAAGTCCACCACCTCCGCCAGAACCGAGGGCGATACCGTTTGGCCCGTTTCCAGGTGTGTACACAGGGAATTCACTAACGTGAGCACGGTTCGGATGGTGCGGTGCTCCTCTTTCAAAATGTCAGTTGAATACATGCCTTTTTCTCCTTTTGGTCTTTCATGAAAGATCAAAATTTAGCCAATTGACACGATAAGCATGGATACGTTTTCTCCGAAATAAACGGACGCGGAAATATCAGCGTATAAAATTAAGGGCGGTTTTAATCAAGGGGCTCTTTCGACGGTCTTTAAATGAAAAGACCGCGCATGAACTTGAGCCCACACTGCCTTACACGGTTATAACAATACATTGAATAAATATCCTGATAAAATAATACAAAGGGTCACAACCCCGAAGAATATGCCAATCAACTTAAACGTCATTACTTTTTTCAATAGCAACCCTTCCGGCAGAGAAAGTCCTACAACGCCCATCATAAAGGCAATGGCTGTGCCGAGCGGAATACCTTTGGAAACCAAAACCTGAATCACTGGTAAAATCCCCGAAGCATTAGAGTACATCGGGACCGCCAAAATGGTCGCCATCGGTACCGCGAATAAATTGTCTTTGCCCATATATTTTTCAAAGAATCCTTCCGGTATATATCCATGCATCAAACCACCAATGGCGATACCGACAATAACGTAAGGGAATACGCCTTTAATAATATTTTTTACTTCACTCCAGATTAGTGGGACTCGTTGACGGAATGTTTGGTTTATTTCTTGATAAGACTCCTGATTCCGCTGCGCATTTTCCAGGATGTCTTTGACCCAGGGCGTCAGGAAACGGTCCAACTTCATTTGCTGCAATATAGCTCCCGAAATTGTACCCAGTAATACACCGCTGGTAACATAGATCAGCGTTGTTTTCACGCCGAAAAGTCCCACAAACAGTCCCACCGCCACTTCGTTGACCAGCGGGGATGTGACTAAAAATGCAAAGGTGACTCCCAGAGGTATTCCGCCTTGCACAAAACCGATAAACAATGGTACGGATGAACACGAGCAGAAAGGCGTAACCACGCCAAACAGGCTTGCCATGAGATATTCAAACCCATGCAGCGGTTTGCGTGAAAGGAAATTTTTTACCCGGTCAATTGGGAAATAGCTCTTTACCAATCCCATGAAGAAAACGATCGTAAAGAGTAATAGAAATATTTTGGCGGTATCGTAAATAAAAAAATTAAGCGCCGCGGCCAAATGACTTTCATGATTCATTCCGAAAAGATTGAAGACCAACCAATTGGCGGTTTGTTGTAACCAGTTAAACATGGGGTTTATCTACCGGGTTTTTGAAGTCTAGAGGGATATCCTAGGGTAATATTTTTTCTTTAGAAATAAGGAAACGTTAACCAGCCCAATCAATACAGGAACTTCCACTAAAGGACCGATTACGCCCGTGAACGCTTGCGGAGAATTAATACCGAAAACAGCGATGGAAACGGCAATGGCCAATTCAAAATTGTTCCCTGTAGCGGTGAAGGCCACAGCCGCATTTCTTTTATAGTCAATATGAAGCCATTTCCCAATGAAAAAGCTCAGGAAAAACATCAAAACAAAATACAGAATCAAAGGAAGCGCTATTCTGAGAACATCAAAGGGCAGATCCAGAATCATATTGCCTTTCAAACTGAACATTAACACGATGGTAAACAGTAAGGCAATCAGGGTAATGGGAGAGATGAAAGGAATAAATTTTCTTTCGTACCAGATGTCTCCTTTGGACTGAATTAACCATTTTCTGCTGGCCATTCCGGCAAAAAAAGGAATGCCCAGATAAATCATTACGCTTTTGGCAATGTCAGACACGGAAATAGAGACATCCAAACCTTCTAAAGCAAAATACCCGGGTAAAATGGTGATGAATAGCCAGGCATAGAAACTATAGGTGAAGACCTGAAAGACACTGTTCAGCGCAACCAGGATGGCTCCATATTCGCGACTTCCTCCGGCTAAGTCGTTCCAGACAATAACCATGGCGATACATCGTGCCAGCCCAATGAGTATAAGACCGCTCATATAACCAGGATGATCGTGCAGGAAAAAGACAGCCAGGGTAAACATTAAAATGGGACCCACCACCCAATTCAACACTAATGAAATTCCAATGAGTCGCTTATCTTTCAGAGCGTTGGGTATCAGTTTATAGTCTACCTTCGCCAGAGGAGGATACATCATTAATATTAATCCGATAGCGATGGGGATGTTGGTTGTTCCAATCGTCATGGAATCGGTGAGGGAGGCAATATTGGGGAACAAAACGCCCAGAGTAAGGCCCACGCCCATGGCTGCAAAGATCCATACCGTAAGATATCGGTCTAATAGTTTTAGCTTCTTTTTCATTACCGGCTATTGCAATAAGGCATTGATTTCCGATGGTGTGGGAACTCTACCTTTGATTTTAATCTCTTCATCGACTACAACGGCGGGCGTAGCCAGCACATTGTATTTCATAATGTCCGTGATGTTTTCCACCTTTTCAATGATGGCATCAATACCGTTTTGCTTCACCACATCTTCGACGACCGCGACAGTTTGCTGGCATCGGGGACAGCCCGTCCCAAGAATTTTGATTATTTTGGTCATGGATCCTTACCTTATTGTTAATCGCAAATAACCGATGGTTAGGGTATATTTTTTTAGCAGCTATCAGACAATGGAACTGTATCGTTAAACAAGGCTTCCAACAGAACTTTTGCTTTTTCCCAATTTTCCTGATGAATACAATATTTAATCTTGGGAGGCGTAAGCTCACCTTGAATCAAACCCGCATTTTTCAACTCTTTTAAGTGTTGGGAAATCGTGGATTGAGCCAGTGGAAAAATGTCCACCAAATCACCCGTAAAACAACAGGACTGATTTTTCAGATGCTTTAATATTTCAATCCGGATAGGGTGACCAAGCGCTTTGGCAAACCGAGCTAGCGCTTCTGTGTCTGCCGAATAATCGATTTCCTGTAGTGTTCTTTTCATTGTTTATCGTAAATCTACGATAGAATTATATGCCAGACAAAATGATTGTCGCGTTTCAATCGGATTAAACCGACGGCACGCCGGTTTCAATGGGATTGCGAGGATCCTGGCTCCATTCGAACCAGCCGCCATCGTACACGGAAATCCGGTCCCATCCCATCAGAAAGGCGTTGAAAAACGCTTCGCTGCCGCGCCAGCCGGTGCCGCAATAGAAGGCGTTGTGTTTATCCGGGGTGATTCCCGCGTCGAACCACAACTGTTCAATCTCACGGTACTCCCGCGTGGTGTGGTCCAGATTCCGGTAATTTTCCATGTGATAGGCATCCGAGCCGCAATTGGCGAATACGGAACCGGGGATACGCCCTTTTTTCTCAATATAATTGTAGCCGCTGACTTCACCGATATACTCCTGCCAGCTCCGGACCGAGACCAGATTGGCATTCTCCGATTTCAGAATATGCTTTGCTTCCGGGAGATCAACGGCCAGTTCCGGACGGGCCGGGATGGTCCCGCCAAAATCGGCTACCGGCTGGGGCTGGTTTTCACGGTATTCCAATTCAAAGCCCGCATCCTCCCAGGATTGGAGACCGCCGTTCAGCACTTTCACGTCCTTTACGCCGGCGTAGAGTAGAATAAAGGCGCAGCGAATGGCCCCCAAATGTCCGGCGCTGCTGCCGGGGAACGGATCATCGTTCTTTGGGTGGGCGAACCGTCCGTAAAGCACCACGGTGGAGTCGTGAGTAATGCCCAGACGCTCCAGGTTGGTTTTCAATTCCTCCGGTGAGCGCCGATTCCAGGTCTCGGGAGATTCCAGCATCAATGTGTCCAGAGCGATGGCACCGGGAATATGTCCCTGGCGGTAGTCGTTCGGATTCCGGTAATGGGCATGACAGATCAGGAAGCGGTTTCCATCGACACCTTCGGGATTTTTCCCCGAAATCAGATCCCGTACCCAGGGCGCCGACACCAGATGGCGGTACCGGGGTAGGCGGTCCATGGGCAGCTCCGGATTTTCAGTCCATTCATCCCGAAAGTGCCCGTAATGACACACATCCGTGAATCCCAAGCGCTCAAATTTGCGAATGACCCCTTCAATGTCGTCATTCGGATATCCGTAAACAATAAGGCGTTGTTCGGGATGGATGTTTTTAGACTGGACAATCTCCGGCCATTCCAAATAGCGGGTCCATTTGACCGGAAGGCTGCGGGCGCCGGGGATATGGCCGCCACGGGACTCGCCCTGAACTCGCCACCCGTTGTAGGCATCAACCGGACGGATATCAACAATGGTAACCTGGGGGTTATTCAATTCTTGAGCGAGGGTATCGGTGGAGATGGATTTGATGGTGCGCATGGGAAACTCTAATAGGATGGGGTTTATGATGTTGGGTCGGGATTAAACAAGGAATTCAGGACGTGCGGATGGTTAAATCAATCCGGGGTGGCCCCGGAACCGCGTGAGATGTTTACAGTCTTTGCCATATTTTGGTTTGCGAAAAACTACACAAAATGGAGGAAATGGAAAGCACTTTATTTTCCGGCATGGATCTGAGCAGATCATAATTCAATAGTGTACAATTCTCCGGAACCGTCCAGGATTCAGGTTCACAAGACGTCACCATTACTGGGAGAGGTGTGAAAAAGGACATTGGGCATGCGGTACTACGGTCTGAAATTCTTTAAATTCCCAAGTTCATCCAGGAATTATTGCACTGACCAGCCCTGGAATACCTGAAAGCGGTGAACATTCACAGTTGTTCAGGAGAGAACACACATTATGACACTTGTCTACCATACCAACCATCAACCAACCCCGGATTTCATCATTGGATGATTTACCGGAGATAACTGATCCATATGCTCATCGATTCCCATTGCCATCTCTACCTTAAGGACGATCCGAAGGAAATTCCCGCCGTCCTGGAACGTTCCCGCGCGGCGGGTGTTACCGCCTGGATTTGTCCCGCCATAGATCTGGAATCGGCCCGGACTTGCGTGGACCTGGCGCGGGATCATGATTCCCTGTTTGCCGCGGCGGGCATCCATCCCAATTATACGGCGGAGGCGCCTGGCGATTATTTGGAAACACTGCGTCCCCTCCTGGATTTACCCAATGTGGTGGCCGTGGGGGAAATCGGGCTGGATTATTACCGGGAACATTCGCTTTTTGAAATCCAGCGAATCTTTTTCCGGGAACAGTTGGCCCTGGCGAAGGAACTGGATTTACCGGTGATTGTCCACAATCGCAACGCGGACGAAGACACCCTGGCTCTGATCCGGGACTCCGGTGTGCGGCGGGGCGTGGCCCATTGTTTTTCCAGCGGCGCGGATACGGCCCAGGATTTTCTGGAACTGGGTTTTACAATCTCCTTTGCGGGAAATCTCACGTTTAAAAACAGTTCCTTGCCGGAAGTGGCGGCTCAGGTGCCTCTGGACCGAACCCTGGTGGAAACCGATTCGCCCTTTTTAAGTCCGGCGCCCTTCCGGGGCAAACCCAATGAACCGGCCCGAACCCGGCTGGTGGCGAAAAAACTGGCGGAAATCCATGGCGTGCCCCTGGAGACGGTGATAAAGCAAACACGCAAGAATACGGTGGAGCTATTTCGTTTGCCCCTGAGCTGACCTGGACACCGGAGCATCGGGACCTTCTGTAGTCAGTTAATTTATAAAAAACTTACTGCGTATATTATCGATTACCACGAGTACGTCCTGCCGCATCCCCTATTCTATTCATCCAAATTTTCATCATGTAGCCCCAGCCAAGTCCCGCCAGCAGCCACACGGGGAATCCAATCGACACGCTTCGCAGTGTAATGGATTTGTGTTGAAGGAAGGGAGAAAGGAAGGTCATGATCCCGAACATAAAAAGTCCCCATGCTAGACCGAACTTCAACCAGTGTATGGTTAAGTTTTTCGGTTCAGGAATTTCGAGCTGCAGGTTTTTATACCGTTCCGGTTGTTTGATGAGCCATTTTTGTTTCATCGCTTGTATTTATTCTATTAAACCGGCGAGGGATAGTCGTATGACCAGAAACCG
>CAZHTM010000079.1:0-2980 GCA_964535735.1 uncultured bacterium
CTTTCGACAGGGTCATGACAACCCGTCCTTGGAGGGTTTCGCCGATAAAGGGAGAATTGATGGACTTTGAGGCAATGTCCGACACCTGAAATTCCCATTCCGCTTCCGGGTCCAAAACTGTGATTTCCACCGGCTGCCCCGGCTGAAGCACATCTTCCGGAAAGCCCATGACATTTCGGGGATTCACGGTGAACAGTTTCAAAATATCCATCAGGGCTAACTGACTATCACGACGGAGGACTTTATTCACGGCGCCAAAGGCCGACTCCAGACCGATCATGCCGAAGGGCGCGTTGGCGAAGGTGGCTTCCTTTTCTTCCCGGGTATGGGGAGCATGATCCGTGGCTACGCAATCAATGGTTCCCTCTACCACGGCCTGGATCAAGGCCTGGCGATCCGCTTCGGAACGAATGGGCGGAGCCACCTTTAAATTGCTGTTGTAGGTGGCCAGGGCTTCATCGGTAAAATAGAGGTGATGGGGCGTTACTTCGGCGGTGAGGCGAATCTTGTTCCGAGCCTGGCGAATATGGTCCACGGCCAGGGCCGTGCTCACATGGGGCACGTGCAAGCGTCCCTCTGTGAGTTTCCCCAATTCCACATCCCGATGGACCATGACGCCTTCCGCCTGAACCGGATTGCCCGTCAAACCCAGACGGGTGCTCACGGGTCCTTCGTTCATGAGGCCGTCTTTCCGCAAGGCCGGATCTTCCGCGTGATTGATGACCGGCCGTCCCACCATCCGTGAGTATTCCAACGCCAGGCGCATTACCTGTCCATTGGCGACAGGCAGGCCGTCATCACTGAAAGCTACCGCCCCTTCCTCGGCCATGCTCATCATTTCCGTGATTTCCTGCCCCTTTTGCCCTTTCGTGATGGCGCCTATGGGATGGATATACACGGGCAAATCTTTGGCTTTTTCCACAATAAACCGGATCGCTTCCGGGGAATCCAGGGGCGGATCGGTATTGGGCATGACACAGACCCGGGTAAATCCTCCCGCCAGGGCCGCCTGAGCCCCGGTGGCCAGGGTTTCCTTATCCTCCCGGCCCGGCTCCCGGAAATGGACGTGGGGATCGCAGAAACCGGCTGTGACCACCTTCCCGGAGCAATTCACCACCACGGCGTCGTCTGTCTCCAGGTTCGGCCCCAGAGCGGCAATTTTTCCCCGGTGGATGAGGACATCCATCACCTGGGAGGTTCCGGTGGCGGGATTCATCACCGTCCCGCCCTGCAAAATTAGTTTTCCCGGTAAGCGTTTAATGTTCATGTCAATTCTCCTCAGTTACCGGCTTTCCGCCCAGGAGCAGGAATAAAATAGCCATGCGGCTGGCCACTCCGTTAAGCACCTGATCCAGAATAATGGCCTGATCGCTGTCCGCCACCACACTGTCGATTTCGGTGCCCCGATTCATGGGTCCCGGATGCATAATCACGATTTCCTTTTTCATCCTCGCCAGCCGCTCCGCGGTGATGCCGAACCGGGCCCGGTATTCACGAATGGATGGGAATAGCCCGATTCCCATCCGCTCCATCTGAATGCGCAGCACGTTGACGGCATCGGCCCACTCCAAAAGAGCATCCACGTCATAGGTCACGGTCACACCCAAGTCCTCCAGGAATGGAGGAATCAATGTTGATGGTCCACAGACCGTCACCTCCGCACCCATGGTGATCAAACCGTAAATATTGCTCAACGCCACTCGACTATGGGCGATATCGCCCAGAATGCCCACTTTCAGCCCTTCCAGATATCCGAATTTCTCTTTCAGACTCATCATATCCAGAATAGCTTGCGTGGGATGTTCATGGGTTCCATCTCCGGCGTTGATCACCACCGCGTCGATGTAGTGAGTCAACAAGCGGGGCGCGCCGGGATCGGGATGACGCATCACCACGGCATCGATCTTCATGGCCTCGATATTCTGGGCCGTATCTTTAAAGCTTTCCCCTTTTTTCAGGCTGCTGGTGGACGCGGAAAAATTCACCGTATCGGCGCTGAGGCGTTTTTGCGCCAGTTCAAAACTGATGCGCGTCCGGGTGGAATTTTCGAAAAAAAGATTCACAACCGTTTTACCCTGTAGCGAGGGCACTTTTTTTATGGGCCGGTCCAGGATTTCCCTGAAGTTGAAGGCTGTGGCAATAATCGTCTCCAAATCTTCCTTGGGATAGCCTTCCAGTCCCAGTAAATGGCGATGGGTCAACATGGTCACGCCTCTTCCTGGAGCAGGACCACCTCATCCACGCCGTCGATTTCTTTCAGATGGACATGAATGTGCTCCCCTTCGTGAGTGGGAAAATTTTTTCCTGCGAAATCGGCCTTAATGGGTAATTCACGGTGTCCCCGATCCACCAGAACCGCCAATTGAATCCGGTCCGGACGGCCGTAGGACAGAATGGTGTCGATGGCGGCGCGAACCGTTCGCCCGGTGAACAGCACATCGTCCACCAGGACGACGGTGGCATGGTCCACATCCACCGACAGATCCGTACCTTTGACCTGGGGAACCACCAGCCGCTCCCGGAAATCGTCGCGATGGAAGGTGATATCCACGGAACCCAGGGGGAGTTCGGTTTGGGTGATGGTATTGAGTTTAGCCTGAAGCCGTTTGGCCAGGGGAACGCCTCGTGTATGGATGCCCACTAGAATGAGATGTTCGGGTCCTTCATTGCGTTCAATAATTTCATGAGCCAGGCGGGTTATGGAGCGGTTCAAACCGTCCGCCTGCATCAGGATGCGTTGCGAGGTTTGGGTCATGGCGACCTCCTAAAAATAAAAGCCTCCGGGCAGGGAATCCTGTATCGGAGGTTCGGTTCTGCCCCTTTCCTTCTCACGGGAACGGATTAAAGGGTCAATCACGGCGGGAAATTACACGCTTGGAACGATTTCCTTCATCATTATTTGTTTAGTGGCTGAATTCTTTTGCATTTGGTGAGGGGAGAATGGTGAGTAGTGATTTGTGAGTGGTAGTTGGTGAGTGGT
>CAZHTM010000079.1:3080-6593 GCA_964535735.1 uncultured bacterium
GTGAGTGGTAGTTGGTGAGTGGTGAGTTACAAATAACCAGCTACCAATAACCAGTTACCAGTCACCACTCTACCAGGATTTACACCGGTATTCCTGATTTCAACACCATTCGAATCGGCGTGTCGCCTACGGAATAAGGGATTTGTACCAGCGATTCCACATCCCATAGAATAAGATCGGCTTGTGCTCCCGGTGTAAGATGGCCGACCCGGTTTTCCAATCCCAAAGATTTAGCGCCCATCCAGGTGGCGCTAACCAGCGCCGCTTCCACGGGCATCTTCAGGTAGATACACGCCAAGGCGATAATGAACGGCATGGATTGAATATGGCAACTGCCGGGATTAAAATCCGTCGCCAGGGCGATATCAATCCCTGCTGCCACAAGATCCTGGTAGGGAGCGTAGGTCGATTGTCCCAGAAAAAAGGTTGTTCCCGGTAACAGGGTTGCGATGACTCCAGAACGGGCCAGGGCCGCAATACCCTCAGGACTTACCGCCATAAGATGGTCAGCAGACTTCGCTCCCAATTCTCCCGCTAAATGGGCCGCGCCTGAATCCATGAATTCATCCGCGTGGAGTCGGATACCCAAACCAAGAGACTGGGCTTTGGTGAGGATTTTTCGCGATTGATCCACTGAGAAATAACCCTGTTCACAAAACACATCGCAGAAACGCGCCACACCCTGCTCAGCAACAGCGGGAAGCATCACATCACAAATCAGGTCCACATAATCATCGGGACGTTCAGCATACTCCGCCGGAATGGAATGGGCGCCTAAAAAGGTGGGAACAATATCGATGGGATGTCTCGTGTTCACTTGCCGCAACACATTCAACGATTTCAATTCTGAATCCAGCGATAATCCGTACCCGCTTTTCGCTTCAACCGTCGTTGTACCCATTCGAAGGAAATGGTCCATCCGTTGAGACACCACAGCGATCAATTCCGCTTCAGACGCCTCCCGGACGCCCTGGATGCTGGACTGAATACCTCCACCGGCTTCAGCAATTTCCTGATACGAAGCGCCTCCCAAACGCCTCAGGAATTCTTCCTCCCTGCCGTGGAGATATACGGGATGGGTGTGAGAATCCACAAATCCGGGTGTAACCAGTTTCCCGGCGCAATCGACATTTTCTTTCGCCTCGGGAAGTGATGAGCCAATGGCCTCCACCTGACCGTTCCGTATGGTGCATTCACAATTCCGCCATTCCTGGAGAGCCCCGGTCGCCGGATTAAAAGACACCAAAGACCCGATCCGGGTCAATTTCAGATCAGATTGCTCACGCATCCAGCATGGGAATGTTGACGCCCCAGTTTTGAGCATTGGTTATGGCTTCCGGATATCCCGCGTCGGCGTGACGGATGATGCCGGTACCGGGATCGTTGGTCAAAACTCGATTCAGACGGACATCCATCTCCGGAGTGCCGTCGGCCACGATGACCTGTCCCGCATGAATGGCCAACCCCATTCCCACACCGCCGCCGTGATGAATCGACACCCAGGTGGCGCCGCTGGCGGTATTCACCAGGGCATTCAACAGAGGCCAATCGGCAATGGCGTCGGAGCCGTCGCGCATAGCTTCCGTCTCCCGATACGGAGAGGCCACTGATCCGCAGTCCAAATGGTCCCGGCCAATGACGATGGGCGCTTTCAACTCACCGGAGGCCACCATTTGATTCAAGGCTTGGCCGAAGCGGGCGCGCTGACCGTATCCCAGCCAGCAGATTCGGGACGGAAGCCCTTGAAACTGCACTTTTTCTTGAGCCATCTTTATCCACCGGACCAGCGCTTCATCGTCCGGAAATAATTCCAGGACTTTTTCATCGGTGCGGTAAATATCCTCCGGATCGCCTGACAGGGCCACCCAGCGGAAGGGTCCCTTTCCTTCGCAAAACAGAGGGCGGACATAGGCCGGAACAAAGCCGGGATAATCGAAGGCATTCTCCACCCCGGCTTTCTGAGCCTGTCCCCGCAAATTGTTGCCATAATCGAAGGCAATGGCGCCCTGCTTTTTAAGGTCCAGAATGCCGCGAACGTGCTCGGCCATGGCTCGAAAACTTTCGTGAATATATTTATCCGGATCGGAGGATCGGAGAGACAGAGCCGCCTCATAGGACATGCCGTTGGGCACATAGCCGTACAATTCGTCATGGGCCGACGTTTGATCGGTGACCATATCCGGCACCACACCCCGGCGGGCCAATTCCGGCACCACGTCAGCCGCATTGCCCAGCAATCCCACCGACAGGGGCTTCTTCTTCTCCACCGCTTCCCGGACCAGGGCCAGGGCTTCGTCCAGGGATTCAGTCATGCGATCGAGATATTTCGTCTCCAGCCGCCGTTCAATGCGATGTCTATCCACTTCCACCGCCAGAACCACGCCATTATTCATAGTCACCGCCAGCGGTTGAGCGCCGCCCATGCCTCCCAGACCGGCCGTGAGCACAAATTTCCCGGACAAGTCCCCGCCGTAATGGGTTTTCGCCGCCGCTGAAAAGGTTTCATAGGTTCCCTGGAGAATCCCCTGGGTACCAATATAAATCCAGCTTCCCGCCGTCATCTGGCCGTACATGATGAGCCCTTTCTGGTCCAACTCATGAAAGACCTCCCAGGATGCCCAGTTGGGTACCAGGTTGGAATTGGCAATGAGAACCCGAGGCGCATGAGTATGGGTCCGGAGCACGCCCACCGGCTTCCCGGATTGCACCAGCAGGGTTTCATCCGGTTTCAGTTGGGTCAATGCTCGCAGGATGGCGTCAAAACTGTCCCAATTCCGGGCCGCTCGTCCCCGACCGCCATAGACCACCAGTTCAGCGGGATTTTCCGCCACGTCGGGGTCCAGGTTGTTTTGAATCATGCGATAAGGCGCTTCAATCTGCCAATTGGCGCAATGGAGGTCTGTACCACGAGGCGCCCGCACCGTTCGTTTGCTCATATCAAATTCTCCTTATAAAACCGGGAAATCCCCGGGCAATCAAGCTGATCTTGTAAAAACAGAATAATTCTCATTCCGAATCCCGTCCGGCTCACGGAAACATGGCCCAGGCGGACCTGCCCGACTGACATCGTTCAGACAGGGAAGAATCTCAGAACTTTAGTGGGAATAAAACAATAGATGTCTCCCCGGGTGCGGGGTGTTTAGGTATTCAGGTGTTCAAGTGTTAGAGTGTTAGGGTGCTCAGGTTCTGGTCTTTGTTAGATATTCATTATTGGATATTCTCTGTTGGTTATTCCCTGTAGGATATTCCTTGTTGGATTTTCTACAGTGGTTCCATCAGAGAATAATAACAAATTAAAGTATCATCCATACACCGAACGGATCGCCGTCTGACGCTATTCAGATAAATAAGAACCTCCATCCTTTCCCCGATAGTTCCGGAGTAGCTTGTTTGTCTAAGTTTTATTTGCCTTATCGCTAAATACTTGGTATCTGACAGTAACAGTCACTTGTTAGAGGTGTGAGGTGGACCCCATGGACTGGACACTTTTTTTGAGATTTAAGGTGTAGTGTC
>CAZHTM010000080.1:0-6386 GCA_964535735.1 uncultured bacterium
TTTTACTCATTCCGTGTGAAAATTTCATACGAATAAACTTCGCCGGAGTAATATTATCAACTCTTAGCGCTCCTTGGCGCCCTTGGCGGCAAATTAATCGATTTAATCGATGATTTCCCGGTGGAGATCGATCACCTCGGTTCGGTCGCCGGTGATATAGTGATAATTATCGGACACTCGTGATTTAGCATCCCGAATCCACAAGGTGGCCAGACTGGCTTTCCGTTCATTGGACTGGGCGCAGTCTAAAAATAAAATGGAAATGAAGATGTCCAAGGCCATATCCACAATCCGCCGGGCAACGAAATCCGTAAATTCCGAATCCTTCCGGGCTTTCACGTGATCAACGGTTTTTTGGAGCAGGGGTACCATGGACTTGGCGGTTCGCACCAGAGGATTAAATTTCCCGGGAAACGTCCGCGCCAGAAATTCATCCAGTACCCGATTCAGTACACCGGATAAAATTCCCCCGATGGCGCCTACGATCTGAAGCTGGGAGGTTCCTTCATAAATATTGGTGATCCGGGCGTCCCGGTAATAGCGCTCCATGTTGTAGTCTTTCATGAAACCGCTGCCGCCCATGACCTGAATGCCTTTATAAGCGACGGCATTGCACATTTCGGCATTAAAATATTTGCTGAAGGGCGTGAGCACGGACGCTAGTCGATCATAATACTTGGCCTGAGCTTTAAGTTCCGGATCTACCGCGGCTCCCCGTGCCTGGGTCTTTTGTATTTGGGCCGACAGGGATTTGTGCAGATCCACGATTTTCCCGGTTTCATACAGCAACATTCGTCCCGCTTCGATGTTCAGCTTCATATCCGTGAGCATCTCGTAGACGGCGGGGAATTCAACGATGGATTTCCCGAACTGAATCCGGGTTTCGGCGTATTCCCGGGCGGCGCGATAGGCCGCTTCGGCGATGCCCACCGCCTGAGCGGACACACCGATCCGGGCCCCGTTCATGAGTGCCATAACGTATTTAATCAATCCCCGCTTCCGCTGACCGATCAGGTAAGCCGGCGTATTGTTGAATACCATGTCACAGGTGGGGGAACCGTGAATGCCCAGTTTGTTTTCAATACGCCGAATAACGATGCTGTCATCGCGGCTGCAGACGAATAAGGACAATCCCCGTCCATCCACGGTGCCTTCTTCCGACCGGGCCAGCACCAGAAGAATGTCACCGTTTCCATTGGTAATAAAACGTTTGACTCCCTGCAAGTGCCAAACCCCCTGGTCGTTGCCGTCCGCCGGAGGAATAGCTTTAAGACGCACGGATTGCAAATCCGATCCTGAATCCGGCTCCGTGAGAATCATGGCGCCGGTGGCGTCGCCGGAAGCCAGCCGGGGAATGTAGGTCGCCTTTTGCTGGTCGCTGCCAAATTCGTTAATCGTTTCGGCGATATCCTGAAGTCCCACCAGGTTCATGAGGGACGCATCGGCTCGGGACACCATTTCCAGAACCGCGATTTTGACGACCTGGGGCATGTTCAGTCCGCCGAATTCCCGGGGCACGGCAATGCCCATCAATTCCGCTCGCTTGAAATCGCGAAGGTTTTCTTCCAGCAGGGGATGATACGTGACCGTGCCGTTGGCGCAGCGATTTCCTTCTGCGTCGATGGTCCGGGCCCGCTCATCGATGGGACCGGCGCAGAGTTCACCAGCCAGATGGCAGATATTCAGGTAATTTTCCCGGGCGTCGTCGGCATTTTCCGGTGCGTATTCATCGGTTTTGGCCGCCTCATAGTCCCCTTCGATTAAATCGGCCAGGGACCGCAAGTCCACCCGGTCCAGATTGAACTGAATGTCAGGATTGTCTGTAAAATAATTGGCCATACCGTGCCTACGCTTTGGTTTTATAGGCTTTGATCATCATGGGAATAACCTCGTTCAGATCGCCTACGATTCCGTAATGGGCAATTTTAAAGATGGGTGCATTGGGATCGGTGTTGATGGCGATAATTTTTCCCGATTTGTCCATTCCGGCCCGGTGCTGAATGGCCCCGGAGATGCCGCAGGCGATATACAGTTTGGGTCGGATGGTGGTGCCGGTTTGCCCCACCTGGTGTTCCCGACCGATATAACCGCTGTCCACGGCCGCCCGGGATGCTCCCACCATGCCCCCCAGCGTAGCGGCCAGCTCATGAATAAGTTGGAAATTCGCTTTACTGCCGACGCCTCCGCCTCCGGCTACCACAATGTCGGCTGCTTTTAAATTCACAGGCCGTTCACCCACAATGCGATCAATGATTGTATTAACAAATAAATCGTCTTCCAACGGTACCGTCAACGGATGAATCCGTCCGGTACGTTTGGGGTCTGGTTGACTTCGTTTAATGACGCCTTCCCGGACCGTGGCCATCTGTGGCCGATGTTCCGGGGACACAATGGTGGCGATAATGTTCCCTCCAAAGGCGGGGCGAATCTGATAAAGGATGTTTTTATAAACCTTTTTTAATTTTTTGTCTTCGTGGTCTCCAATCTGTAGATCCGTACAATCAGCGGTCAATCCCGTTTTTAATTTACTGGCCACACGGGGCGCCAAATCCCGACCGATAGACGTGGCTCCGAAGAGCACAATTTGCGGGGCGATTTCAGAGATGACATTCGCGGTGATTTGTGTAAAAGGAAGGGTGGCGTACACGTTCAGACGCTCATCTTCCACGGTGTAAAGGGTGTCGCAACCATAAGTAAAAATTTCTGATGCGTACTGGTCCAGATGTGCGGCACCAATGAGTAACGCATCAACGGACACCTGCAATTCATCCGCCAGCTCCCGAGCTTTGCATAACAATTCCAGGCTGACGTCGGCTACCTGGTCGTGATCCAGTTCAATATATACCAGAACATTCTGAACGGAATTAGCCAAAGGTGCGATCCTCAATGAGTTCATGAAACAAATCCTGAATGCTTTCCTGATCCGGAGGAATTTGGCGGGTTTCCGTGGCCGCCAGTACAATGCTAATGACTTTTTTCACTTTGGTGGGCGATCCTCGCAAACCAATGCTTTCCGGATCTGCCTCCAGATCTGCGGCTGACCAGGTTTCAATGAGCAGATTCTTTTGACGCAATTCTTCTGTTTTTCGGGCAATATCTTCTTCTACCAGTTCAGGGCCATAACTCCCGGCGAAGGATTCACTTTCCACGAGCCGTTTAATCTCCAATAAACTTTTAGCCTTTTTGTATTTGATCATCCGCTTGGCGCCAAAGGTTCGTGGTTTGTTGGCGGAAGAGGTAACGGTAACCAGAAGGGGCAGATCGGTTTCGATGGTTTCGGTGACGCGTCCCAGGGAACGGCAGAGGGTAATTTTTTTATCCCGGAGTTCCTGGACTTCCTCCACGTAGGTGATTTGATTATAGCCAATTTTTTCCGCCACTTGAGGACCGATTTGAGCCGTATCCCCATCGATGGCCTGACGACCGCAAAGCACCAGATCAACATTCCCGATTTTATCCAGCGCTTTGGCCAACACATAGGATGTGGCCAGGGTGTCCGCTCCAGCGAAGCCTCGATCGGTGATTAAAATGGTATGATCCGCGCCGCGATAGAGGGCTTCCCGCAGAATATCCGCCGCCCGAGGCGGCCCCATGGTCATCACGGTAACGGTGGCGCCATAACGCTCTTTCAGTTCCAACGCCATTTCCAGGGCATTTAAGTCTTCTGGATTAAAAATCGCCGGAAGTGCGGCGCGATTCACCGTGCCATCGGATTTCATGGCCTCGCCGGTAATGTTGTGCGTGTCCGGCACCTGTTTGGCTAATACAACAAGTTGATAACTCATAAGGATGGCGAACCTATATGTAAGAGAGGATATTGTCCAAAATATTTTTGGAGTCCGGTGTCCTGTTTAAACCCTGTCCAAAATAAATTCGGGATTGCGGAAATATGGTGAATTGGGAAGAAGATAAGAGGAGAAGAGAAAAAGTAAAATACGAATGCAACGCAAGACAGAAAGGAACAGGAAGTTAACGTCTCTGGCCACTAGTCCTAGATTAAAATTTCAGGGAAATTATTTTGACAGCACGGATACATGGTTGAAAACCAACGTGGAATTTTTACACACGGCCAGGCCAGAGGACTATTTTTCAACTCTCTTTTATGGAAAAATCCCGTTGAACAATCAAATCGGCTAACGCTTTGTGCTTGGATATAATGGTGTGTTCAATTGCCAGGATATTCTCCAGCCTGTCATCATTGGATTCTCTGTCTCTTGCCAACCGGTCTTTTTTTGTTTCCAGATAAATTCTATCAATAAAAATGCGATAGTCTGTATTCTGTAAGAGCGTGGTATAAGTCCCCTCAACGATTAGAATCTGGGTGTCCTCAAAATCGATGTCTTCATCGACGATTCGGTCTTCTTGATAGATCACCAGTGGTTTTGTTATCCGTGGTTGACGCTCTTTAAACTTGCGCACATGCTCATCCAATAAATCAAGCCGTACTTCCGTAATACCCACATGGTTGATATCCTGATCACGCATTTTTGCGTTGGTCTTGGGTGGGTAGACGAAATAATCATCTTGCTGGAGGACAATGCATTTCTTCCCGGCTTGATTAAAAACGTCCTGGATTGCAGAAGCCAGTTCGGATTTTCCACTTCCCGACTCTCCACCAATGGAGATGGTATACCGTACATTTAATGAGTCAATCGATGGCATGAGTCGGGAAACGATGGCACGTGCCGCACGACGATGTTCTTCTTTAACAATAATTATATCGCCAATCATTTACAATATCCTGTTTATGTAACTTAGCCAAAAAATAAAGTTTTATTCTCTAAACCTTGCTGAACCATAACGGCTCCGGCTGCGCTCCAAGAGCAATGTTGAGTTCCTTTGGGATCCCCGGTTTTCGTATCGCCGAATTCATAAAATCCCCAATCGTGATCTGAATCCTGGCTCTTCCGGTTAAAATCATGAATAGCGTTGAGTAAATCGGTGGCTGGTTCAGAATATCCAGTGGATAACAGCGCCAAACCCCACCACCCATTAACCATGGGCCAGGAACCTCCATTATGATAATGATAGGGCTCATTACGAAATTGAACCGAATAATTATCTTGTAAATCCATCCAATCCTTATCTTCCGGTTCAATTGGAGGCCAGAACGCCGGGACCATTTTTAATGGCAGCGTTTGAATGAGTTTCTGTCCGTAATGAATCAGCTTTTTTTCCTGATCCGATTGTGGAAGTCCCAACAGGACCGCCAGGGCGTTGCTAAAACTATCAAATTGGTGGGAATATCCACTGGGTTTCAAACAGGGTAAATAGAAATCCGGTTCCCCGAACGTCTCCAGGTAATGCGTTCGGGCCAGGGGATGATAGTTGTTCGTGTCCGCTTCAACAGTTTTCTTCGGCCAATAAGTGGTTTGGACCAACTGTGACAATTCCTGTGCTTTTGTCGCGCTCTGTGCATCGCCTAAAAGGGTTGCATAACAACGGAGAGCCCAGATGCGTAATACCTGCACATGTAAACTATATCCATGAAAAATATATTCATCGGCCCAGTCACCTGACTGAGGTACGTATATCAAACCCCGGGAGTTAAATTCCCACACGGAAAGCAATTTTAGGCACCGGTTCATGATGGGAACCATTCTGTTGGCAAACTCAAAATCGCCGGTGTGATGAACATAATTGCACACCCCAATAACAAACCAGGGATTCGTGTCAACACGCCCCGCCAAACCACCATAACTAACCTCCTGGATATTTCCGTCAGGATCAATTTTTACATTGGAAGGAATCTGGCCAACCGGACCAGAATTCTCAGCCAGGGTAATCAGTGTGGACCGCAAGCCATCTATCAGTGTCGTTTCACCGCTGAGTAATCCAGCAAGACCGCAGATAATCCCATCCCGAGCAAACACACGCTGATAATTTGCCACCTGGGAGGTACTGGCAAGGATACCATAGTCGGTTGTTGCCCTTGAAAGAACGGCTATGGATTTAGCGTAGGCCGAGTCGGAGGTGATTTCTGAAGGCATTTAAGTATTCTTCATATAAAGACATTTCACGACGAAATCCTAGGCAAACATTGCTACAACAGCTATGGTTAAAATTAAGAGTCCCAAAGAATGGATTCGGTAATTTTTATACCAGGGAACCTGTGCAAGTTGAGCGGATTCCTTTACAAAATAGGCCCGGGACCACATCAAATCTCGGATTTTTTCTTCCGGTGGCGCCGGATACATGAGACTCACCCCAATAATCACAGCAATTGTAATCACTAGGAGAATGGGGGCCATGTAGAGGAAATGAATATTCGGCAACCAACTGGCATCCGGGAAAGACAATCGATAAGTCAACTGTCCGATACCGGTAATAAAGCCTACAACAATCCCAGCAAAGGCGCCCTGTCCATTGGCTCTTTTCCAAAACAG
>CAZHTM010000081.1:0-6305 GCA_964535735.1 uncultured bacterium
GGTAACCGGTAAGCTTAAATTTGATCTACCCACATGAAACAGCGAAGAACCAACTCATGTGTGTGTCAGCGGAGGTTGGGAGCTGTAAATTCGGAGTGTGAATATGGAGTGATTACGCCGAATCATGGGCTCCTGAACTAGGAGATAGTTTACCCGTTGGAAACGATGATCAATCACCCAAACTGCAATTAACATCCTGAACACGAATTGAAATCACGTAAATTGCCGTCTAATGAAGACTGCCACCGTCAATGGGATATTGAACCATTCTGGCTCTTTGTACCTTTGGAACGTCGTGAAATGGAATTCCATCGGGGCGGTTCCTACCTATTAATCGATTAAAAACATGAAGATCTAACCCATGCCCCCCCTGGATCGAAAAGCGCTGATATATGTTGCCGTTTTCGGCACCTTTTGGGGACTGTTAGAAGCCTCCTTGGGATCGGTGCTGCATGCGTTGCGAATACCATTTTCCGGGTCAATCCTCTCCGCCTTGGGATTGATTATTTTGCTCACGGCTCGCAGGATTAATAATGTCCGCGGCACCACCTTTTTAATGGGCCTGATCGCGGGCACCATCAAAGTGCTGGGCTTTGCTACCGTCAAATTGGGGCCTTTGGTTGGCATTATTATGGAAGGTGTGATCGTGGAAATGATCATGTCAGGTCTGGGGATTGGAATCCCGGGATTTTTACTATCAGGATTCCTGGTGGGACTGTACCCGATTGTCCAGACCGTGGTAACCAAATCCATCCTTTTCGGTGCCAATTTTGTGCCCGTAATTCTTGATACGGCCCAGGGATTTTCTGAATCCGTGGGACTATCGCTGGGTTGGTGGATACTGGCCCTCTACCTGCTCATTCATGTTATGTTTGGCCTGACCGCCGCCGTTTCAGCCTGGCTTATCCAAAAGCGAATCCAACGGGGCATGGAGCGTGAAACGATTTCTCACTAGATCAAAACGCTGGTTCATCGCCTTCGCGGTATTGGCTGGAATTATCTGGCTGAAATCGGCGCCCCTCCTCATCACGGTTTTGATAACCATCCTTTCCGGTTGGGCCTATCCTTCCGCCGTGCGTCCGT
This sequence comes from uncultured bacterium, assembly GCA_964535735.1. GTDB lineage: Bacteria > Fidelibacterota > Marinisomatia > Marinisomatales > J089 > J089. The sequence continues at coordinate 1,084 of CAZHTM010000081.1, forward strand.
TGAAAAGTCTAAAATTTTGGTTTGCGATCGGATTGCTGGTCGTCATTGTCCCCGTTTTTACCGGTGTACAGGATCGCTCCTTTTTATGGATCACCTACAGCAGCCAAATGTTAACCCAAACCACCCTCATGGCGCTCCGGGGCGTTGTGGTGTTTATGTTCTTCCAGGTTCTGACCGTCGATCTAGATAGCGAAACGTTCGCTCAACTCCTGACGAAATTCGGCAATAAGAATTTTATCACGCTCTATGAATTATCCCGCGAAATCATCCCCAATGCCCGGTATATCCTCAACAACCGTTTGAAGCGGAAACCGCGTCTCACGCTGGCTAGTTTCCGACCCGATACAATCTTAACCATGATCAGCCAGGTATTCCTTGATTTGATTCGCCTGGCCGAACGCCTGGATAACCCTTATTCCCCGCGAATTGTGGGCGATCCACCTCATATCGTCGATCAACTAGCTCGTCGGGAAGAACCACTCTTGCTGATTGTAACCGGGGAACAGGGCGCCGGAAAATCCACCTGGTTAAATACACTACGAAAAGAGTTGGCGAACCGGTCTATTCCGGTTGGCGGAATCATCACACTCCGAAACTATGTTTCCGAATCAACGTGGAACCTGGTACTGGTCGATATCGCCAGCGAAACTCAGCGGATCGTGGCCACCATGGAACCCCAAGAAAACACACTTGAAACCGAACATTATTATTTTGATCATTCCATCCTGGACTGGGGTGTCGACCGACTGAAAGCCACGAAGGGTGATTGGGTGATTGTGGATGAGGTGGGTCTCTTCGAATTCAACCAACAGGGGTTTTTCCCGGCGCTAAAGGAGTTGGATATCCACTTCTCCGGTGTGTTGGTGATATCGTTGCGCAAATCTCTTCTGGTGGAACTGGATGAATTCCTGGCTCGGGAATTTCCTCGTCTTCAATCGTGGACTCGTTACTACCTGATTCTGGATGAAACTCACTAAAGAAGCCTATATTCTCACCGGAGGACTTAGCCGTCGATTCGGACGACCGAAATGCGAAGCCGATCTCAAAGGGAAACCCATGCTGGACCGGGTGGCGGATAATCTTCGTTCACGTTTCACAGATGTGTTTCAAGTGGGTAAACAGGCTTACGGTTCGCTACCCTTTGTGCCCGATATTGCCCCTGAACAGACGCCACTCACCGGCGTTATCACCGCTCTCAACCATTCCAAATTTCCCTGGATCTTCGTCATCGCCTGTGACTTGCCGTTGATTGATGATGCTGTTATTAAAGTGTTGCAGGACGCATGGACAACTAACACACAAATTATCCTACCGGAGGTGGACGGATACCGGCAATACATGTGCGGGTTTTACCATAAAAATGTACTGCCGCTTTTCGAAGAAAAATTAGCGTCCGGTGAACGTGCCATCCATCGCATCATTCAGGATATTCCTTATAGCACGGTAACGATTGCCGATACGACAGCTTTTACCAATGTCAATACCAAAGCGGATTTAGCCAGAGTCAAAAAATTGATTATGGAGTAACGCCCGTTACCCCTCCGGTTCATCTCCTGAACCATTTCAAAGATTCATTCAAAAATGTCATGAATACCGGGGATATGTGTAACCAATAAAAATAAGGGGTTCCCGCCTACTTCGTTGACAGGAACCCTTTATCAGAATCTGATTTATATATTAAATGTATGACCCTTAGCGGAGACCGACGAAATCATCACGATAGTTTTTATATCGCTTTGACTCATCAGTCTACCAGACGCCTTCACATCTTTAGCATCCGCCTTCGGGCGCCTTTTTCTTTGACTTACGTTTGATGGGTGGTTTCGGTTTGGCGCTCTTTTTTGGCGCTGCGGATTGGATATTGCCACCTCCGAATTTCATACTGGCAGCTTTGCGGAAATCATATTTGGCAAACTCATCATCCGGGCTTGTGGATTTAGGGGCTGTAGGATTCAGGATCGTTTCGGTCCAGTAATTTAGTCCACCCTGAAGTACATAGTTATTTTCATAGCCCAATTGCCTTAGGATCATCCACGCTTCATGGGCACTGGTAGTGCCATTGGAATACAGGATGTTCATTTTGACGCCTTGATCCAGATAATCCGTCCACTCTGGAGACAGAATATCGGCGAGAGGGATATTGAGCGCGTTATCCAGATGAAAATTTTCATACTCTTCTGGTGTACGAACATCAATTAATTGAATGGATGGATCATTATTGACCAGCCAATCCGCGAGTACATCGGGGCTAACCATTTCTGACCCGGACTGGATTTCTGCCAGCAATTGTGGAGCGGAGAGACGAAAAGGTTGCGTCGTGTTTTCCGGCACCATTGCAATCACCAAACCCAGAATAAGAATTACACTCGTTAACAGAATACGTGGCTTAATACGAATCCGTTCACGGACGACGGTAGTTTCTTGACTCATCAGTATTCCTCCCGCGGGAATTTTTTCTCAGCCCATTCACCCAACCAAAACATCAGAGCCGCAATAATCACAACCAGTAATACCACGAAACCTTGTGAAACGTGCATCAGCTCAGACATTTTAATATGACCTAGATTACCTGCCATATAAAGGCGTTCCACCAGGGGAAAGGATTCAGCAAACAGAAAAATACCGATGAATATTCCCCCAATAAAAACCAGTCCATCAATTTTTCCGATTGCGGCGGCGCAGGCGCTGGTGCCCGGACAAAATCCTCCGATAATAAATCCGGCACCCATAATCATACCCCCAACAATGGCCGACCAAATAAACGTGGGGTTGACCCACACCAGGCTCAGATCGATCATATCAAACAGACTCAGGTAAAGCAATCCCAGCATACCTACAATGCCCGCCGTGAAAAAGACTTTTAACACTACCGTATCATAGCCATAGAACAGTCCAGCCAGTTTACGGCTTGAAGAAAATCCGGCCTGTTCCAACGCAAATCCGAACCCGATTCCCACCACAAAGGCGATCAGAAAATTCCAGCCCGGATCAATAACTTCATTCGGAATGAGTGGTCCCATAATTACCCCCTTATATCCAATTTTTTCTAAAGAAATACGCCAGCGCAAACGCGGTGCCAAAGATAGACACCATCGTCACAAATCCAGACACCGACAACACCGCCATTCCGGTCAGGGCGGCGCCGCTTGTGCAACCGCGACCCAATTGACTCCCATAGCCAAACAGAATACCACCAATCAGCGCCATGACGAGTCGCCTTTTGGACGTGATTTTCGGTGAATGTTCAACTTTTATTTTCAGGCGGCCGGCCAGTGCTCCGGAAATAAACCCACCAATAATTACTCCCAGCATTTCGAATACGAGCCAGGATTTAAGCGGATTCTTATCGCCACCCACATATTTGTGATAGTAGGCTGACTGGGCGGCATGATTTGGCGCCACCGTATGAACCGCTTGAACTACGACCCGTTTCATGGCCCCGCTGGCTCCCAATCCACGACCGGAAAAATAGAAGGCGGCAAGTAATACCAATCCCAGCAGAACGCCAGCCAGATAAGGATTCATGTATTTCGTTTTCATATCTTAACCTCATTTATTGTTTGGTACCCAGACCCCATTGGTACCCACATTGCGATAGAACGTTCAGGGCAAAACCCATAGATCATTCTGCTATTGGGTCTCATCATGGTTAATACAACCACCGGCTGGCCTGTCCGGCGTCGACCAGGATAAACCGCAGTAATATCCCGCCGATAAGTACTAGGATCGCCGGAACGGCAGCGGGTATTTTGGTTTTTAATAATTCCAGAATTTCCAAGATAGCGGGTATGACCAACCCCAGCCCCACGACGAATATCCAAAAAGAGGTCGTATAGGGTCCTCCCAGGAATAATTCGACCGCTTCAATATGGACTTGAGTCCCTGCCAGAAATCCCATAAAGAGATGGATGATGAGAAATAATTCGATGGTAATCAGCATCAGATCGATGCGGGAAAACATATGCCGTTCATGCTCCAACCGGGAAAAGAGGACGATGGCCGCCGCCCCGGTGGACAGTCCAGATGTCAAGAACAGAGGTCCCAATATCGCTGTATTCCAGAAAGGCCGGGCATTAAATGCGGATAATAGAATACCGGTGTACATTCCCAAAATGATCGATAATCCGATCAAAATACGGGCTACCCATACCCGCTGAGCTTCAACCCAGGCAAAGAAATCCTTAAGAATAGGATTTTTCCATTGCCACTGAGGGAAAATATCCGGCCACCAACTCACCGCCCACACCAACGAAATCGGAGTAACCACCAGCAATGTCCAGGCACCCCAACTCATAGGAGATTCCCAACGAATCGTGGTGAACAGTTGCCAGGCATACCAAAAGTGTGAAAGGTCCAGCAACAGCGCCAGAAGACCGATACTCAATAATATGGGCGCCGCCATGGGCAGCCATTTTACCGCCGTGGGATATTCATCGGCTTTGCCTCGCAGGTACATGAGGGCCGAAAAAAACAGGATTCCAGCCACCAGACCGCCTAAAAATAAGTAGAGGGAAATTTCCCAGCCCCAAATATGAAGGCGGGGATCAATTTCCGGGAGATGGCGGCCGCTGACAATCAATTCTTCAACCATGATACACTCCGTGATTGGTGTTCGTCGTGAGAATGCGTGAGACCCGTTGCTTCGCACGGCTTTGTGAGAATCGCAAGACATTGTGAGATACGTAAGAATAACAGTAATTCATTATTTGTCCCTTAAGTATTTAGATAGACCTTTGATTATCTTTTTGATCGACAAAATGTTATGATGTATTTCTTTTTGGTGCTTGGTATAACCCAGTTCTTCAGCAATGATAAGTTGTGTTTCTAATTCAGCCAGCGAACCCTGAGCGATATATAGAAACTGGATAAATTCTTTTGGATTTTTTCTACCAGCACCTTCGGCTATATTACTGGGAACGGAGATGGCTGCCCGTCGCATCTGATTGGTAAGTCCGTAAGTTTCTTCAGCGGGAAAAGATTTGGTCAGTTGATAAACCACTTTAACTAAGTTGATTGACTCCTTCCAGCAATCCAGGTCTTTATGGTTTTTGATTTTTTGTTTCATGACCTATTTTCTTACGGTTATCACTGCCGCAGGCATCTCACGTTCCTCTCACAACTCAATCTCACCGCCGCAGGCATCTCACATTCCTCTCACAACTCAATCTCACTGCCGCAGGCGACTTACGTTTTTCTCACCATTTAATCTCACTGCCGCAGGC
>CAZHTM010000082.1:0-6159 GCA_964535735.1 uncultured bacterium
AATTTAGAAGACCATGGCCCTTTCATCAAAAGTATAGAAAATTATGGACACTACTTCTTTCTTCCCCGTCGTAGCTGCAGGCTGAAACAGATTAAAAATGTTCGCCATATCATGCCGCGCTGAAATTCTATATATCATTCTGGGTCCATTCCTCACGTTAATTAAAAACACACTTTTGCCCCGTTTTAATCAACAACTAATCTCAATACGTATCGCGTTGGGCTTAAACAAATATAAACTGACACACTGGTTTCCCCAAATCGAATTCCGGTTCAATGTTCTCCGAAGGCGAAACAATGAATGAACGATGGGTGGCCGTTGAACATATTGTGGACAAATGTGATGGTGAATAAGCCGGTAAAAAATCTTGTCATCGGCCGATTATCTTTTTAAAATTGGAAACGAAATAAACGTAATGCGTTTCCAATGACAGAAAAAACAAATAGTAAGCGGGATGTTATTCTCCGCACCGCGTTGGAGGAAATCAATACCTTTGGGCTCCGGGGTTTCACCATTGACAGGTTATCGTTGAGTCTTGGTGTAAGCAAAAAAACAATCTACAAGTTATTCCCGACAAAGGATGAATTAATCGGGGCGGCCTTTCGCCAGATTCAGTTGCGAATCCAGCGTGAATTCCAACATATCCTGGACACGCAGGATAATCCGGTGGTTCAGTTCGCGGGAATGATCGATGTGGCCCGGTCGGTCATCGGCGAATTCAACGTCCGGGTCATCGGTGACCTCAAGCGAAAATATCCGGAAGTATGGAGACAGATAGAAACGTTTCGCAAGGAGATTACCGGAATTTTCCGGGATTTATTCATCCGGGCTCAGGACCAGGGTTACATCCGGGCGTCTCTTGACGCGAATATCGCCGCGATCCTGCACATCAATATCATTAATCAGCTTTTTCATCCGGAATTCTTTCTATTCAATAATCTCACCCCGGTGGATACGCTGACGACGTACAAGGAAATTTTAACCGGCGGTCTGCTGACCGAAGAAGGCCGCCGGCAATTACACAACGCTTCAACAACCTGACGGAGACTCACATGGCAACCAAAATAAAAACATGGCTGATCGAACAGGCACTGGATCATCCACGACGGACCATAATCATAAGTCTGGCGATTACCCTGATTCTGGGCGCCGGCATCCCCTATGTTGTTGTCGATAATGATATCATGAATATGATTCCCGAGGATAATCCCTCCCTGGTTGTCTGGAATTCGATTTTGGACGAATTCGGCTCTACGGAGCGGATTTTCATTGCGTTCGGGAACAAGGGGGAAGACATCCTGAATCCTAAGGCCCTGGCAACGGCCTGGGATTTTGTCCATGCCGTGGAGGAAATCCCGGAAGTGGATGAAGTCTTCAGCCTGACCAATATGAACCGCATTGAGAGCGACGACGGATTTGTGGAGATAAGTGATCTCCAACCGGTCCGGGATCTGACGGCAGAACAGATCCGGGATATCGAATCATATCTGAAAGAAAATCCGGATTTTGCCATGCGGATTTTGAGTAAAAATCGGGATTTTCTGAATGTGGTTGTCCAACCCAAACTGGATGTGGATAATGAGGCGACGACGGAAAAGATCATGGACTTGGCGGAGAAACTACTCGGAGACTATGAGGTTCATTTTGGCGGGCAGCTTTACCTGACCAGCCGGATTCCCATTCTGATTCAGTCCGATGTTATGCGGCTGATGCGGATTGGAATATTGATTCTGGTGATTATTATGCTATTGAATATGCGCAGCTTTCCGGCGGTGGGCATGGCCCTCTCCGTGGTGATCCTATCCCTGGTGGGAATGATGGGATTCATGGGGTGGATGGTATATTTCACCGGCTCCAATAAATTTTACTTTGCCGTTTTGAATTCCTCCATGCCGATCATATTGCTGACCATCGCAAACGGGGATGGAATTCATATTATTACCAAATTCATGCGGGAAGCACGGAAGCGGCAAGACATCCGGGATGCTGTCCGCTCATCCATGAATACCCTGATGCTTCCGGTCATGCTCACCAGTCTCACCACGGCGGTTGCCTTCCTGTCCATGGTTTTTACCCCGATTAACCAATTCCTGGGATATGGAATTTGCATGGCTTTTGGCATCTCCTGGGCCTGGTTGTTGTCCACCATTTTTCTGCCCTCACTCTTAATTCTGAAAAAATGGGATCTGGAACATGCCTCCCTGGCGAAAAAAAGCATTTTTGAAACGCTGGTAGATAGAATCGGAAATCAGGTAGTAAATCATCCCAAACGTGTCCTTTCAGTCGGGACGGGAATCGTCCTAGTGGCCCTCATCGGTATCAGTCGCGTAACGGTGGAAGTGAATTTTGCCAGCTTTTTCAGTAAAGGGACCCAAATCCGGGACAGTATTGATTTTCTGGATCAAGAATTAACCGGAACCATGGATATGGAAATCAAAGTGGACGGGGATATGAAATCGCCTGATGTCCTGAACAAAATGGTAGCACTGCAGGAGCATCTGGAAAAGAAGGCACCGGTCCGGACCACCATATCCATTGCCGATGTGATCAAGCAGATGCATCGAATCGTTATGGACGATGATCCTGCTTATGACCGAATCCCAGATACCCGGGAAAAGGTGAATAATCTGTTCACCTTGTATTCCATGTCGGGTGATCCGGACGATTTCAGTTCTTTGGTGGATTACGATTACAGTGAAGGTCTCATTACCGCCCTGTTACAGAATATCCCGACCTCCCAGATACCGCCTTTAGTCGATGATATCAACACGTTTATCGAGAGCTTAGGAACCGACAATTTCAAAACCACGCTTACGGGATTAATTGTCATTTTTCAGGAACAAACGTACATGATCCTGCAAAGTGCGTTCATCAGCATCGGTGTTTCCATTGTGATGATCTTTCTGATTGCCTGGGTTTTCTTCAAACGGTTTTTATGGGGATTACTATCGGTGATGCCTCTCAGTGCAGCCGTAATTCTGAATTTCGGCCTTATGGGAATATCCGGTATCGAATTGAGTCATGTCACGGCGCTTTTGTCCTCCATTATCATTGGCGTGGGCGTGGATTTTGCCATTCATTATGTTTCCCAATACCGTCATTATGCCAAGCAGGGAATGGCAAAAGAGAACATCAGCCGAGCCGTCATGGGCGATACCGGTTATCCGATTATGCTGAACGCTCTTTCCAACATGGGATTAGGTGTGCTAATGATTTCTGCATTTCTGCCGGTACGTTATATTGGTGGATTGATGGTTTTTGCCATGATTTCCACTTCGGTAGGAACGTTAACTCTGCTGGCTTCAGCATCAGAGCTGCTTAAATCCCGACTCGTCCGCAAAGAACAGTGAGGAGTGATATGAAAAATCTGAAAACGATAGGAATTGGTCTGACATTCATTCTGGGAATGGGTTGGAGTCAGACTGGATATGACATTGCGAAAAAAGTCGACCAACGCCTGGAACCGGCGGATATGACCGCCAATCTCACCATGGTTCTCACCAACAGCAAGGGCAAGACCCGCACGTCCACAATCCGGTCCGTGTCGGTGCGGGGTGGAGAAAAACAAATCATCTGGTTCCTGGCGCCGCCGGACGACAAAGGCGTAGCCTTCCTGAAAATTGAACATCCCGGAGCCGACGATGAAATGCGACTTTGGCTTCCCGCCTTTAAGAGAGTGCGGCGGATATCCGCCAGCAAAAAAGGAGATTCCTTCATGGGCTCGGATATGAGTTATGAAGATATGACCAACCGGGAACTGGATGAATACACCTATCAATTGCTGAAAGAAGAAACCGTGAACGGCGTTGATTGTTATGTTCTGGAAGCGACGCCCAAACCGGAGATTGAATCCACTTATTCAAAGCATACAACCTGGATTTCGAAGAAAGATTATACGGTGGTGAAGGAAGAATCGTATGATTTATCTGGAACCTTGAAGAAGATCAAGAAGATTGACTATGTCACCAAGGGGAAATATATCCTTCCGGTAAAAATGTTTGTGGAGGATGTGCAGAAAAATCATACCACCCTCCTGACTTTTGACAACATTGAAGTGGATACGGGTGTGAAAGAAGATCTTTTCCGGGAACGAAATCTGAAACGGATTCCATACTAGGAGCCTATTATGCGAAAGGTTGGTATAATTCTATGGGTATGCTTGCTGGGGACTGGAAGTCTGCTGTGGGGACAGGTCTTTTATTCCGGGTGGATCCAGCCCAATGATATGCGACGAGTGTCAGACGGGTCACGGATCAACTTGCCCTTTCGTTTGGGGGAAATGGAATTGAATTACACCCTCGGCACCGTAGAGGTCCGGAGCCGTACCGCTGTAGAATCCCGGTGGAATCAAATGGATCAGTCCACAGTGGATGTTCGAGAGGCTTACCTGGTGTGGTACCCCTCGTGGGGTGAGTTTAAAGTAGGAAAACAGATCCACGCCTGGGGATTGGCGGACGGCAATAACCCCACCGACAATCTCAACCCGTACGATTATTACTATCTCTTTCTCACCGGGATTGACCGCAAGGTAGCTTCTCTATCGGCGGCAGCCACCGTTTACCTGGGCCCGGCGGAGTTGGATCTGGTGTATCTTCCGGAACCGGAGCATAATCGATTTCCTTTTAATGAACCGGATTTTCCCGTCCCGATGCCACCAAAGCCGGACCACGTACTGACGCCGGAGCGTGACTGGGAATCGGGCACCCGGTTGAAACTGGTCCTGGGGGATTGGGACCTGGATCTGTCCTGGTTCCACGGAAATGACCGCTCATTTAGTTTTCAAGGGACGACCTTCCAGATGACGGTGGATTCGGCCGGGAACCCCCAGCCGCAGATTACCCCGTATATGGGCTACAATCGCTCCGACGCCATCGGCGGCGGGTTTGTTTGGTTCCCCGGAAGTATTACCCTTCGAGGTGAAGGGATGTGGGTTCGTTCCGAATCACCCGATGTCAAGGATCTGGATTACCGGGTGCATACCAAGGCCAATTATTTGCAATATGTCCTGCAGGGTGAGGTGGATGGTCCCTTTGATTTAACCGTGATGGCGCAATATATCGGGACCCGGATTCTGGATCATTCTGTGGAAGATGCAACCTTACTGGATGCGACTATTGTGAATATGATAAAGGCGAACTTACCCCTGGGCGATTATCAACCGGGCCTGGGCACACCCTTTGCTATTATTGCGGAGAATGGTTTCATGATGGGTGCCATAGGAACCTATCTGGATAACCGTTTGGAAATCCGCCTTAATGGATTTAAAGATTTGGATCATGTGGGACTAATGGCTGGGTGTGGCCTGAGTTATTCACCCATGGAAGCCTGGTCTCTGGATCTGGACGGTGTCTGGTTTTTCGGGGATTCCGACGATCCGGAGAATCGCTTTACTCAGTTAGAAAGTTTCTCTAATCTGAGACTTGGGATAAAATATAGTTTTTAAACCGGTTTTACTACCAAGGGCCGGGGGATACAGTGAAAAGAGATAAAGGAATAAGGAACATTTCCAGTTAGGATTTTCGGCTTAAAAGACAGCTACAATGACCTGGTCACGGACCTGAATCAGGTAAGTGTCACCTCCAGGGCCACTGATTTCCACTACCACATCAACCATAGTACCCGGGTCCCACTGGGGGCCGTCCCGAGCAATTCGTTCGATCCGGTAAGGCGGTTGAGATGGGAATTCCTCATCAGTAAAATAGGTATCCCAGACTTCGGTGCCGTTGATTACCCATAAATAATTCAGTTCAAAATCATCTGAAATCGTCAGGGAATCAATGTCTTGAAGGATAACACCGGCATATAACGGTTCTCCACCCGGAGGTGTAATGGGCATAAAATCCCGGATTAGAAAGGACGTTAAAGTCAGGTGGTAGGATTCAACGGTTAACGTATCCGGAGCAGTGCGTAGAATGCTGATGGGGTATTGAGGCATAGTTTCATCCTCTTCTTCACATCCACAAATCATCACCAGGAATGGGACCGTCAAAAGTAGAGCCGCAATCGTCGTTTTCATGAACGATAATTTAGGTGATGTTTTCGAAGGATAAAGGAGATAGTTAATATTTCCCCAAAAGTTTATTGATTGTTCGGTGAATGGCGTGGACAGAAAATCCAGAGGTCAGATACATGACCGCGCAGGTTCCGTGCCACAGATTG
>CAZHTM010000083.1:0-6033 GCA_964535735.1 uncultured bacterium
GGGGATTGAAACGGGAGATGTAATAGTTCTCCTTGTCCTGCACCCGCCATATCACACCTCCCCCCTGATCTTCTGCTCCTTTGACGGCCTTGAACCGGACTTCGATTTCACCATCGAGGAAGGAGACGGTATTCGTCCAGCAGATGTTAAAAGTTCCTCCGAACGTGTGGTTGGGGCTGGTCATGGCAAGTACATGGTCACCGGAAGAAGTGGTCGTATCCTTGATAACCTCCCAGGTTGCCGGGGGACCTTTCTGATTCGTGGCAGCTACTTTCCACCCGGCAGGAAGTTTTCCAACGGGAACATTGTCGTAGTTCAACGATGCACTACTTGCTTTGCTTACTGTTGACGGTTTATGATCCGCGGTCGTCTGGCTTTGAGCCCTATTACAACCGAGTGTAGCGGCCAAAACAAACGCCATAAGCAGGGTTGCTGCTGCCTTTACTTCTCTTCTTGGCTTCAACATGATCTTTCGTTCCTTTCTTTGTGATGAATTCCGTCTTTGTCAGTCCATTTCTCGAAAACATCATTGGGTGGTAATCCATATGCAACAAAATGGTCCGGGCATTCACATAACTTTCAAGAAGGTATAAAATGATGCGTCATGCGATAATCACAGTGATCGTTACTATAAAGTAAACGCGCTTTTTCATCAGGCAATTTTTTTACCATACTTATTGTTTCAACGGTTTTACAGAGAAATCGTCAAAGGATGTAACGGCATCAGCTTTGGTCCAAAGTCCAACCCCTCCGGATTCCATAAAAGTATTGTCTACTACTTCCAGTAATTTTTTATCATTTAGAAAACCACTGATTTTATTTCCATCCTGTACAATTTTCAACTTATGCCAGATATGCGCCGGGAGGGCAATCCGGGCGCTGGCTAACATACGGCGGGCTCCGTCTTTGACATAATAAACACGAAAGTTATTTTCCAGAGGATTGTAGCGGGATATATAATAGTTGTCATCATCCTGTACCCGCCAAATCATACCGCCACCCTGGTCCTCGATGCCGGTATTGGCTTTAAAAAATACGCTGATTACTCCGTTCAGAATTTGAATCTTAGGAGTCCAGCAAAGATTAAAAGTCCCGCCAAAATTATGGTTGGGACTAGTTAAGGACAGTGTCTGTTTACCGGACGGGGCGGTAGAATCATGCACCACCTGCCAGGTAGCCAGAGGGCCATGTTGATTGGTGGCTCCAATCTGCCATCCCGATGGGATTTGACCACCGGCCAGATCATCAAAATTCAATTGAATGACTGGTTCCGGTGTTGCCGGTTGTGTTTGTGCCTGCAACGAAATAAGTCCAAACCCCAAAGCCCAAAAAACTGTTAACTGAAAAGACCATTTCATATGCTGCATGATTTTTCCTCCGTATGAATTAATGACCAGGTAAAACAATGGTAAAAATGCTGCCTTTCCCGGTTTGGCTTTCCACCCGGATTTTCCCTCCCAGGGCATTTACCGCCCACTTGGCAATCGCTAAGCCCAATCCGGCACCCCCCATTTCCCGGGCACGTCCTTTATCTACCCGGTAAAACCGCTCAAATATTTTTTCCTGATGCTCTGCCGGAATTCCCGGGCCTTGGTCAATTACCTGGATGATTATCGAATACCGATAATCAGATTTAAGTCGAACAACAATGTAGCTATTATCCGGTGAATATTTAATGGCATTATCCAGCAAATTCAGCAAAGCCTGTTTTAGTAATGTCTGATCTATTTCTGCCTGAAGATTATTTTCTCCATCCAAGCGGATGCGCTGGTTTTTTTCTTCTGCCAGAGGCAGAATGAGATCAACTGTTTGTTGAACAAGAGCGGAAAATTCAATCGTTTCCAATTTTACATTAAACGACTGAACATCGGCATGGGAAAGGAAAAGCAGGTTATCCACCAGGTGGGTCAGCCGTTGATTCTCTTCCAAAATACTCCCGATAATTTCCCGGTATTGGTCTGTATCTTTACGGTTTTGCAGCCCCACTTCTCCGATACTACGAATTGCGGTCAAGGGTGTTCGCAACTCATGTGCGGCATCGGAAGTAAATTGTTTCAATCGTTCAAAGGATTCCTGGAGCCGTTCCAGCAATTCGTTAAAGGCCTTAGCCAAATTACCCAATTCATCATCCGCATTTAAAACCGGAAGACGTTCCTGGAGGTTCTTCTCACTAATTTTTCGGGCTTTATCAACCATCTGGTCTATTGGTGCCAGAAATTTTTTTGCCAAAAAATATCCACCCAGACCGGCCACAACAATGGCAACAGGTAGTACAAGGATCAGTAAATACAAGAAATTGTTTAATTCCTGCCATAAACGTCCCTCACTCTGTACCAGCCGGATGAATAACCAATTCCCCTCAATATTGATTTTACCGCTCATGATTCGCAGCCGGGCCTGGTTAGATAATTCCAAAGAATGAAAAATGAAACCTTCTCCCGGCTCTCCTTTGGGGGAAAAAACTGGTAAACTTTGTCCTGTAAAGGGGCGACTCGCATAAAGTTGTTTTCCGCCTGGAGACCAGATTTCAAACCACCGTTCATGAAAATAGGGGTCATTATCCGGTTCAATTTTTACCGATCCAGCCGGCGTGATAGTGATATAATCTTCAATAATTTCGTAATCCTGTTCCAGTTGGCGGTCCAAGTTGTTCCGCAAATTCAGAAATACTAAGCTGATAAAAGTACCGGCATATACAAACAGTATTACTGTAAGAACCAGCACATACCAAACGGTTAAACGGGTACGTACATTTGTAAAACGTAATACCATCAGGGTTTATTTTCTGATAAAATGAAACCCACACCCCGGACCGTATGCACTAAATTCCGTGTGAATGGGTCATCTATTTTGCGTCGCAGACGGGCAATATGTACATCAATAAGATTATCAATAGGTGTGGCACGTTCGGTTTCCTGCCAGACATCCCGCGCCAGCATCTCCCGGGAAACAATTTGCCCCTGGTGGCGCAACAGGTATTCCAACAGATCATACTCACGACTGGTTAGGGTAATAGACCGGCCGGCCCTGGTCACTTTACGGGTTACCAGATCCATCTCCAGGTCGGCAATTTTAAAATGCAGAACCTGTTCCCCTCTGCCTCTTCGTAGTAATGCCCGAATGCGAGCTAACAGTTCCGGGAAGGCAAAGGGTTTGGTCAGGTAATCATCGGCACCATTATCCAGTCCCACTATCCGATCCTCTACTGCATCGCGGGCGGTTAATATCAACACCGGGAGCATCAGGCCCTTTTTACGGATGGCTTTCAAAATCTCTAACCCATCCCGCCCGGGAAGCATTAAATCCAAAAGCAACAAGTCATATTCCTGAGTATTTAAAAGAAAGAATCCCTCCTCTCCAGAGTGTGCCAGGTCTACCCGGTACCCCTCGCGTTCTAAGCCCTCCCCTACCGCCCGGGACACTTTCTGCTCATCCTCAATAAATAGAACCTGCATAGTAATACCTTGCTTCCGGATGAAAGTACCAGATTAATAAAGTTAATTCAACTGAAGATTTTCTGAATTTTTAGTAAGAAAAACAGGTAGGCGAAAAATAATATCAGCTTGAACCTCCCATACCACAGCATTCCACTTTTCAATTAAATTAGCCCGGTTTAACTGCAGGTATTCGCATGAGTAATATTCTTTGGACTCCTGATCCGGAAAAATCAGGGTCGACCCAAATGGAACAATTCAGGCAGCACATTAACAGGCGCTGGAATTTAGCATTAAAAGATTATCAAGAACTTTATTACTGGTCGATAGAAAATACAGCCGGTTGCTGGGCTGCCATCTGGGAATTTGCTGATATTATCCACAGCCAACCCTATCAACAGGTAGTGGACGATCCTGAAAAAATGCCCGGTGCCAAATGGTTTTCAGGCTCCCGGTTGAACTATGCCGAGAATCTGCTCAGGTACCGGGATGAACACATCGCGCTTTATTTTCAAGGTGAAGGTCAGCCGCTGCAATCCATGACCTATAATCAGCTTTTTAGGGAAGTTGAAAAAGTTGCCCAGGCGTTGCGTACACAGGGAGTAAAAACAGGAGATCGGGTAGCCGGTTTCATGCCCAACCGACCGGAAACAGTTGTTGCCATGCTGGCTACGGCTTCCATCGGCGCAATCTGGAGTTCTTCCTCTCCGGATTTCGGAATTAAAGGTGTTCTGGATCGCTTCTCACAAATCGAACCAAAAATTTTATTTGCCGCTGATGGTTATTTTTACAATGGTAAAGTATTTAATTCCCTAGATAAACTGAAAAACATCCTTTCAAAATTGCCTTCTGTTCAAAAAGTTGTGGTAGTTCCTTACACCCGGTTAAACCCAGACATATCGCACATTAAAAAAGGAGTATTATACCGCGATTTTCTCCCCGCGGATAAAATTGAGCCACTGCAATTCGAGCAATTGCCTTTTGACCACCCGTTGTACATCATGTATTCATCCGGCACTACCGGTTTACCCAAATCAATTGTCCATTCCGCCGGCGGGACCCTTATTCAACATCTGAAAGAATTGAGGTTACACACCGACCTGAAACGGGAAGATACTATCTTTTATTTTACTACATGCGGTTGGATGATGTGGAACTGGCTGGTGACATCCCTGGCGGCGGGAGCCACCGTTGTTTTATACGATGGTTCACCCTTTTATCCAAATTCCAGCGCTATGTGGCGATTGACCCAGGACTTAGGGATTACTGTCTTTGGAACGAGCGCAAAATTCATTGCCGCCTGCGAAGCGGCCGGAGAACAACCCGTTAAAAATTATAATCTCAGCACGTTGAGGACGATTCTTTCCACCGGCTCGCCGCTAGTGGAAGAAAATTTTGACTATGTTTACCAATCGGTTAAGCCTGACGTTCAATTGGCTTCCATCTCCGGTGGGACAGATTTAATCTCCTGTTTTGCTCTGGGAAATCCAACCCTCCCCGTGTATCGTGGCGAACTGCAGTGTCGGGGACTGGGTATGGCCGTAAAGGCTTTCGACATGTCGGGGAAGCCAGTCCTGAATCAGAAAGGCGAGCTGGTGTGCACCAAGGCTTTTCCATCTATGCCGATATACTTCTGGAATGACCCGGAGGGAGAAAAATACCGTCATGCATATTTTCAGACGTTTCCGGGCGTTTGGCACCACGGTGATTATATCGAAATCAATGACCACGGAGGCGTTAAAATCTACGGTCGTAGCGACGCAACTTTAAACCCGGGAGGCGTACGAATTGGCACGGCTGAAATCTATCGTGTGGTGGAGGCATTACCGGAGATTGATGACAGTCTAGTAGTGGGACAGGAATGGAAGGGAGATGAACGGGTGATTTTATTTATTAAGTTGAATTCGGATGTTCAACTGGACCAACGACTCACAGGCAGGATTAAAGCCGTAATTCGAGAACAGTGTTCCCCTCGTCATGTACCGGCGAAAATTATTCCCATTGCTGATATTCCCTACACCATTAACGGAAAAAAGGTGGAGGTCGCCGTCAAGAAAATCATTAACGGTTATGAAGTGGTGAACCAGGATGCCCTGGTGAACCCTGAGTCACTGGATTTGTACTGTAACCTGGAAGCCCTGACCCGCTGATGGGTCGAATCCAGTATCCCGGTTTACCCCATACTATTAAATATATCGACCAGATCAGCGACGCGGTTAGAGTAGCCCCACTCATTATCGTACCAGTTTAAGGTTTTAATCAGGTCTGACTCCACAACCCGAGTAAAGGGCGCATCAAAGATGGATGAATGGGGATTCCCGATGATATCTGAGGAGACTACCGGCATGGTGGAGTATTCAACAATTCGTTCCAAGCGGGGGTCATTGGACGCCTTTAACACCACCTCATTCACATCTTCCACCGTCACCGATTTCTCCAGCTTAAAGACCGAATCCACTACCGACCCATCCGGGACAGGAACGCGGGTGGCAATTCCATCCAATTTACCGTTCAGTTCCGGTAGGACTTTTCCAACGGCTTTGGCGGCGCCGGTGGAAGTAGGAATAATATTTTCGGCGGCCGCCCGGCTCCGGCGCCA
>CAZHTM010000084.1:0-6019 GCA_964535735.1 uncultured bacterium
GGCCGGGATTTGGGAACGTTCCACCGCCAGTTTTTCCAGTCCCTCCGGGGCCGGCTCCGGAACGGGACGACGACGGTGCGCCGCCACCTCGGCGACCAATAGCATGTACGGGCTGGGACGATCCAGGTCAAACCAGTCGGACACCTCCTCTTCCAGAACGGCGGGAGCAAAGGGACGAAAAGATTCCCGGTATTTGATTTTTAGATTCATTGTTTTCTGCATGTCAGGACGACGGGGATCCCCCAGAATGCTTCGGTTTCCCAGGGCCCGGGGGCCATATTCCATGGCACCTTGAAACCAGCCCAAGACCTGTCCACTGGCTAGAACCTCCGCCCCGGCTTGGGTTTGATTTGGTACCCGTGTGTAAACCAGTCCCTTATCCTTCAAAGCCGCCTCTATCTCGGATTCACTGAATACCGATCCCAAATAACTGCCCTGCATGATGTCCTTTCCTGACGCCGTCCGGGGATGATCCCATTCCTGGTGCCACACCGCCAGGGCGGCTCCCAGAGCGCCTCCGGCATCGCCCGCCGCTGGCTGAATCCACACATCATCAAAAATGCCCTCCCGGAGGAGTTTTCCGTTGGCCACACAGTTCAGAGCCACTCCGCCCGCCAGGCAGAGGGCTTTCTGCCCTGTTTCCTTCGCGATGTGGCGGGCAGTTCGGATTACTATTTCTTCCGTCACCACCTGGATGGACCGGGCCAGGTCCATGTGGCGTTGTTCCAGCCGGGATTCCGGTGCCCGGGGCGGTCCCTGGAACAGGTTGTGGAATTTCTGATTGGTCATGGTGAGACCCACGGGATAATTGAAATATTCCAGGTTCAGCCGAAAAGACCCATCCGGTCGAATGTCGATCAAATGGTCCCGGATGAGATCCACGTACACCGGCTCCCCGTACGGTGCCAATCCCATGAGTTTGTATTCCCCGGAATTAACCTTGAAGCCGCAATAATAGGTAAAGGCTGAGTACAAAAGGCCCAGGGAATGGGGAAACCGGAGTTCGGATTCCAGAGCAATCCTGTGGCCTCTCCCCACGCCCCAACTGGTAGTGGCCCATTCGCCGACGCCGTCCATGGTCAGGATGGCCGCTTCCTGAAACGGCGAAGGATAAAAGGCACTGGCGGCATGGGAGTGATGGTGTTCCGGAAAGTAAAGCGGTCCGTCGTAGCCCAGTTCTTTCCGCAGGGTATCGCCGATCCACAATTTCTCCTTGAGCCATACGCCCATGGCCTGACGGAAACTCCGGAGTCCCCGGGGCGCGTGGGTGAGATAGGTCTCCAGGAGCCGCTCAAACTTCAGGAGCGGTTTATCATAAAAGGCAACGGCATCCAGATCGGAGATCGTCAGCCCGGTCTGTTGCAGGCAGGCGGCAATGGCCCGGGAAGGAAAAGCAGAATCATGTTTTTCCCGGGTGAATCGTTCCTCCTGCATGGCAGACGTAATGTTCCCGTCCACTACCACCGCGGCGGCGGAATCGTGATAATAGGCGGAAATACCCAGAATGACGTTTTTGCTACTCAAATGCTTGGTTAGGTGGCGTTAATTTGGCGCTCAATATACAGGATTTTCCCCATGAAAAGCTTTGTTCACGCCATTGGATTTATCGTCCTGAGCACACTCCTGGTCTGGCGCTGCAGCCCGCCACCGGTTGCGGCCACTTTCCAGGTTGTAGTGCCGCCGGGAACCGATACGGTAGTGGTGGTGGGCGACATAGAGGATCTGGGATCCTGGGACCCCGCCCGGGCGCTGTTCCTGAAGCCGGTAAACGACACCTTGTTCACCGGAACGGTTCAACTGGCCCGTCCCGGGACCATCGAATACAAAATCACCCGGGGCAGTTGGTCCCGGGAAGCCCTCACTGAAGCCCGGCAGGTGCCGCCCAATTCAGTGGCGCGTCTGAAACGGGGATTGAACGAAATCCGGGTTCACGTCCCGGCCTGGAAAGACGCGGTGACTGTCGCCCCGTCCTCCCCGCCGCGGTCCATCACCGGCGACGTGCGGCTCCATCCCCGATTTTATTCGCCTCAGTTGAACAACCGCCGGAAGATCCGGGTCTGGCTCCCGCCGTCCTATGCCGATTCATCGAATCGACGGTATCCGGTCCTTTACTGTCACGACGGACAGAATATTTTTGAACCGACCTATTCTCTGAGCGGGAAAGAATGGGGGCTGGATGAACTGGCCACGGAACTGATCGCCTCCGGGCGCATGGACGAAATCATCATCGTGGGTATCGACAACCTACCCGATGTCCGGACGGAAGAATACAGTCCAGCACAGGACGGAAAAGCCTACGCCGATTTTCTCATCCACACCGTGAAACCCTTCATCGATTCCACCTACCGCACCCTACCGGACCGGGAGCACACGGCGGTGATGGGGTCGTCCATGGGCGGGATCATCTCCTTTGATCTGGTGTGGGAGCATCCGAACATCTTCTCCCGGGCCTTTTGTCTGTCCCCCGCTTTCCTGGTGGATCGCAACGAAATCGTGAAACGGGTGCGGAAGGCCAAGTCCCCTCCGGAGGATACGTTTTTTCTGATTCGGATCGGAACGGAAGGGCTGGAAGCCCGCCTGCAACCGGCGGTAACCAAAATGGTGAAAGCCCTGAAAAAGAAAGGCTGGCAAAACGGACGGGAATTTGATTATTTGATCGTGGACGGCGCCCGCCACAGTGAGAGCGATTGGGCACATCAGTGCCGGGAATTCTTTCCGCTCTATTTAAAATTCAGTGACTAAAGGAGTAGGGTAGCCCCCAGGGCCGGCGCTTCATTTCCCAATTCGTTCAAACGAATTTCTACGCCGTCCATTCCATTACCTATGGCGTATTTTCGTGCCGTGTACTCTACGATGGGAAGGAGTTCTTCCTTTAGTTTATGGTACACATTTCCTCCCAGGATAATCCGTTCCACGCCTGTGATATTGATGACATTGGCGATACCGATACCTTGGGCTTCAGCTTGAAAGGTGAGCAAATCTCGGACCACGTCATCCCCGGATTTCCAGGCCCGAACCAGATCGCCGCTGCGAAAAGTAGCCTTCCCCGCCAGGATGGACGTCCGTCCCGATTTCAACGCATCTTGAAACATGGAACGAAATCCCCGGTTACTCACAATCGATTCCAGGGTGCGGTACCGACGTTCACCGTTCTGTTCCGTGAGAATGACCATATGACCCACTTCGGCAGCCGTATAGTTGAAACCCCGGACCAGTTTTCCGTGCTGGATGTAGCCACCACCCAGACCGGTACCCGGATAAAAGGTATAAAGCGAATGGGCATCTCGCCCTGCACCCAAGTGATACTCGGCCAAGGTCACCAGGTTCACATCGTTATCCATGATGACCCGACAACCGATTTGGGATTCCAGTAGACGCACCAGCGGTACATTTTTTAAACCGAAGGAAACCAGATGCTTGGCAATTCCCTGATCCACATCGACCGGACTGGGAACCGATAGTCCTACAGCTTCCGGGAGCGGACTTCCGGTCTCCTCCATAAGATGTGTGACCATCTCAGCCAACAATTGGACGATGGTTTCCAAATCCACCGTATCCGGCAGGAGAATTTTCTTTTGATATCGAATCTGATGGTCCGGCGTGGCTGCAATACCCAGGAGCTTAGTCCCACCTAAATCCAGTCCGAATTGAAGAGAGTGCATGAAAGAATTTAGGCGCGGGGACCGAGACGGGTAAAGGTCGGAACACGACCAATATCAACGGACAAATTCCGGGAAAAACGGAGTACTGTCCCCCTGGGAATGGTGTAATTTCCCATCCCAAAATGAAGAACGCCATTGTCCTTTTAAGCGGCGGATTGGATTCCGCCACCACCTGTGCCGTCGCCCGCCAAGATGGGTATCGGATTTATGCGTTATCCTTCAATTACGGTCAGCGCCACCACTTTGAACTGGAAGCCGCCCAAAACGTCGCCAAATTTTTCCAAGTGGCGGAGCATCGGATTTTCCCGATGGATTTGAGCACCTTTGGCGGATCGGCTCTCACAACCGATATTGAGGTCCCTAAGGATCAACCCGTCGGGGAGGATACTCAGATTCCCATCACCTATGTGCCGGCCCGAAATACAATTTTTCTCTCCATTGCCCTGGCCTGGGCCGAAGTACTTCCGGCTGAAGATATTTTTATCGGCGTCAACGCTCTGGATTATAGTGGGTATCCCGATTGCCGGGAAGACTTCATCCGCGCGTTTGAAACCATGGCCAACCTGGCTACTCGGACGGGAATTACGGGCACTTCCCGGATCCAGATTCATACACCACTTCTGCATCTGACTAAAGGTGAAATTGTTCGGTTGGGAACTGATTTAGGCGTGGATTACAGTCTAACTCACAGTTGTTACGATCCGGCAGAAGATGGCCGTTCCTGCGGCCATTGTGACGCCTGCCAGCTTCGTCTTCGTGGATTCCGGGAAGCGGGTTTGAATGATCCTATAGCTTATGTGGATCGCCCATGAGCTATGTAGTAAACGAACTGTTTTTAACCCTGCAGGGCGAAGGGAAAAATACCGGTCGCCCGGCGGTGTTCGTGCGCTTCAGCGGATGTAATCTATGGAGTGGTCGTGAAGAGGATCGGGAAACGGCCATCTGCCCTTTCTGTGACACCGATTTTCTGGGAACGGACGGACCGGGCGGCGGAGAGTACACGGGAAAAGATCTGGTCCGCGCGATACAAAACATCTGGCCTGGCGACGCCCCTCTTTTTGTGGTGTTTACCGGTGGAGAACCGGCGCTACAGCTGGATCAACCCCTGGTAGATGAACTCCACGCCATTCACGCCGAAGTGGCCATTGAAACCAACGGGACCCGTCCTCTCCCCCAAGACCTGGATTGGATTACGGTCAGTCCCAAAGCGGGAACGGAGTTATTCATCACCCGGGGAAACGAATGTAAACTGGTTTATCCCCAGGATGGTATTGATCCGTCCACGTTGTTGGATTTGGAGTTTGACTATTTCCTTCTTCAGCCCATGGATTCCCACCGTCGGGAAGAATATACCCGGATGGCGGTGGACTATTGTCTGAAAAATCCTCCCTGGACATTAAGCCTTCAAACCCATAAACTATTGAACCTGCCCTGAAGCCATTATGGTACTCTACAAAGATATTACCTTTGAGGCCGCTCATTTACTTCCCAACTTGCCGGAGGGACATAAATGCCGACGTCTGCACGGCCATTCCTTTAAAATTCGCCTCACTATTACCGGTCCAATTCAGCCGGAAACGGGGTGGATTAAAGATTTCGGGGAAATTAAAACCGCCTTTGCCCCGTTGTACGAACAACTGGACCACCGCTATCTCAATGAAATTCCGGGACTGGAAAATCCCACCAGTGAACACCTGGCCATGTGGATTTGGGATCGGTTGAAACCGGCGCTGCCAGAATTGCAGCAGGTGGAAATCAAAGAAACCTGTACCACTGGGTGTATCTACTCAGGACCAAAATCCAATGAGGTATAAGCCATGACCAAAGCTGAAGGAAAATTCTTCCAATTTGATGGCCCGGAAGCCATTCGACCCGACTATTTAGAAATCTTTCCTATCGATAGTCCGGATCAATTAATTATTACCGAAACAAATGAATTCAGCGCCGTGTGCCCATTTTCCGGGTTACCGGACATAGCACGGGTGAAAATTGAATATCATCCTGATGGCGGTCGTTGTGTGGAATTGAAAAGTTTGAAATATTATCTGATCAGCTTCCGTAATGTGGGCATTTATCAGGAAGCGGCTACGAAGCGGATCTACGACGATTTAAAACAAACACTTCAGACAGAACGGTTGCGGGTCACCACCATCTATAATACTCGCGGCGGGTTTGATACGACTTGCATTGAAGGCCATTTATGAAAACATTGTTCCGGTTGGATTCAGGTTTCAATGCTCTTAACTTTGCCACCGCTTTTGTCCCTATTATTGTTGTTTTGACTCCGTAGCTCAGCCGGTAGAGCAGCGGCCTTTTAAGCCGTTGGTCGTGCGTTCGAATCGCACCGGAGTCACTCC
>CAZHTM010000085.1:0-5741 GCA_964535735.1 uncultured bacterium
ATTTGTTAATAACTGACTAAATATGTTTTCCAAAAATAACTATCGCTTTCCTACTTGGGAGGTGAATTCCACAAGCAACAACGAAATTATCTTTATACTTCATACTATTTATTATGATATCACCATGGTTTCCCATATCATAAATATCTGAAATTCGTTTCCAGTTTTCCCCGTTATAGTGAATAAAATATCCCCAACTATCTGAGAACAATATATTATTTGTCGCCGGTCCCATAAATCTCACCACGTGCCTTTCGCTAGCTTTCATCTCACTCGGAGAAAACCAACGAGAAGTTGTGTTTGTTTCAATAGAAAATCTTTGTAACCCACCATAGGTCATTACATAACAAGTATCATTATTTACCCAAACGGAGGAAATCAAACCCCATTCATTAGAGTTATTGGGGAAGAAATGATCTTCTTCTCTCACAATATTCCATTGACCATCGGTCATTTCCATAAAAACGCTATTTCCGGATTCTTCACCGGATTCGGACCAACCAGCTACAAAAATATTATCATTCTCATCGCATGCAATATCTGTCAGGTCAACCGCAGTGTTGGTTCTCATACGCTCAAAATCTGAACCGGTATATTTACACACAGAACCATTGTTGCCAATTGTGTAAATATTGCCTTGTTGTGTATAAATAATTCTTTTTACCTGTCCGGTCCCATAAGTCTGCCAGTCACATTCCCAAACCCGATTGAATTGTTCACCGTTATAATGATATATATAACATCCATCGGTGAACCAAATGTCATTTTCAGATATTATAGAAATCCCATCAAAACCAATAACCCTGTCTATCAGAATAAACTTCCATTTATTACCATTCCAATGTGCAACATTGTACTCACCACTATCGGTTTCAAAAATACCTGCAACCCAAACGTTATTTTCATCAATGAAGTCAACATCATATAAATAACTGTTATAATTACCTAGCGTATCAATTGTCCAAGAAAAATTGTGGGAAGTCGTATCCATGAGGCACCGGGTCTGGTCTTCGTTCCAGTGGTAGCCTTCTTCACATTCGCAGGTGCCGTTGACTTCAATTTGGTGGTCGCCGCACTCAGGTGGGCTGTTGTCCGGGCAGGCGGTGAGGAGCAGGGCCGCGGTCAGGCTCAGAAGAGTGATGGAAAGGAAACGGATGTTGAAATTAATCATGATTTATGAGAGCGTGATGTGTGATGAGTGATGCGTAATGCGTGACAAGGGGGAAAGGAGCCTGCCTGCGTCTCGATGAATCGGACTTCGGCAGGTAAAGCCGGAGACGGGAGACCGTGTAATCTCTTTTGACCTTCGACCTGTGACCTGCGACCCTGAAAATCGTGATGCGTGACGTGTAGGTGAGCCCTGTGGCTGAAAAGAACATGACGGGTGACGAAATACAGGTAGACGACGGGCATTCCGCCTTACGAATAAATTCAAAATCAATCATTCAAAATCCATAATCAATATCATTCCATGCTCTAAACTAAACTCAAACCGTAAAGAAATCGCTAAAAAGCATAAATAGAGTAAAAAAATATATCGGGGTTTTGCAAGGAATATTTTTTATTGAGGTAGTGACTCAGGAGGCGGGAGCCTGCCTGCGTTCCGATCGTCATCGGGGACTTCAGCAGGTAAAACCGGAGACAGGACATAAAGAAATCCAACATCCAACATCTAACATCCAACATCTAACATCTAACATCTAACATCTAACATCCAATCCCTCTGTGATCTATTAGGTCTCTGTTGTAATACCAGTCCAAAGTCGAATGACGGTCAGGGGCATACGACCGGCCGGCAAATTTTCAATATCTCTTCGCGTAATTCGCGGTTTTTCTCACTTAAGCAGGGTGAAGGTTTGGTTATCGATCTGATCACCCTGCCGGAGCCGGACGAAATACACTCCCGACGGCGCAGGCATCTGATCGGGAAACCGTCGGTTCCAGACAAATTGTTGATCTTCCGGTTGCAATTCAGCATGAACCAGGCGCTGGCCTAACAAAGTGTAAATTGTTAGCGTTACCGCTGTACTCGAATCGCTTTTGAATTCAAACGTGACGAAGGGTGTAGTGATGGCGGGATTGGGATAAATGGCGGTAAAACCAAACTGAAGCGCCGGTTGGGTAGTATCTCCCGGCGTGATGATGGGTCCTTGTCCCAGGTAGTCCAGAATGGAATGCATCACCGCGGTGCGCATGTCTTCGGGATAGAGCGTCTCAAAGCCCACAGCCATATACACCAAGGCCGCTTCAGTATTTGAGGAACCAAAGGTTCCGGTGTACACGATGCCTGCCGCTCCATTGGCATTTTCGTCCACGCCGGAGTAAGTGGCGCACACGTCAGCCCCGTCGGTGGGCAGAATGCCATCGGGCCAGTCCACATCATAAGTCCCGTGGGTACCATTATCAAAAGAGATCGACGTCATATCGGCCAAAATTCCGGTCCCATCCAGACTGTACACGCCCTGATGACCTCCGGCGGCATCGGACACATATTGGGCCTTCAAGTATTGGGAATAAAAGGCCTGATCGCTGGCATTGCCCTGGGCTACCAGGTCGTAGCCGATTTCGGAGCCGGAAATGAACAAGCGGCCGCCTGCTTCCAGGTAGGATTTGATTTTTTCCTGTTCTGCACTCGTCAAAGTGGACGACCCGGATCCTTCCTCACCCAAGATCCAGTCTACCATGCCGTAATTCCGTAGGTCAATGGTGCCCGATTCGACCGCTTCGTTGGTGGCGCAGTCGAAGGTCAGTCCGTTGGCCGCTAATGCCAATCCATGGCGGATGGCCGTGTCATGGAGATTCGTTGTGCCCGATTCCCGGTCAAACCCCTGAACGATTAACGCATCGGCCCGCACTGAATCGGGGGCATAGGCCAGAATGTCAGTGGACAGTGCCGACCCGAAGGCGTTATTGGCCTGAATCCGGAGCCAGGACGGTTCATTTTCCGGCAGACCGGTGATGGCAAAAGGAATATCGGTGAACGGTCCCAGGGTCTCCGCCACCGTTCCGTTGGTGGTGTACCGGATGACAGAAAAGGATTCCGCGTTTGTGGCTCCGGTAAATGTGCACCAAAGCGTTCCTTGGGATTGGTAGAGGGCAACGGATTCCGGCGCCGTGGGCGGGAGGGAGGTACCAAAGGTGGCAGCCAAAAGATTCCAGAGTTCCTGATGTCCAAGATCATATCCCAAAGCCCAAATACCCACACCTTTTAGGTTTCGGGTCAGGGCCAGATTATATTTCAGGGCCAACGATTCTTCATCGTCATACCAGCCCTGAAACCATCCGCTGGAATTGTAGGCATACCAGGGCGTCTGACTGGACGCATCCCAATTTCGTCCATAAGTCTGAGCCCGGGAAAAGGCCGTGCGATAGATCTGGGCAGACCCGGAGCCGGTGGTGGCAGCACCGGGACTGGAACTTACAGTAGGCCATTCAATTCCGTAATAGGGAACCCCCAGGATCAATTTATTCGCCTGATTCCCGGTTTTACTGAGATAATCGTTCACTGTCCAGGTTACGTTATAGGTTCCCCCTGAAAGGGGCGCTACAGCGCCGGCATAGTCACTGCCGGACCAATGGTAATCGTAGCCCATGATGAAAAGACCGTCGGAAACCGAAGCCAGGGCGGAATAGTCCCAGGCATTGCTCCAGTCCACTGCCGGCATGGCAAGGGTGACCTCTGAACCGGGAATAGCCGAGTGGAAGGTGGTGGCCAGGTCGGTGATAAATTGAACCATATTTTGCCGTTGGGGAGAAGGGAGACCTTCGAAATCGATATTCACTCCGTCGGCATTCCCGGCCTGAACTTGCGTCAGGAGATTGTTAATAAGGTTTTGACGACTGGTTGGCGATGAGAGCAACGTGGCAATGGAATTGGAACCGAACAAGGTGGCTACCAGTACGACCTTAACCCCGTGGGTGTGGGCTGTGTTAATTAATTCCGTGACCGGCCAGCCATGGAGATTGCTAAGCTGTCCGGTCGTGGAAACATCCGCGCTGAAAAAAGCTATTGTCGACAGCAAATCGAAATTGTAATACTGCCAGTCGGTTCCCTGCCAGTATGGGTGATATCCGAATACCGTTCGGCTGGGTGAAAAGGCTCGTGGCTGGAGATCGATAATGGACGTGGTGTCCGGGCGATGAATCGGTTCACGGTAATGTACCCTGTAATATTCCGCCTGGCGTTGGTGAATGCCCGGATGGGATTGGGCTCCCAGAAAGGACAGCCAGAGCGCAATAATGAGGTTAGAGCTTAGTGGTTTGAAAAATATCCTCAATCGTTTCACGGCGCCGGATGAGTTGGGGTTGTTGATCGATGAGCAGCACTTCTGCCGGTCTGGGACGAGTATTGAACTGATGGGCCATGGAATATCCGTAAGCGCCCACATCCATAATGGCCAGCAGATCTCCTTCCTTGACCTTGGGAAAAGGACGCTCCACCGCCAGCCGGTCTGTGTTTTCGCAAATCCGACCGGTGATATCGAAAGTCCCCTCCGGCGGCGCTTCCGGGTCGCCCACCTTATAAATTCGATGATAAGCGTTATAGAGAGCCGGTCGCATCAGTGTTTCCATTCCCGCATCGGTTCCGATAAAATTGCGATAACTTGATTTCAAACCGGTCACTCGTACCAGCAAAATTCCCGTGTTGCCTACCACCGATTTTCCCGGTTCGATCCAAAGTTGTGGACGGGGCATTTTAGACCGTTTATAGTGCTTATCCATACGCTGACCCAATCGCCTGAACAGGGCCGGAAAATCCAGAGGCGTTTGATCATCCCGATATGGAATTCCAAACCCACCGCCGATTGAAATATAGTTAAATGGTACGTTCAGTTCTGCATAAAGGTCATCCACCTGGTTTAGAATAACTTGGAGAAGGGAGTCAAAGTAGTCAGGATCTAAATTACCGGAGCCGGTCATGCATTGGAGTCCGAAGCGCTGAATACCCAAACTTTTGGCATTTTGGTACGCCTTGGAAATATCATGAACAGGGACGCCGAATTTGGCCTTTTCACCGGCAGTGATGATCTGGGCGAACGTTCCCCGTCCGAATCCAGGATTCAGACGAAACGAAAGCTCATCAGGAAGTCCAAAAGGTTCCAGCCGGTTTAATGAAGTGATGTCATCTAGATTGATATGAGCCCCGGCTTCCATGGCGGCCTTCAAATCTTCGGGTGCTTCATAATTCCCAGTGTAGAGGCATTCAGACCCTTTGATGCCTGCTCGGCGGGCCGCTTCCAATTCTCCCGGACTGGAGCAATCCCCGCCCAAATTCGGAAGGTGATATCGCATCCTGGCCAGGAGGTTGGGATTGCTGTTGGCCTTGATAGCATAACAAATATGGTGGTCAGGAATTGAGGCCTGTAGAGCATTCTCGATGGTTTGCAAATTGTGCCGAAGTTGGTCGTCAGAATAAAGGTATAGCGGCGTGCCATAAGTGATGGCCAGATCCTCCAGCAAAGAGGCCTGACGAACCAGATCAATCAGTGGGTGCGGTAGCATAAGATGTTCTCAGATTGTTAAAGACTTCACCGGAATATTCAGCAGTTAATCTATCGCCTATTGTCTACCGAATCCAATTAAACAGTATCGGGACCCTCTCATGTTTTATAAAACGTATCCCAAAGTAAATGCTACCTTCCATTTCCTGTAATCTCTCATTAGGTCGAGCGAAGAAGCAATCTCATCTACCTGTGATTCAAATCCGTTCTAAATTCGGAGTGGATGGTCCAAAAGCAAGG
>CAZHTM010000086.1:0-5618 GCA_964535735.1 uncultured bacterium
CTTTCTATCTTATTTTAATTCCCCAAAAGTCATATTTCATCTGAAGCATTACAGTGAACCATATTCTTTGTCATACTGAGGGAGCGAAGCGAACGAAGTATCTCAATCATTTTTTCTCCGTACTTCACAGTACTGTGATAAATGGCCCGATTCAGCGTGATCCCTGATAATAGGGGTTCATTATGAAAAGACACAGGAAGCTGGATTTAGAGACCAGGAGAGCTCCAACACTCCAATTAAATAATTACGTTTTACTCATTACGTTTGAAAATTTCATACGAATAAACTTCGCAGGAGTAATAAGGTTCTTGGATACCTTTCAACTCCACCGATGATAGTCAGATCGGGCAACAGTCCCGTTATTGCCCCTTCCAGGGACAGCGCAGGGATCGACTGGGATTACGTTACGCTCTGAAAGTCCGTCAATGGAACTGTTTTCCGGCCCAACGAAAGGATGGTAAAGACCTTTGGCAAGGTCCAGACGCTAATCACCGTTCCCGTGAAGTATTCATTATCCTCCCAGGTGAGGGGCGCAGATTCCTTAATCTTTTCTTATTCCGGTGAAGAAAAAATGAATTTCAACGTAGATGCAATTCGATACATTTGAGGTTTGGAGGTGACCGGCTGCCTGGAATCGCCTATCACCATACCGGTCTTACATCCTTTCCATAAGATTACAACTTTTACTTGCGAAACCTCTTTAATCTTGGATGTAACTTTTAATTAAACCAGATGGACTTTGCGGAAGCAATCCTAATCTCGAACCAGGTTGAAATAGTAGAAAAATATGAAGACCCACGAACATCCTCGAGGTGAACTCACCATTCAGGTTGTGGCCATGCCCAAAGATACAAATCCTTCCGGTGATGTCTTTGGTGGGTGGCTCCTGTCACAAATGGACGTAGCGGGCGGGGTGTACGCCCGGAAAATAGTCAAAGGCCGGGTGGTTACCGTGGCCATCGATTCCATTTCCTTTAAACTACCGGTTTTTGTGGGTGATACGCTCAGTTGTTATGTGGAAACGGTTCGCATCGGTCGCACATCCATCACCGTGCATATTGAGGCATGGGTCAGTCGAATCTATGAAACCGAGACCAAAATTATGGTGACAGAAGGGGTGTATACGTACGTTAAAGTGGATGACCATCGTAAACCTGTGGTCATTGAAACCTCTTAACATTTTCCCATGTCCAGGAGGGGCGTGGTTCCATCTCATTTCCGGATAATTCGCATCAGTTAACTATTTATTTATAACCTTATCATTGACCATCCTTAATTTGCAATTCCAACTAATTCCAGGTTCATTCATGAAATATTGGTTCTTAATGCTGACGGGGTGTATTCCCGGGATGCTGCTGTCGCAGATTCACGGGGATATGGATTCTTATCGATCGATTGAAGCGATTTATTCCGAGCAACGAATGCAGCGGGACAGCACCCAACTGTTTTCCATCACCTTTCCTGCCGATTCCGACACATTTTGGGTGGATCGCGTGCGATTTGGCGCTTTCACGTGGGACACCACGGCAACGGTGTTTCTGGATACACAACAACTTCCCGTATATCCTTCCGGCGCCGTAACCGATCAATTTCATCTAGAGCCGGGATGGAACACGTACAACTTCCGAATTCTGGGAGATCAAGGTCAGGATACGCTTACATTTCATCTATTTCGCAAAGTGTATGCTCCTGAATTGCCGGAATCGCCAACGGCTATTTCGAAAGAAGGGATGCTGCCTTCACGATCCCTCATTTTGTATACACCTCAACAGTTAACGGTACGTATGATAGGAAGTCCCGGAGGGAAGGCTAAATTCAAAATTCCTCACCTTACATCAGGTTACCTCCCCATGACCGAACTTTCACCAGCGTTGACCGGCGGTAAACGGGGAGTATATGAAGGCACTTTTCAACTCCGTCCCGGCGATCGGTGTGTGAACCAACGGATTCGTTTTTATCTGAAGGGAAAGCATGGTCGTTCCCGGAAGCAATGGTCTACGAGTCGGATTACTGTCGTGGACCGGCGGCAACCCATCATCCTTCGAACGGTGGATGAGCATACGTTGGTTTATTACTCCCCTGGCGGTGAAATTTTGACGGAAATTCAACCTGATCTCAGGATGGAGGGCCTGGCGCTGGAGGGTCGTTGGTGGCGGGTGCGATTATCCGATCGGCAGGACGCCTATGTTTCGCAAAATGCCGTGGAGGTATTACCGGACGGGAGCGCGCTCACACCCATATCAGCATACGGCATCACCAGCGAGCTGGACTCCAACTGGGTTCATTTGAATTTTTCATTTGATGGTCAACCCGTCTACGCTCTCAAGCAAAATTCAAATCCCCAGGAAATCACGGTACGGTTTTACAACACCCATTTTCATGATGAATGGACCCGCTATCCGGAGCAGGATAGTCTTATCTCCAAATTGGATTGGGTCCAACAAGGAACTGATCTGGTCTTCACTCTGACGCTGAATACCGTCCAGCAATGGGGATTTAAAGGACAGTATGTGGACGGGCATTTTCGCCTCTCTATACGACGTCCACCGATCATTGAAAAGGATCATCCCTTTGCTCATCTCATAATTGCCCTGGATGCGGGACACGGCGGCCGCCATAAAGGCGCGTTAGGGGCCACGGGCCTTATGGAAAAAGATGTGAACCTGGTGTATACAAAATACCTGGCCGCTATGCTGGATTCCGCCGGTGCACAGGTGATCCTTACACGGGACCAGGATACTACCATGAATCTTCGTCCCCGCGCGGAAATTGCCCGTGAATATGACGCCCATATTCTGGTGTGGCTCCATAACAATTCCACCGGCTGGACTCGTCATCCCGACGATGCCATAGGAACCAGCACGTATTATACACACCTGCAGGGATGGCCCTTTGCTCGGGCGATCTATCCTCATTTATTGAATCTGGGCCTGAAACCGGAAGGACGCGTCCATCGGGCCTATTTCATGACCCGTCAGACTGACATGGTGGTTTTCCTGGTTGAAGGAGCCTTTTTATCCAATCCGGAGGACGAACAATTCCTCATGAAAGATGCCAACCTGAAAGCGTTGGCGCGGGCGGTACTTCTGGGAATGAACGACCGCTTGCTTGAATTAGCAAATTAAAGGATGCTCATGAAAACGACGAAACTTATCCGTATAATCTCATTAGGCGTTCTGGAATTGTGGCTCACAGGATGTGCCCTCCGTCCGCCGGTAGAAATTCCACGGGAGCAGGTTCAACCGATCCCTGATAGTCCCTCCCGGGAGCTGCGGGCTGTCTGGCTGACCCGTTTTGAATATTGCCAGTATTCTAAAACTCATGATCAGGATTCTATCCGCACCTATATCCGGGACATCATTTCGGCGGCGGCCGACGCTAACTTCAATGTAATCCTTTTCCAGGTCCGGGGTAGCGGGGATGCCTATTACCGGTCTGAACTGGAACCCTGGGGACCGTTGCTGACCGGGAATCTGGGTGAAGATCCCGGTTGGGATCCCTTGGCCTATGCCCTTGAATTGGCCCACGATCGAGGATTGGAACTTCATGCCTGGCTCAACACATTTCCCGTTTGGAGGGGCATGGATCCGCCGCCGGTGACCACACCGCCATCACCATATTTAGTCCATCCGGAATGGGTCGTATGTGATTCCTCCGGGCGACCGATGCCTTTGTCGGAGCATTATGTGTCTTTTTCTCCAGCGATTCCGGGCGTTCAGGATTACATCCTATCTATTGCCTCCGATATTGTGCGGCGGTATGACGTGGACGGTCTTCATTTTGATTACATCCGATTTCCAGAAATGGCTCCTGATCATGGGTATTCGCACGATTCCATCAGTGTTGCGCTTTTTGAATCTGAATCCGGAAATCCTTTAGAATTGGACTGGGATGATTGGGAACGGGAACAACTGGACCGGTTCGTGGCTCGTTTATATAATACGCTGACCCGGCAAGATTCGAATCTAAAGATTTCCGCCGCCGTGATTGGAAGTTATTGGCGGGGAGGCTGGAACGCCTATCACAAGGCGTATCAGGACCCCCGGCGATGGACGGAGTGGGGAAAAATGGATTTTGTTGCCCCCATGATTTATTGGCCGCGGTCCCACCCAACGCAGCCTTTTCTGATTCGATCTCAGGAGTATAAAGATGAATATGTGCTGGATCGATATGTCTTTCCCGGAATTGGCAGCTATCGGTACAATGAGGAAAATAAGGAAAATTATACCTGGGCCGAAGCGGAGGGACAAATCGACGACCTCCGTCGTCGACAGTTTCCGGGAATGGTGTTTTTTCACGCGGGTAGTTTAATTGATCATTTTGACGAATTAAAAAACCATCGCTTTCGAACCCCGGCCGGATTGCCTCCTATGAGTTGGAAAGACGCCACAGCGCCTTCAACGCCCCGGAATTTACAGGTGAGTTCTGATGGACCCGCCGGACTTACCCTGACATGGGACGCTCCCGCGGATTCTGAAGCCGTTCATCGGTATTTGGTCTATTGCTCCGAGGATACAATCATTGATACGACCCGTGGGATCCAGCTTTATCGCATTGTGAATGGTCAAACGCTTTCGGTCACTCTAAATGAACATTTAGCTTCGTGGAAAACCATCGGAGTTTCCGCGGTGGACGCGGCTTGGAATGAAAGTCCGCTGGCGGTTATCCGGCGACGGAATTAGAGTTTGGACACTCGGACCGCTTTGGTCAAAAGCAAGGCGTAGGAATACCCGAAACCAAAGTTTTGGTCTAAGGAAACAATACCTTCCAGCGTAACGACTTCACCAACGGTGAATCGTTCAGAGGTCGTCACAACCAGATCATCGCCGTTGGCGCCTGTGGACGCATCTCGGAGGTGAATCCAGTTTTTGCCCATGATATCGGCGTTATACTTTGTGACAATTCCCCGGATCTTAACCTTTGTTCCCGCCAATTCGCCTTTCTTCGTATAAAGGTCCTGGATAGATATTCCGGATGATAAGGGGTGCACATTTTGAATCATGTCAGCCGTTACGGTGGGTTGATCCTTGGAGGGCTTTTTGGAGTGATTAAAGCTTGACCGGGGCTGCTGATCGCCACTTAAGACCGACCCGGTAAAATAGATTTGTGGAAAAGTTCGGTTCAGACTTGGGCTGGTGAAATTTTCCATCAGCATGCCTTTGGTAAAACGAATAGTTTCCCCTTCCTTAATATCGGTCAGTGGTGCTGCCAGCCAAAAGGTTTCATTATTTGACTCAATCCGGAGGTAAGAATAACCTCCACTGTTAATTCGTTCCAGTAATTTTCCAGAAGTAAATTGGGATTGAGCAGACAGAGGAAAGAAAAGAAGGGCGATAGTTAAAAGCGATGCCGCGTAGGTGGTGTTTCGTTGCATGAGATTGTCCGGTTTATGGTTTGCAATCTGGGATTGTTCCCCGTGAATCGGATTAGTTGATCCGCTATTCGCTGGAAAGTTACGTAGGCGCCAGGATGCTGGGCACGTGTTTATTCGGTCTGGTTTGGAGAGGGGTAAAACAACCGGATTTATGCACCCTGAGCTCCGTCGAAGGGTGGCTAATCGGTAAAAAGTCATGCTTCGACGGGCTCAGCATGACAGTAATATTTTGGAGGCATATATA
>CAZHTM010000087.1:0-5570 GCA_964535735.1 uncultured bacterium
AATAAAGGTCCCATTAGACCTTTGCTGGCTATAAACCAACTGGCGCCCAAGTTCGGCGATTGGGTGGTGAAAAAATTCGGCGTTGTGGACTTAAGCCGCCGCCGGTTGCCCGAAGACTAGGGGGAGATTTGTTGGCGGATGGATTCCAGTTCCTGACGGAACCAACGCCTCACTGAAAACTGATACATGGACCGGGGAAAACGCTCCTGTCGATCCAGGGGAAAGAAATAATGATTCCGGTTCCCCCGCCAGATATCCCAGGCCATCTGACCAACGGTAAATAATGAAAATGACAGAATCATGGATTCAAACCGAACGCCGGTTTGATGAATGCCCGCCGGATCCGCCCGCGGAAGTAGTTTTTGTCCGTATTTCCATGAATTGGAAGCTAGAGAATTCACGCTGGTCATCGATATGAGTTTGGTGTGCTTCAGAGATTGTCGCCAGCCCCCCAGAATTTCCCATGCCGTTAGTCCCAAAAACAATCCGGCGGAACGGTGAAACCCTTTCGCCACGGACAGGGAGAGGGTTGAAAAATCCAATTCCACGTGGTGGACACTAAATAGCGACAGGGAAAACAGGGAATCGGTGGGCGTGGTGAGATAGACCCGCGGCGCGATGAAGTTCCGATTGTAATAAAATTTCTTGAAGGGAAAACGTTCACCATCCAGGGTAACAACCACTCCGGAATATTGCTCAATCTGATCAATCCGGTCTCCAAAGGAGGGACTGACGTAAAATAAACGATCGAAATCATTGTATGCGAAATAAACATCCTTTAAGAGGATGGAGACAGCCTGACCCGTGTATTTGCGGGTCATAAAAAGGGTTTTGGCGTTCATGGAATCGATCAATCCCACTTCTGTATGACCATCGTAATAGACCACAACATGGTTCACATCCGCTGTGAGACTGGCCATTCCACCAACCAGAATTAGAATTAAGGAGCGTATCTTATTCATTCATATCTTTAATCCGATCGTCATAAATTTAACCTTCTTATGAAACCGAGTCTGCTTCTTTCTTTCCTGATTCTAGCCGGTCTATCGAACCTGGCCGCCCAACCACGTCTGATTGTAGGGCTCAACGGCGGCTATTATGAACCCACGCTCACAGGATTTGAGTCCAATGCGGAGATACCGACACCAAAATTCATGGCGAAGAATGTGTTGTATGGCCTGTCTTTGGAAGCTCAGGTTTTTTACAATACGCGCATAACCTATCAGGGATTTACTTCCCGCCATGCGGATCGCACCACCTCCGGAGCGGACTTTAGCCGTAGTTTAACCTATCGGTTCATTTCCCTTCAGACCTTTTATTGGCCCTGGCGTCGGGTAGAACTCAATTTTTCTCTGGGTGCGGTTATCGGTCGCGGTGCAATTGCTCTGGACACTAAAAACGCTAGTTCCGACTGGGATGCCCTTCTTTCCAGTTATGGGAATTCGGCTATCTCGCTGACTTCATCCGACAAAATGACGACCTGGTGGCTGGGGTATGCCAGCACGATTGGGCTGCGGTATTATCTCCGTTCCTGGCTGGGCTTGGATTTAAAAGCGGGATTTATGCACAACGGGTATCAAAGTGACGCCTGGAAATTCCAGGGGAAATCCGTAACCGGACCGACTCTGGATTTGAAACGCCTACCCCTATTTTCGTTGCAGGTGATATTCGGATGGTAACGAACCCCTGGATAAAATTTGGATTCAGTATTCTCCTGGTGTCGGTTGTATTGGGACAATCTGAGACGTCCAAGCCAAAACCATCACCCTGTCAGCATCCCGTTTTGATTAAAGTGGCCCGACAGGGGCTACGGACGTTAAAACTTCGGGAAGTTCCCGTGTATGCTTACCGCGCTTGGCAATGTCGCCGAACGGGAGTGAGCAAAGCCGTCTTTCAAAAGGTGGATCAGCGGCAACTGGAAACGGATTATAGTCAGGCTCACCAGTTCCGGAGCTGGACATCTTCCTGGGCTTATTGCGTTACAACGGTTGTGTTTTTCTTTTATCTGGAAAAATTTACCTAAATCAGGAATTCATGGGGGAACCAATTCAGAAATTCTATGTCTAATCACTTTGTCTTCATAGAAAAAGGATGTAAAAAAATGAAACGATTGTTTGTTGTTGGGATTAGCTCACTGGTCATATTCGTGGTGCAGTGCACGTCAACTCCAACGGTTGCGCCGGAAAACAGCATTCCGCTGGGAGCCAGTTCCAATCCCTTGTTAGTGAAATTCAATGAAGTCAACGATTTTAATCGCCTGACGGCGGAACACATCCCGCAGGCCACGGACATTACACTGGACCGGGCCGAAAATATGTTAGACGCCATCTTGACGGTCCCCGATCCTGAACGGACTTTCGAAAATACCATCAGACCCATTGATGAAATCTATGCCGTGCTAGGCCGGGTGGAATATCCCGTTTATCTCATGGGAGCCGTTCATCCGGATGAAGCCATCCGAACGGCCGCTGATTCGGCGATCATTAAATTTTCGAAATGGGAAAATAATTTTTCCCTCAATGAAGATTTATACAAAGCGGTCCAGGCTTATGGTGAAACTGCGGATGCCCTGAATCTGAAAGGCGTCAACAAACGATTTTACGACGATGTTTTGAAAGGTTTCTTGCGCCAGGGGTTTGGATTATCTAAAGAAAAGCGGGATCAGGTGAAGGAAATCAAGAACCGCATCAGTAAGCTGGGTTTGGAATTTGACAACAATATCGCCCAGTACACCGATACGCTGGTAGTATCGGAAGCCGATATGGACGGAACGCCGGAATCTTATAAAAAAGCTCGAGCGGTTGGAGATGGCACCTATAAAATAGATATCAGCTATCCTTCCCGGCGGGTCTTTATGAAATTATCCAATTCAGAATCAGCTCGGAAAGCATTGTCGGAGAAATTTTTAAATCGTGCCGCGGACAAAAATTTAGACGTCATTCCTAAAATGGTTGCGGAACGGCAAAAATTGGCGGAAGTGTTGGGATATCCTTCATATGCCGCTTATATCCTGGATGAGCGCATGCCTAAGACACCTGATGTGGTATGGAAATTCGAAGCCGATTTAAGAGCAGCGTTGAAAGATAAGATGGCTCGCGAAAATCAGGAATTACTTGATTTGAAATCCAAATTAACGGGAAAACCAGCCACCGAAATTAATTACTGGGAATTGCACTACCTGGAAAACAAGTTAGCCGAAGAAAAATACGCGCTGGATGACCAGAAAATCCGGGAATATTTTGAATTGAATAATGTGATTGATGGGCTGTTTACCATCAGCCAGACGATTTATGGACTGAAATTTCAGGAGGTTCCCAATCCCAGCGTCTGGCATCCGGATGTGACCATGTATTCGGTGACCGATAAGGACACAGGGAAATTGTTGGGGTATTTCTATTTTGATTTATTCCCCAGGGAAAATAAGTACAGTCACGCGGCGCATTTTGGCATAGCCAAGGGGATGGCCACTCCCGAAGGGTATCAACATCCCATCGCGGCCCTGGTATGCAACTTTCCAAAACCAACCGCGGATCGACCATCCTTGCTGCCCCACTCCGATGTGGAAACGTTTTTCCATGAATTTGGACATTTATTGCATGGAATGGTGACCGAATCGCCACTGTATACCTATTCCGGAACGGGCGTCGATCGTGATTTTGTGGAAGCACCATCACAATTTTTTGAAAACTGGACCTGGCACAAGGAATCCCTTAGACTTTTTGCCAAACATTATAAGACCGGTGAAGTAATTCCCGATAGTTTGCTGAATCGCATGCTAGCGGCTAAGAACATGTCTTCCGGTGGTGATTTCGCCTTTCAGGTGTTCCTGGGAACGTTGGACCTGACCTTGTATGATCGCTGGGACCCTGAGGGTGACGAATCGGTCCTGGAAGTGGCCCAGCGACTACATAAAGACATTCTGGACTGGAATGAAACACCCAATACAGCGCGGATTGCTTCTTTCGGTCATTTGAATGGTTATGCGGCATCCTATTATGGATATGCCTGGTCAAAGGTTTTTGCTGAAGACATGTTTTCTGTTTTCGCGAAAGAGGGAATGATGAACCCCAAGGTGGGAAAGCGGTTCCGTAGAATGGTCCTGGCTCCTGGAGGAACAAAAGAGCCCATGGACATCGTCCGGGATTTCCTGGGACGAGAACCCAATAACGAGGCGTTTAAACGTAGTTTGGGGTTGTGATCCAGAAATACATTTTCGTCTTTTTAATCCTGCTGGGAGGTCTTAACGCCGGGCCTTCCGGCAGGATTCCTTTTCACATTACTGGTTCAACCTTCCGTGACGTAAAGCATCAGTGCATCTTGTTAAATGATTGGATTTCCAAATCACCGGAAATTCATTTTGATCTTCCCACAACGGGTGAATTGTTAAGACTACACGCTCTCAGTCTTGAGCTGATTTATGAACTGGAAAAAGGTGTTGAAGTTGATTTAAAGAAGCGAATAGAGGTAATTAATCATCGGATAGATGCTTTCAATTCTTTTCATGTCCGGCTGTCTTCGGGAAGTCAGAAAGAAGGTCGAGTGAACCAATATTATTTATGGTCGTCGACCAGGTCGGCGAGTTCCGGGAATTCCTGATAAATTAATTTTGCAATTTCCCGGGCGGCATCGTCCCCCTTAAGTCCTTCCTCTTCCAAAGAATACCAAGCCTCGGTTAATACCGTTAGGCTTTTTTCGTCTCTGAAAATTTCATCCAGCACGGGCGCGGGGATGTGGAAATCCCGTAGGCGTTGATAAATGTTTTGAAGTTCGAAATCCATGGTAAAATTTACGAATTTTTTAACATAGAACCGTTTGTTTAGGGCCTGAGGGAGGTGGTAAATTTTGCCCCGAATTTTTTGGAAGTTCAGGAAAGAATTGGTTTTTGAATATGGCGTCGTACCCAAGCGGTCTAAGGGAGCGGTCTGCAAAACCGCGATTCATCGGTTCGAATCCGATCGACGCCTC
The DNA here is from genome assembly GCA_964535735.1 of uncultured bacterium. GTDB lineage: Bacteria > Fidelibacterota > Marinisomatia > Marinisomatales > J089 > J089. Next base: position 4,966 of record CAZHTM010000087.1, read on the forward strand.
AATTTTGCCAAGGTGGTGGAATTGCCCGCCTGAACGAATTCATTCGGGCAGGGTAGACACAAGGGCATTGTTCGGTTATTTGAATTGGGAAAGATAATTTGCCCGGGTGGTGGAATTGGTAGACACAAGGGACTTAAAATCCCTCGGCCTCAACAGCCGTGTCGGTTCGAGTCCGACCCCGGGTACGCAAGCCATTCCAACGGAGTGGCTTTTTATTTATTAAAATCGATAAAAATTATGCAACAGAACCGACATGTCGGTTCCCTGCCCGCCGAGGATGCACGCAGGCGGGGAGTCCGACCCCGGGTACGCAAGCCATTCCAACGGAGTGGCTTTTTATTTATTGAAATCGGTATATATCATGAAACAGAACCGAAACGGCGGTTCCTTGACCGACTGAGTCGCCCTGGCTGGCTGATCGCTGAAGAGGCACGCACGCGGGATGCCCGATCCCAGGGTACCAATACAAGTGCTAATATATAGAAACATACTGCAATGGCAGGAAGATGTTAGACCTGCTATTATTTTTATTGAATTCTCCCAGATTATGAGTTGCGTCCCTAATTTTCTGTACTTTTGAAAAGAGGGCCATGGTCTTCTAAATT
>CAZHTM010000088.1:0-5542 GCA_964535735.1 uncultured bacterium
CAGGCGGTGAAAAGCAGAGCCGCGGCGAAGAGCAGTAAGATATGAAAAACAGGTCGATACACTGGATTCCTCACTTTAAAATTTACAGCCGGCAATAATCAGTTGGCAGGACAACCAGGGCAGTTTTCCAGTAGAAACGATCGTTTCCGGACACTGGACTATTACGGTGAGATTGCTTCGTCCTCCTGTTTCTCGGGACTCCTCGCAATGACCTTCTCTTATTTCGTACCGGGTTTTCTTTCAACTTTGAACCTTTAACTTTTGCCCTCCTTTATAGCCATGTAACAAGAGGAAAAGGGAATCCCGCGGAGAAACGATCAAATCCGGTCCGCCAGGATAGCTCCCAGGTGGCTGCCATAGAACAGCAGGGTTACGGCCAGACCTTTGATGACCAAAGTAGAAATCGGAGGAATTGGACTATCGGTTTCGCTCATCTGCCGCCGGACCCGAATCCACAGTCCCAGGAAAATCACCAGCGATGTCAATTGCCAGACACCATGAGTCTTCAACGGATCAAACGGCCATTCCATGTGTCCCACCAGAAGATCAGCGGCAAAGCCTGTAGCCACCGCGGCAACGGATGCTGCCAGGCCTAAACTCAGATTCCAGAAAGATACATGGTGAAAGCCACGCTGGGGCCATTTCAATTGCAAAACATCAAAGAAAAAGGACGTGGACAGGAGGGCAATGGGAAAATGAATCACCAGGGGATGCAAATCACCAAAACTCATGACTTCCGTGATCCGAGTTGATAGGCGCCGTAGATACTGATCAACAGAAGCAGGAGCAAACCGTGGGTCAGGTAGAGAAACGGCGATCCCGGCAAATAAACCATTTCGATGCCGTAGACGCCCGCCAGAATAATAAAGAGAACGCCATACAGGGCTTTCCGGGCCAGGGCGGTCCCCATCCGGGTTACTTGAACGTACACGCCGATCAGCATCCCCACCGAAAACAGCCACCACCCGAAAAAACGATAACTGAGGCGGAGATAATCAGGAAGGTGCTCATTGATCGGCGCCTGGAGCAGGGTGTGAAAATCCACCCCCAGGAGAGCCTCATTGGCCTGCTGATCCAACAGCCAGGGTTCCGATGCCCACATCCAACTGACGCCCAATCCCATGGCGCCCAGGGCGATAATGAATAGGGGAATTTGTACCAGATTATGCGCGTGTTTCGGTGTCATGAATCAGGTCCTTTTCTTTGAATTGTTCCTCGATGTATCGGGGCAGGGATAAACCAGACTGTGCATAGTCCGCCTGGCGGGTCAGGGAAAACGGACCCCGATCCAGAGCTACCTCCAGGAAGGGACGGAGAAACACCGTTTCGTCTTGGCCTGTTTCCTGTCGGCGGTGTGCCAGGCCGGCCAGGGCCAGGTCAGCCAATTCCCGAATCCAGGTTTCAAAAGACTTCTTCTCCGGACCGATTTGTGACCAATCAACGGTTAGCGCGCTCAACTCCAGAGCCTGGCGCTCTTCATCGGTCCACCGGGAAACACGGTCCAGCAGATCACGGCGCAGCCCTTCATCGGTGAGTAGGCCCAACCACCAGGCAGGTGCCGCCAGTTCATAGCCAAACGGAGGCCGGTCAATCCCTCTAATTTCAAGAACATTTTTAAACCGTATATGGGAAAATATTTGATGAAGCAGAATCGGAACGGCAGAAGTACGATCTTCAAACGATGAGAGGGAATTCAACCACTCGCCACCTGGCTGATTTGATGGTTGCCATGATTCCGCATCGTCCGGAATAAAAATCAAAGGCACGGTCGCCGCCCAGGTTGAAAACTGGTCCACCATGTGTTCCGGGTTTCGTATTCCATGGCTCCAGAGCGACCCGCAACGGGCCGGATCGGTACGATTCCAGACGATAAGTCGAAGATTGTCCGTTCCCGATGGTCGTCCTCCTGCAAACGGGCTATTAGCGAATAACACCGCTGTAAACGGTGACAAAGCATCCGCCAGAAAAGCCATTTCGCTCGCTTCTTCAATTGACGTATAATCCAAATTGATTTGCACGCTGGTGGAATTGCGCATCATCCACATTCCCCGGCTTCCTGTTTCCAGAAAGCGGGCGTGCATGATTTCATATTTGTGCTGATGGATTAAATCGATGTCCTGAGGGTGGTAGAGGGGGTCCAGGGAATAATCCAACACCATTAATCCCTGGTGATTGCGAATGTCCGTCACCCGAATTAAGTGCCGGTCCAGACACTGTTGAATATCAAACAGGGTGCGCTCCGGTGGCGAAGCCCATTCAATCTGCCCTCCCGGCTCCAGACTGTACCAGGATTTGGGATTGTCTTTCCGCTGGCGACATTCCAACTCCGACATAAACTCCATAGCCGAGAACTCCGACCCTCGATTTACCGGTAATCGCCGGCCGTCCCGGGTATACACCAGACACTCAATCTCCACACCAATCCGACGCTCCTTGGGTGGAACCAAATTGGACAGAAGGTAGTCTTTAATTAATTCCTGATTCTGCATGGAACAGGAATTTTACCGGAAAATCCTCAAAGCAAAAATGAATTCTTTCGACATTTTGCATTTGCACAACACAAAGAATCAAAAAGCCCGTAGCTTACCCAACACTAACCTCGTTTTCTCTTGTAACGTTGTTCCAGTGCTTCGTCTAACACACTATTGGAAAGAACTATAGAAAATACTGATCACCATTAACGAAACACCGTAAATTTTGGTCTTATTTTTTTCATTACAAATTCATTACAAATCAAGAGGATTTCATGGCTAAATATGTATACTTCTTCGGTGCTGGACAGGCAGACGGTACAGCGGAAATGAAAAATCTGCTCGGTGGAAAAGGCGCTAATCTGGCGGAAATGACCAGTCTGGGCATTCCGGTGCCACCGGGATTCACGATTACCACCGAGATGTGTAATTCCTATTATGAAAACAACAAACAATTTCCAGATGAACTAACCACGCAAGTGAATGATGCCCTGAACCGGGTGGAAGAAATCATGGGTAAGCGCTTTGGAGATTCAGACAATCCCCTGTTGGTTTCGGTTCGCTCCGGCGCCCGGCAGTCCATGCCGGGAATGATGGATACGGTGTTAAACATCGGTCTTACGACTCAAACCATTCCAGGCCTCATTAAAAAATCCAACAATCCCACCTTTGTCTATGACGCCTATCGCCGATTAATCATGATGTATGCTGATGTAGTCATGGAAAAGGCGGAAGGCATTGAACCGGAAGATGGTCAGGGAATCCGGTCACAATTAGAGCGCCTGATTGACCAGTACAAGGCCGAACGGAATTACACGACGGATACCGACCTCACGGCTGATGATTGGAAGGCGCTGGCGGACCAATTCAAGGTCACGATCAAGGAGGTATTGGGCGTTCCCTTCCCTGATGATCCCCATGATCAACTCTGGGGCGGGATTCGGGCCGTGTTTCAGAGCTGGAACGGAAAGCGCGCTATCAATTACCGACGCATTGAAGGCATTCCCGACGAATGGGGTACGGCCGTCAATGTTCAGACCATGGTCTTCGGCAATATGGGCGAATCGTCTGCCACCGGTGTGGCCTTCACTCGCAACCCTGCCACCGGAGAAAATCTCTTTTATGGTGAATGGCTGCAAAACGCCCAGGGTGAGGACGTGGTGGCCGGGATCCGTACCCCCCACCCTCTGAATGAATCCACCAAAACCGATGATACCCAGGACTCCATTTCTCTGGAAACGTTTTTACCGGACGTTTATGCCTCCCTGGTGGATATTCGCAATCGACTGGAAGCGCATTACAAAGACATGCAGGATATTGAGTTTACCATCGAAGATGGCCGGCTGTGGATGTTGCAAACCCGCACCGGTAAACGCACCGGTCCGGCAGCCATCAAAATGGCAGTGGACATGGTGGAAGAAGGGCTCATTGACCAGAATACGGCGCTGCTCCGGGTCGAGCCGAAACAATTGGATGAGTTGCTCCATCCCATGCTCAACCCGTTAGAGGAACGGAAAACCACTGTTATTGCCAAGGGACTTCCGGCCGGACCAGGTGGGGCCACAGGACAGATCGTCCTCACCGCCGATGAAGCGGAACGGCTGGCTGCTGAAGGGAAAAAAGTGGTTCTGGTACGGGAAGAAACCTCTCCTGAGGATGTACACGGAATGCATGCAGCGGTGGCTATTCTCACGGCTAAGGGCGGTATGACCAGTCACGCAGCACTGGTGGCGCGAGGATGGGGAAAATGCTGTATCGTAGGGTGTAGCGCTTTGCACATCGATCTGGATACCCAAACCCTGACCGTTGGAGATCAAACTTTCAAAACCGGTGATTGGCTATCCTTGAACGGAACGGCCGGTCATCTGTACGCCGGACAAGTTCCTTTGATGGATGCAGACCCGGAATCCAACCGGGAATACGCGCTCCTCATGTCCTGGGCTGATAAAACCCGTAAATTGAATGTCCGCACCAACGCCGACCGCCCGGAAGACGCGGCTCAGGCTCGGAAATTCGGAGCGGAAGGGATCGGCCTCTGCCGTACCGAACACATGTTTTTCGATCCGCAACGCATCCTGGCCATGCGCAAAATGATTCTGGCGGATACACCGGAAGAACGGCGCCAGGCGGTTATGGAACTGCTCCCCTTCCAGCGGCAGGATTTTAAAGGCATCCTGGAGGCTATGGAAGGCTTGCCCGTCACCATTCGACTCCTGGACCCGCCGCTGCACGAATTCATCAACCTTAACTCGGAGCAGGTGGATGAACTGGCCCGGGAATTGTCCCTGGATCCTGGTGTCATCCGTAACCGGATTGACGCTCTCCATGAATTCAACCCCATGTTGGGACATCGTGGTTGCCGGTTGGGCATTGCCTACCCGGAAATTACTGAAATGCAAGCACGGGCCATTTTCGAAGCTACCGCAGAGTTAACGAAGGAAGGCAAATCGGTGCTTCCGGAAGTGATGATTCCTCTGGTAGGAACGGTCACCGAATTCAACCATCAGGAAGCCATTGTGCGCCGCATGGCCACGGCTGTAATGGATGAAAGCGGAACGTCTTTTGAGTACCTGGTGGGAACCATGATTGAACTGCCCCGTGCAGCCCTCACCGCCGATGAAATCGCCCAGGGCGCCGAATTTTTCAGCTTCGGCACCAACGATTTAACGCAAACCACCTATGGCTTCAGTCGTGATGATATAGGCGGCTTTCTACCCGATTACTTAAGTCAGAAGATTCTCAGCCATGATCCATTCCAGAGTCTTGACGTTACCGGCGTGGGACAGCTCATTGAAATGGGTGTCACCAAAGGCCGGGCCACTCGTCCTGATTTGAAAGTGGGGATCTGCGGCGAACACGGCGGAGATCCTGCCAGTGTGGAATTCTGTCATCGGGTGGGGTTGAACTACGTAAGCTGTTCGCCTTTCCGGGTACCCATTGCCCGATTGGCAGCGGCACAGGCGGTGCTAAAAGAAAAGTAATCGTCCCTCAAAGTAAACCGCAGCGGAGCGAAGACAGATTTACCGTCAAAACGGTGTGGTTTGTATTTCGTTCAATGGTGATTGAATAAA
>CAZHTM010000089.1:0-5527 GCA_964535735.1 uncultured bacterium
TATGAATGGACGTAAAGACATCTTCTTTCACCAGCCGTTCGTTGATGACAATCGCGTCTTCAAAGTTGTATCCCCGCCAGGGCATGAAGGCTACCAACACATTCCGTCCCAGGGCCAGCTCGCCATGATCAGTAGAGGCACCGTCCGCCAGAACCTGCCCCTTCTTCACGCGGTCACCTTTTTTCACCAGCGGTTTCTGATTGTAGCAGGTGCTCTGATTGGATCGCGTGTATTTCTTAAGTTTGATCTCAATCAGGTTATCCCCTTCCACGAGACTCAATTCGTCGGGAAGGTCTTTTGTTTTAATCACAATCCGTTCCGCATCGGCGTAAATCACCGTGCCAGCAGAAGGAGCCGTTACACAGGCTTTCGAGTCCACCGCCACTTTATGTTCCAATCCCGTGGCCACAATCGGCGCTTCCGGCCGAACCAGGGGAACAGACTGGCGTTGCATGTTGGATCCCATCAAGGCACGGTTTGCGTCGTCATGCTCTACGAAAGGAATCAGAGCCGCAGCAACACTCAAGATTTGGTTGGGGGCCACATCCATATACTGAACTTCCTCTGGCTGCACCATGGGGAAGTCGCCTCGAATCCGCACTCGAATCCGTTCATCAATTAACCGTTTTTCCTCATCCAGCGTAGCATTGCTTTGAGCAATCAGGATCCGGTCTTCATCATCAGCAGATAAATATTCAATTTGATTCGTGGCGTACGAAGTCCCGTTCCTTTTCACTACTTTCCGGTAGGGCGCTTCAATAAATCCGTGTTCATTCACTTTCGCTAACAGCGCAAGAGAGGAAATCAGTCCAATGTTGGGACCTTCCGGCGTCTCAATAGGACATAGTCGGCCATAGTGTGTGTAGTGAACGTCACGAACTTCAAATCCGGCCCGTTCCCGGGTTAGTCCCCCAGGTCCCAGAGCCGAGATCCGTCGCTTATGGGTAATTTCCGCCAGCGGATTGGTCTGATCGCCAAATTGCGACAATTGACTGGTACCAAAGAAGGTGTTAATGACCGTAGTTACCACACGGGAGTTGATTAAATCCTGAGGCGTAATAGATTCGGCTTCCCGGAGATTCATCCGTTCATAAATGGTGCGGATCATCCGGCTTAAGGCCGTGGAAAACTGATTTTTCAGTTGCTCACCTACGGTCTGAACCCGACGATTACCCAGATGGTCAATATCATCGGTTCCCCGCTCACCTTTCCGCATGTCGATGAGGAAGCGCAACACCTGGATGATGTCATCCATGGTGAGAACCGTATTCTCAACCGGTACATCCAGATCAAATTGCTGGTTCAGCCGGTAACGTCCTACTTGCCCCAAGTCATATTTTTTAGAGCTGAAGAACATGCGCTCAATGAATTTCTGCGCTGTCTCCAAGTTCGGGGGTTCGCCTGAGCGGAGGAGTTGATATACAATCCCTAAAGCTTCTTCCGTATTGTGGGTGGGATCTTTCTCCATCGTATTCAGAAGGAGCATGGATGCAAAGTCCCGATTTCCGTCCACAACTTCCAGAGTTTTAATTTTGGCTTCGGTCAGTTTTTCAATGACCTCATGATTGATTTCCGTCCCACCTTCAAAGAAAATTTCCCCCGTTTGGGTATCTACGATATCGGAAATAATGGTACATCCAATGGCCTGATCGGCTTTGGATTTAGTCAGTTTGACGGTTTTAATCACACCGAAAGCCCGGAAGATATCCGCATTGGTGGAATAGCCTAACGCCCGCAACAACATTGTCGCGGGGAATTTCCGGCGACGATCAATGATGACAAAGAGACAGTCGTTGATATCCGTGGTAAAGTCCACCCAGGAACCACGGATTGGAATAATACGCGCCTGGTAGAGTCTGGTGCCATTAGGATGCAGGGATTCATCAAAGAATACACCGGGTGACCGTTGGAGCTGGGACACAATGACCCGCTCGGCACCGTTAATAATAAAGGTGCCTTTTTCCGTCATATAGGGGATATTCCCGAAATAGACATCCTGCTCAATGGACTGGGCGTATTCATTCCGATTGGATTCATCGGTAATGTGCAGCACCAGTTTTACTTTGAGTGGAGCAGAGTAGGTTACGCCGCGATCAATACACTCTTCCGGGGTGTATTTTGGTGCGGCTAGGTAATATCCTTTGTATTCCAGCACGTAGTTCCGATGATTATCTTCAATCGGAAATACATTCTGAAAGACTTCTTCTAACCCGATTTTTATCCGCTCATCATCCAAACGATCTTCCTGTAAAAACAGGGCGTAGGAATCAGTTTGAACGGACAATAAATTGGGAATGTCAACGATGGACGGAATTTTACGAAACGAAACCCGTCCCGTTGGGCTAGTCAACGTGGCTCCCAAGAAAGCCTCCTTGTGTTATGATGAAAAACGATCCAGCGAGGAAATCGGCCAATGGATTCCAGGTTATTTAATCTCAACGGATGCGCCAACTTCTTCCAGCTTGGCTTTGATTTCATCCGCTTCAGCCTGGGATACCGCTTCTTTCACCGGTTTCGGGGCAGAATCGACTAACTCTTTGGCTTCTTTCAATCCAAGATTGGTAATTGCACGAACCACCTTAATGACGTTGATTTTCTGCTGACCTACACCAGTCAACACGACATCAAATTCGGTTTTTTCTTCTTGAACAGCAGCTTCACCACCACTGGCAGGCATGGCAGCGACAGCCACCGGGGCAGCTGCGGTCACACCAAATTTTTCTTCAATTTCCTTAATCAATTCGGAAATTTCCACCATGTTTGCTTCTTCAAGGTAAGTCAGGACATCAGCACGTGTAACGGCCATTATCTCACTCCTTCATTTCAGATTGTATGTTAAGATTTTTTCTCTTTTAAGCTGTGCAGGATATTTGCCATGTTGGACATGGGGGCATTCAAAGTACGCACCAATTTGGTCAACGGACTCTGGAGTAGTCCCACAAACATGGACAGGAGTTCCGTTTTGGAAGGCATATCGGCAATCCGCTTAAATTCCTCTCCTGGCAAAATTGCCCCGTCTAACAGAATTCCCTTTACATTGGGTTTTTCACGTTTCCGTGTGAATTCTTTAATAATTTTGGCTGGAACAGTTGGTTCATTATAGGCAATCGCCAGAGCCGTTGGTCCCTTGAGAATGTCATCCAACCCTTCAAGTTGATTATTCTCAGCAGCAATTTTGATTAACGTGTTTTTCGCAATCCGATATTCCACAGATCCTTCGAAAAATTTGCTGCGTAACTCAGTGATATTGGCGACATCCAGGCCCTGGTAATCGGTGAAATAAATCGCCGAAGCTTTACTGATTTTTTCCGTCAGTTCGGTAACCTGGTCAATATTCTTCTGATTGGGCATGTGAACTACCTTATGGTTGTATGATCAATTTTTAAACCGGGTCCCATGGTGGTAGATAAGGACATTTTCTTTAAATAGGTGCCTTTTACCGAGGCCGGTTTGGCTTTCATAATCGTTGTGTAAATTTCACGGACATTTTCTTCCAGCGCCGCGTCGTCAAATGACAATTTTCCGCAGGGCGCATGGATAATACCGGTCTTGTCCACTCGGAGTTCAATTTTACCGGCTTTCAATTCTTTCACCGCTTTAGCAATATCCATGGTCACTGTCCCACTTTTAGGATTGGGCATAAGCCCCCGAGGACCTAGGATTTTTCCCATTTTACCCAGTTCGGGCATCATATCGGGAGTGGCCACAATTTTATCCACATCGGTCCACCCGGCTTTAATTTTCTCCAGGTATTCTTTCCCGATGTAATCCGCTCCCGCTTCTTCAGCTTCTTTTTCTTTGGGTCCTGCCGTGACTACCAGCACCCGCACCTTTTTTCCGGTCCCGTGGGGTAACGTAGTGGTGACACGAATATTTTGATCCGCATGCCGCGGTTCTACACCCAAATTCAAGTGCACTTCCATCGTTTCGTCAAATTTAGCATAGGACAATTCCTTTAACAGTGGAATTGCTTCTTCCAGAGTATAAAATTTGGTGCGATCAATCTGCTCAGCTACCGTTTTACTATGTTTAGATTTGAACATCGTGATTACTCGCTTATTTCCAGGCCCATACTCACGGCGGTGCCTTCAATCATTTTCATGGCGCTTTCCAAGGTGTGGGCATTTAAATCTTTCATTTTTATTTCGGCGATTTCCTTCAGGTCTTCCCGGGTGACCTTCCCCACTTTCATTTTATTGGGCTCACCCGAACCTTTCGAAATATTGGCCGCTTTTTTTAACAACACAGCTGCCGGAGGAGTTTTAGTAATAAAGGTGAAACTCCGGTCCGCGTAAACGGTGATTTCCACCGGAATAATGGTACCGACCTTATCCTGGGTTTCCGCATTAAAGGCCTTGCAAAAATCCATAATGTTCACGCTATGCTGACCCAGCGCCGGACCCACCGGCGGAGCCGGATTTGCCTGCCCCGCAGGAATTTGAAGCTTAATAAAGCCAATGACTTTTTTTGCCATTTCTAACCTATTTTTCTAATTCAACTTGCAAGAAGTCCAACTCAATGGGAGTGGGACGACCAAAAATACTGACTGAAACTTTCAACTTTTGTTTTTCGGAATTGACCTCCTGGACAAAACCGGAAAAATCGGTAAAGGGACCATCCACCACTTTTACGGCATCACCCACTTTAAAGGGATTAGCCAGAACTTCCCGGCCATCGGCGCCTTCAACCACACCAATGATGCGGTTAATCTCCTCCGGCTTTAGAGGCTGAGGCTCCCCTTTCGGACCCACAAAACTCATCACCCCGTTCAATTCTTCAATCAAATACCGAGTTTCTTTATTTAATTCCATCTTGATCAGCACATAACCAGGAAAAAACACCCGGTTTCGTACCTTCTTCTTCCCGTCGCGCATTTCCACAATGCTTTCTGTGGGCACCAGAACGTCCTGGATCACATCCTCAAGATGCTGCTGATCCACTTCCGCCATAATGGCGTCGCGAATCTTCTGCTCTTTACCGGAAATAACCCTGAGGGAATACCATTCCATACTAAAGAATCACACCCACTAAACGGTTCAGAATAAAATCAATGATGAACAAATAAATGGCCAGCACCAGGGAAAGGCTTAACACCACATAAGTGGAACCGCGCAATTCCTCCCAAGTAGGCCAGGAAACTTTGCTCATCTCGAATTGAACTTCGTCGAAAAACTGTTTGATTTTTTTGAACATGATTAAACTGTGGTCCTATCATTCGCAGGAGCGGCAGGAATCGAACCCGCAACCCCCGGTTTTGGAGACCGGTGCTCTGCCAATTGAGCTACGCTCCTATGAGTCCAATGGATTATTTGGTCTCTTTGAAAACGACGTGCTTGCGGACAATCGGATCATATTTTTTGTACTCTACCCGTTCCGGATGCAACCGTTTACTTTTGGTTATAGTATAACGGTACCCCGTACCGGCGGTACTCTCAATATGAATGATAGCCCGTTTACTGTTTCCAGCCATATTATTCTATAATTTCCGTAACAACGCCGGCACCGACGGTATGACCGCCTTCACGAA
>CAZHTM010000090.1:0-5317 GCA_964535735.1 uncultured bacterium
CATAGAGGCATGGATAAGATCTTTTTGATCAATGATCATCCCTTCGTGAGCAATGAGAATCCCCTTGTCCATGTAGGACCGGCGCACAAAAGCGACGCCGCAGACTTCCGGTAATTTCTTCATGAGTTCCGGAGTTATTGCTTCATTGGGTATATAGTATAAATCCACGTCCCGTTCCCAGTGAAGTGGCAAAAATTCGCTACCGTCGGCTTTACGGTTCAGGGTTAATCGCGCCTCAATCAATTGATCTTTGGGAAGTAGTGATTCGGTGATATTGACGGTATTGGGGTTGGCGGTAATCCGATCAGCCGTGTAATGCCAACGACTGAGATAGGTTGGTTTCTGATGTCCGTTGGAATCCGGTTTATAATGAATACGAATCATATTTTTCCGAGCTTCCTCCCAGGAACGGCTCTGGGCCGCCGCCAGCGTTGTCAATACATGGCCGGTACAATCGGATACGTCCATCCGAATGATGGGATCCGGGTCCGGAGGTTGTTCTTCGCCCAGTTTAAAGATTTCGTACGGGGTACCTACCCGCCAGATGGCCAGGGCTTTTATCCGGTCCTGAAAATCGGGGAAATGTTCCTGAAATTGGGGTAAAATAGCTGATAACTCCGCCTCCGTCAAAGTCCATGGCTTGGGCAATGATTCTACCCATTTCATGTTATTATCCCGGGAACAACCCAAGACGACAAATCCAAGGATGAGAGCAACGAATACCCAGGTGCGGGGTCGATTTGAAGGGTCATGCGTCATAACTTCTGTCTCTATTTAATCAAATAAATTTAGGTGAACGACAGTGAGAAAACAATGGCAATGGATTGCAATTCTACTCCTTCTAATCTTAACTGCCTGTGATTCCAAATCCAAGGTCGAGCGATTGGTAACCTCTGCTTACGCTAATGGCCAACCGGAAAGGGTGAAATTGTTTGCCGTAATTGATGGTGAAAAAGTCCTTGTGGGTGAGGAGCGCTACTACCTTAACGGAAATCTTCAACGCAGCCGGGAATTAAAAGACGGATATCCCCATGGACTTTGGCGGGAATGGTACAAGAATGGACAATTGAAGGTGGAAAAACAGTACGTGCAAGGCAACCTAGATGGATTGCAACGGGGCTGGTATCAGGATGGATCGCCCCGCTACGAAGCCAAATTTTCCGATGGAGAATTGCTCTATCGCAAGGAATGGAACGCGGACGGAACCCTACGCCATGAATAGTCGATTTCTCCGCCTTCTTTTGTCGGGTCTGGGACTTATCCATTTGGCGGTAAGCCAGAACTGGATTCAGAATGACGCCCTGTTCAATTCCAGTGGTGTACCCTCGGTAACCTTCTCTTCCCCCAGTTTCGCTGATCTAGACCAGGATGGCGATTGGGACCTGATCTTGGCCGGCTCCAATACAGACCTCCTTTTTCTAGAAAATGTGGGATCCCCAACGCAACCGTCTTTTGCCCTAACCGGTTTTGTTGAGACCACGATTCCGGCCATCATCGCAGAAACGGTGGCTCCGGCGGATCTAAATGGCGACGGATTTACGGATCTGATCTGCGGCGGTTTTGCCGGATTCACACTTTACCTCCACACCGGAAATCCCGACTCCATCGCTTTTGTTCCGTCGAACGATGATTTCGCTGACCTGGACCTGGGATTTTCCCCGGTACCGACATTGGGCGATCTCACGGGGGACGACTTACCCGATCTCATGGCCGGGCTGGCAGAGAATGGCTCCGTAGTCTGGTGTCCCAATACTGGCACTATCGATTCTCCGCAATTTCTAAGCTTGAACCTGGAGGATACAGGAATCGACGTGGGTCTCTATGCCTACCCCAACCTAGGTGATCTGAACCAGGATGGACGTCCGGATTTGCTCATCGGTCGAGACGGATCGGGACTAGTATTTTACCGGAATACGGGGACATCTACGGCACCGGCCTGGACCTCTGAATCCGCTTTCTTTAATGGAATCGGGACCGACACCTACTTTATTTCTCCGACCCTGGTGGATCTGAACGGTGACAACCTCCTAGATCTGGTTTACGGCCATTATGCCGGTCCCCTGTACTATTTTCAGAACACTGGCAGCAGTAATCAACCCCAGTGGACACTGGACAGCGATGTTTTCGGCGGTGTCATGGATGTGGGCGGCGCCAGCAATCCTTTCCTGGTGGACTACGATGGGGATGGAGACCTCGATCTTTTCACCGGAAAAAATATGGGCGATATTCTGTATTTCCGAAATATCGGTACACCCACCGCTCCCGCCTGGGAGGAACATTCCAATCCTTTTTCCAATCTGGACCATTCCATTTATTCCTCCGTGACCGTTGGTGATCTCACCGGTGACGGACTCCCGGACCTTCTTACCGGCGATGTGGGTGGTTCACTCTATTTTTACGAAAACACGGGATCGGGGTGGTCCCAGAATTCCACCCTTTTCTCCGGATTCGGTCTAGGTTACTGGCTCATTCCCCGGTTCATTGATTTGGATCGGGACGGAGACTTGGACGTGGTAGTGGGCAATGATTCCGGTGGACTGTTCCTGTTGGAAAACACCGGCGACAGCGCCAATCCCGCTTTCTCCATCGCTGGGGACTATTTCAACGCTGTAACCCCTCCCTCCAATTGTGCCCCGGCGCTCACCGATATCGATCTGGACGGTGATTATGATCTCCTACTGGGTGGGATTTCAGGAATGGTAACCTTTTATCTCAATGACGGGACCCCCACAGCTCCCCTCTGGGTGGAAACATCCGGCCTGTTTGACGAAGTGGAAGTGAGTCAGAACGCCACACCGGCGTTCGGGGATCTGAACGGTGATTCCCGTCCGGATCTGGTGGTGGGAGACTATGGTGGATTATTCCACTACTATGAAAACCAGTTCAGCCCCTTGTCGATCGATGATCCCCTTCCCCGGGATATGATCCTGGCGCAGACGTTTCCAAATCCTTTCAACGGTGAATTGTCCGTTCGTTTTACGCTACCATCCGAGGGCTGGGTTCGGTTGTCATTCTACACGCTCACAGGACAAGAGGTTTTGACCTTGAACCAGCGTAGGATGGCCCTGGGAGAACATACGATTCAGGTAGAATTTCCTCCGGAAATGGCCAGCGGCGTTTATCTCTATCGCCTGACTCTTAGTACCGGAATGCCTTTTCCCCGGACCCAAAAGGGAAAAGTGTTATATCTAAAATGAATAGACGGAAAGATTGGGTAGCGAACCGGATTCATCCCCGAAATATTTCATTATCATCTTGGTAATAAATCTGCTCTTCAAATTTGTTTCGGAGCCAGCCTTTAAAAAAGTTCCGGGTCCAGGGAATTAACAGTAAAAATCCCAGAATATCTGTGAGCAATCCTGGAGTCAATAACACGATTCCACCTACCAGAATTAAAAGTCCGTCCATCATTTTATCTGCCGGCATCCGTCCTGCCTGGAGTTCATTTTGAATTTCTATCCAGAGGGTCCAGCCATACAACCGAGCAAGCCAGGCTCCCAAAATACCGGTTCCGATCACCATCCAGACCGTGGGCCAAAACCCAATCAAATCACCAAGACGAATTAAAATCAGGATTTCGATTAAAGGGACAGTAATGAATAGTAAGAGTAGGCGTTGAAACATGGGTATCGTATGTATTTAAGGTTGTATGGATGTTAATGTGTTTAGGTTCATTTTTCCGGCAGTTACTAATGAGTTATTCGTCCGGTTCCGCAGGAATGCGTAGATAAAAACAATTTCCTTTGGGAATGTTAGGTTCCACGCCTACTTCTGCGCCATGTTCCTGGGCAATTCGTTTGGCAATGGACAACCCCAGCCCCCGGCTCTTAAGACTTTGCCGATCCAACGTGAATCCCCGATCAAATATTTTGGAGCGGACATCCGAGCTTAACGTCGTCCCAAAATCAATCACAGCAATGTAAATGCCCCCTTCACGGGTTTTACGCCCCAACACCTTAATGCGCCCACCTTCTCGCGCATATTTGATGGCATTGGAGATGTAATTGGTAAATATGGCGCGAATAATGATATTGACCTTCGCTACTAAATTGGGCTCTACATCCCATTCCAGGGTCATTCCCGCTAGACGCAGGGCATGTTTAAAATCATCACAAACGGTTCTTAACACTTTCGTCAGGTCTATTGTTTCTTTTGGAAGCGGTTCACCTAATGAAATCTGGGCAATGGTCACGGCATCATTAAGAATATGAGTCAGAGATTCGCTACTTCGGACAATGGAGTTGACCATATCGTTATCTGGATTCTCTTGTTTCAAAAGATCGGCCAGACCAGAAATAACGCTTAGAGGATTTTTAATATCATGGGTAATTGTATCGATCAGTAAAATTTTGTTCTCATTCGATTTTTCCAACTGCTCATTTGACTGCTGGAGTTGATCATAAGCCTGCGTTAATTCCTCATTTTTCTGGTTCAATTCACGGGTTCGTTTCTTTATGCGTTTCTCTAAATATTGACGTTGTCTGGACGCCTTAATCAACTGTCGACGAAACCCATAACCAATCCCGGCCAACGCCAGGCCCAAAACAGCTAGTCTAAACCACCACCGTCCCCAAAAAGGAGACTCGATATAAATATCCAGGGAACGACCCGTATGATTCCAAACGCCATCACTATTGGCTGCAATAACTTTAAATGTATATTTACCAGGATCGATGTTCATGTATCGAGCTTCCCGGCGGTTACCGGCCATAATCCAATCCTGGTCATAGCCCACCAAACGGTAGGCATATTGATTCTGTTCCGGAATCGAATAATTCAAGGCCGCATAAGCGATAGTGAAATCATTTTCATCATAATTCAAATGAATCGTTTTTTGGAAATTGGGAGACTTCGTTAATCTGGCGTTGGGACCGGGCCGTACCTTTTGCCCTAAAATACTGAAACCAGTAAAAACAACCGGTGGTATTTTAGTATTCAATTGGATGTCATCAGGATGAAACACATTTATCCCTTCAATTCCACCAAACAGAAGTTGACCATTTTTTCGACGGCAAAAAGCCCCCTGGTTAAATTCATTACTTTGGAGGCCGTCATACCGATCAAAGGAAGTTATTTCACCGGTTTTATAATCAAATCGAACCAGACCATTATTGGTGCTCAGCCATAATCGAGTTGAATCATCGGGGAGAATGCCATACACAACATTATTGGGCAGACCCTCAGCAGTGGTATATCGTGAAATCAATCCTGATTTCGGATCCAATCGATTCAGACCGCCCCCATGGGTTCCAATCCATAGATAACCGTTTGGATCTTCATAAAATGAATAGACCGTATTACTTCCCAAAGATTCCGG
>CAZHTM010000091.1:0-4088 GCA_964535735.1 uncultured bacterium
ACGGACACCAATTTGGAGATGCCTTTTTTCTCCATGGTGACACCGTAGAGCACATTGGCCCCTTCCATGGTCAATTTATTGTGTGTGACCACGATAAACTGGGTCTCATCACTGAATTTTTTCAGCACATTGGTGAATTTGCGAATATTCCCATCATCCAGGGGCGCATCCACTTCATCCAGAATACAATAGGGACTGGGTTTGTGTTGATAAATAGCAAACAGGAGCGCAATGGCCGTGAGTGATTTTTCTCCGGCGCTGAGCATCCTCAGAGTCTGATTCCGTTTTCCCGGAGGTTGAGCGGAAATGGCAATATCCGCTTCCAGAGGATCCGGATCCCCCACCAGCGATAAAGTCCCTTTGCCGCCTTCAAAGAATATGGGGAATAACCGTTCATAATTGGCCTTGATTTGATCAAAGGCCTCCAGAAATTGCTTCCGGGCAACCCGATCAATCCGTTGAATCGTTTCCCGAAGATTCGATTCCGCCTCAATGAGATCTTCCCGCTGGGTGATGAGCAGTTGAAGGCGTTCATTTTCTTCCTCGTACTCCGCCTGGACTGCCATGTTTACGGGACCGATGTTCTCAATACTCCGCTTGGTCCGTTCAATGTCCCGCTCCAGCGTATCCTCATCCTCCGTAACCTCCAGGTGTTCCGGCACCGTCAGGTTATATTGATCCCGGATATGCTCCCTTAGAATCTCAATCCGTTGCTGAATTTCACTTACCTTTAATTCCGATTCGCGCAGGTCTTCCAGTAACGCTTCCCGGGTCTTCTGTTCATCCTGAATGAGTTGTCGGATGGTTTCCAATTTTTCGTAAACCTGATCCCGAGTGCGCTGGATGTCGCTGACCTTGGACTTCCGCGCTTCAATATCCTTGCGAAGGGCTTCCAAGGTGGATTCTGTTTCGGCCACGTCTCGTTCCAGAGTGGCAATGGTTTCCCGCAGTTCTTTCTTTTCAGCGTCAATGCGTTCATTCCGATGGCGAAGTTCCTCCCGATTCTCCAACGCCGATCGCTTTTGCATTTCCAGGTTTTCACGCTGATTTTCCAGATTAATCAACTCAATGCGCAGTTCCTGAGATCGGGTATTGACGCGATCCCGTTCCGCCCGGATGGATGCCAGTTTTTCCTGAGCATTTTGAAGGTCATCCTGGATGGACTGAAGATGAGCTTCACCGGCGGCCAGCTCCGGTTTTAACCGATCCAGAGCTTCCTTCAGATCGGCGATTTCTTTTTCTAATTCCCCTTTGCTGGTTCGCAATTCTTTCGCCTGCTCCAGGGTACGGGTATGCTGATAATGAAGTTTCAGGAGCGCCTCTTCCACGGTATTACTCTCCCGTCGCAGACCATCCACGTGTTCGCCCGCTTCACGTGTGGTTCGGGATAATTCCGCCACCTGTGCCGTCAGGTCCGTTTCCTGTCGATCCAGTGCCCCCAACGATTGGGCGATGGATGCCAATTCATTGTTCAGGGCGTCGATCCGCTGCTGACGACCAATCAAAGACCCGTCCCGGGCGGATCCGGTTTGATACCAGATGGCGCCACGTTCCAGCCGACCGCCTTCCCGGTCCAAGAACAGACCGTCTGATCGATGTTTATCGGGCACTTCTGCAACGGACGGCACCAGCCAGGCAGATCCAATCAACAGTTCCAGTAAGGGACGGAGCGTATCGGAGACATCCAATTGATCCAGAAGTCGTTTATCGGCGTTAGCCGGCGGGGTTGGTGGTTCCGGGACGTTTGGCAATCCCTCCAGCGTCATCAGACCGAATTCTCCGATGGCGTGTTTACGAGCCAGGGCTAGAACGTTTCGCGCATGGTCCCGGCTGTCCACAACCAGATAATGGGCGAAAGCGCCCAGGGCGGCTTCCGTGGCGGTCTGCAAATCGTCCGGGACGCCGATTTGATCTCCCAGGCCCCCCAGAACGCCGGGGAAATCATCCACATGTTCCAAAATATATCGGGTTCCTTCCGGGTGGCCTTCTCCGCTGGCAATCAGTTCCTGAAAAAAGTCTCGTTGCGTTTCCAACGCTGATTGCCGAGTTTGGAGCTGTTGACGCTGACTGGTGAGATCGGATACTTGCGATCGAACCTGCTCCAGACGGGCTTCTTGCGATTCGAACTCCTGGCGAGCAGTTGCAAGCTGGGTGTCCAAGGTCTCTTTTCGTCCCTCCAACTGATTCCGCTCATTCACTTCCTGTTCCGCGGTGGACTCCATCTCCTTGAGCCTGGTTTCCACCTGGGTCAACCGGTTTTGTTTTTCTTCCAAGAGGGTTTCCGTGCGGCTCAGCAACGATTGTTGCGAACTCAGGGCCTTTTGTCGCTCCCACCGCCGGGACTGGATATCTTCCTCTATCTTCCGGACCTCCCGGTAGCGGGTTTCCACTTCATCGTAGGCCGTTTTCTGAGTTTCATATTCCCGGAGTTTAGTCTCCGTCTCCGGTTCCAGTTTCTGGATCTGGTCATCCAGCGTTTTGACGGTGCTATCGATAGATTCCAACCGATGCGTGTTTTTCTCAAATTCCGAAGTGAGTCGGGCGATGGTTTGGGTATGGGAGCGGATTTGTTCCCGCCACACTAAAATATTTTGCTCTTTTTCCAATCGGCGGGTTTCCAGTTCGGACAAAGCCTCCTGTTCCTGCGAAAGAGTTTTTTCAATCTCCTGATAACGTTCCTTGAGGGTGGCTTGCTCTTCCTCAAACTTACGTTGCGAGGCGGTGCCCGACTCCCGCAACGACCGGTATTCCTGAATTTTTTCCTTTAGCGGAGCTGCGGTTTCCTGATAGCGGTTAATCCGCAACCAAGCCAGGGCCAGGTCTTTATTCTTCAGGTCTTCCATCAACTTGGCGTGCCGCTTGAACCGCTTCAACTGGAGCCCCAGACCATGAACCTTGGATTCCACTTCTGCCAGGATATCTTTGATCCGTTCCAAATCCTGATGGGTAGCATCAAATTTTCGCAACGCGGACTTGCGCTGGTGTTTGTATTTGTTGATGCCGGCGGCCTCTTCAAACATGCGTTTCCGGTCTTCGCCGCTATCCGATAAAATTTGCTCCACCATCTTTAACTCAATCACCGAGTAGGCATCGGCACCCATGCCGGTGTCAATAAAGAGGTCTTGAATATCTTTCAGGCGGCAGACCTGGCGATTGAGGAAATATTCGCTCTCGCCGTTGCGATAAATGCGCCGGCCGATTTCAATATCGCTGTACTCCACCGGCAATTTGCCCTGGTTGTGGACCGTTAAAAATACTTCGCAAACACCCAAGGGTTTGCGGTCGGCGGCGCCGTTAAAGATAACATCCTCCATTTTTCCACTGCGGAGGACGCTGTATTTTTGTTCGCCAAGGACCCAGCGGATGGCATCCACAATATTGGTTTTTCCGCACCCGTTGGGGCCTACAATGCCCGTAACCCCTTCACCGAATTTTAAGGACACTTTGTCGGCGAAAGATTTGAATCCATGGATTTTTAATTCTGATATATACATGTAATCGCTTGCAATTTGAAGCAAGAAGTTTACATAATATTTTCGGATTCAAGAAGAGTGAAGCCGAGCGAGGGGGAGATTACCCCGATCGAAAGTTGGGGATTAGAACCTCGCATGTAATTCCATTGAAATGACAATCGGGGAAAGGGTCTCAAGTAATAATTGGTAACTAGACCGATACTCTTGCCTGTATCATGAATCGGTGCACGTCGGTGGCATTAATAAGATCATTCGACGGACTTACGGGCGTTCTTGGTCCTCCCTCCAGCGCTCCAGGATATGCTCCACAATCGCGTCCAGCGATGAAAAATCAGCGGGATTGATTTCCAAATTCAACGGTTCATGACGGAACCACTGCATCTGACGTTTGGCATACTGCCGGGTCCGGAGAACAATCTCCGCCACCAACTGATCATAAGACAATTCCTCCGCCAGGTAACGACGAATCTGTCGGTACCCCACTGAGTCCAAGGGATGAATCGTCTGTCCCGGATATGTGTCAAACAACCGACGGGCCTCTTCAATCCATCCGGACTGGAGCATGGCTTCCGTGCGAGCCTTGATCCGACGTTCCAGGTCCGCCATGGGCCAGAA
>CAZHTM010000091.1:4188-5305 GCA_964535735.1 uncultured bacterium
GGGCCAGAGCCACGGCCAAAGCCGACTTTCCGGAGGCGGTGGGACCGACGATGGTGAGGATAGGGCGGTCAATCATCCAACGGACTCTTAATGGTCAATGGGCCTTTTTGCATGACGTGAGTATAAATCATGGTGGTTCGAACATCTTTATGCCCCAGGAGTTCCTGAACCGAACGAATATCGTATCCATTTTCCAGCAAATGGGTCGCGAAAGAATGACGAAATGTATGACAGCCGGCGTGTTTTTGAATATCGGCTTGGATTACCGCTCTTTTAACAGCTCGCTGGATGTTGGATTCATGCAGATGATGGCGAATCAATTTCCCTGATACAGGGTCTTTACTAAGCGAAGGACTGGGGAATACATAATACCAGTTGAATCGCCTATTGCTTTCCGGATATTTATTAACGATCGCGAATGGAACGGAAACACCCAATCGCTCGTTTTTTTGATCCTGTTTATGGAGATAATACACACGTTCCATCTGCTGCTTCAATAACGGTTTTATTGTATTAGGAAGGAGGGTCACGCGATCCTGCTCGCCTTTGCCGTTATGGATAATAATAAGATTCTGATCAAAATCAATATCCTGAATTCTCAGGCGCAGACATTCCGATATTCGCATCCCGGTCCCATAGAGTAATTTCGCTATTAGCGCATGCACGCCATCTAATCGGGCCAATACCCTCTTTACTTCTTCCTGAGAAAAGACGGTGGGTATCTTCCTTGAACGTTTAGCAATCACATACTCTCCCGGGTTCCCAATATCTATTTCCAGCACATGTTTATACAAGAACAGTATGGCATTTCGCGCGATATTTTGGGTGGACGCGGACACGTTCCGGTCTTTTGCCAGGTGAGTTAAAAACCGGTTGATTTCCCTCCGGCCTAACTTCGATGGATGGATTTTGTGGTTAAAAAGTATATACTGTTTTATCCAATGGGAGTAAGCTTTTTCTGTTCTAAAACTGTAATGTTTGACCCTGATTTTTCCCCGAACCTGATCTAATAATTTTGACATGGATTTATTCAGAATTATTGTTAATATCACCACAGAAGTTGGAAGGAATGTAATTTTATGAAGAGGAAAATTCAAATACAGTATAACACGCTTTT
>CAZHTM010000092.1:0-5294 GCA_964535735.1 uncultured bacterium
GGTAAATTTGCGGTGGTGCGATGAGGGTACGGCTACTGGGGATCATGATGGTGTTGCCGTTATTGGCATGGGGCCAATATGCGGATATTCCGGAGGTGGTGACGAAGGTAGCGACAGCCAGCGGGAATTGGCTGAAGCTGGAGACGGGCGCCCGTGCTGTGGGCCTTGGCGGAGCATATGTAGCCATGGGTGACGGCGTCAGTGGTATACCCTATAATCCAGCATCGATAGGTTTTTTAAAGGGTCAGGAAGTGTTTCTGTCTCAGACCCGGTATTTAGCAGGGGTCCAATACAATGTATTGGGGTATGGACGCCAGATTACGCGATCGGATTATGTGGGTCTGCATTTATTTTACCTGGATTCGGGTCCTATGGCCGTGACCAACGAATATTATCCGGATGGTACGGGAGAA
Source organism: uncultured bacterium (assembly GCA_964535735.1). Classification (GTDB taxonomy): domain Bacteria; phylum Fidelibacterota; class Marinisomatia; order Marinisomatales; family J089; genus J089. The sequence goes on from CAZHTM010000092.1 coordinate 414, forward strand.
GATTTTAAAGTAACGTCTTTGTCGATGCGGTTTACCTATGCGCGGCGACTGACAGATCGATTGAAAGTTGGTGGGAGTCTCAATTGGCTTCGGGACGATATCTATACCACCCATTCCCAGAGTGTAGCGTTTGATATTGGGTCCAACTTTGATACCGGGATCTATGGGTTTGTTCTGGGGATGTCGGTGACCAATTTTGGTCCGGATGTACAGTTTACCGGAGAAGGGTTGGAACAGACGGTGGTGGATACGATCAGTGTGGATGAGCGATTATCGAAGGTGACGAAGCAATTCCCATTGCCGTTGACGTTTCGCCTGGGTATTCGGAATGATTTAATGGGTCCGGAAAGTGAATTTATCCACAGTGAGACCAGCCGATTGACGCTGGTGGCGGACGGAACGAATCCGTTGGATTATGTGGTGACCGGAAATGTGGGGTTGGAATACGCCTGGCAAGAGCTGGCGTTTGCCCGGATCGGAACCCATTTGGGACATGATACGGCGGGGATGAGTTTTGGCGGAGGCTTGATGACACGTGTCCGGGGGATGGCGATTGGTGTGGATTATGCGTTTGTGACCTATGGTATTTTAGAGAACACCCATCAGGTCAGCCTGCAGGTGGGATTTTGAAACCGTTGATCCGGATCACAAAATTAACCGGATCGGAACAGTATTTTGATTATCCTAAATATGGATTTCATTGGGGAGGTGTCTTATGAAACAATCGACAGTTAAATTCTTTGTGATCGGCATGTTGCTGGTCTCTATTCTAATGGGGGCAGATGCTGTCTCATCCAAATATCAAAATCGTCAGATCGTTCCGTTACGGGAATTGAGAGTAACTCCTAAGGTTATTTCGGTGGCTCCCCAATTTGGCTCGTTGTCATCTGCACAACACCGGGATACGCAGGTTACTTACGAAGAGACCTTCGAAAATGGTATGGGCGACTGGACAACCCATGACGGTACCTTGCCATCTTCTATGTGGCATTTGGACGATTTCAACACGCCCGATGGTACCGGACTGTCTTGGTGGATGGGAGACACCACAATTGGAGGCTATATCAACAGCACATATTTGGTGTTGGATACCGATCCCATTAATGTCCCTGCCGGTGGTGTGCTTACGTTTGATTTAAATTATAATGTAGAATCTCCTGGTGGTGAACCCCAGGGGTATGACGGTTGGGATGGCTGCAATATTCGTGTCAGTCTGGATAATGGAAATACCTGGACCGTGATTTCCGGGACTCCGGCCTATAATACAACATCCCTGTACAGTTTTGGTTTTGAACATGGCGAAGGTACGGGCATTGCCGGTTGGGGTGGATCCTCCGGTGGATGGGTGAGCGCCAGCTTTGATCTTTCGGCTTATGAACGGCAGGATGTTAGAATTCGTTTTGCCTTTGCATCCGACCCGGGCTATTCCACACAGGATGACCCTTCCCTGTTTGGAATGATCGTTGATAATATTGTATTGGGTACCTTCTCCAATGATGGCGTGGATACGATGATGACAGCCTCCAGTATGGTTCCTGTGGCCGGGGATATCTGGACATTGGGAGAACCGGGAGACGCCCCTTCTCCGACACATGCCATGATGTGTCAAAATGATGCTGGATCGTATAATCCCAATCTTTTGGATTACCTGATTTCTCCCACGATTACCCTGCCGGAAGATGGTGAAATCAAGGCTGATTTTCTCATGAAAGGCGATTTTTCAGATAACGATGAATTTCCAAATGTAGACTATTGGGGCTGGGAGATTTCTATTGATGGCGGAACGAGTTGGTTTGCCATGAGTAATCCCTATGGCGATCCCGGAGGAAGTAATTATGTTTACACCGATGCCCCTACGGATTGGGGATCAGTAACCGATGCTTATAATGGATTGGATGGCCGTCTTGATGATTATGCCGGTATGGATGTGAAATTCCGTATTTATTTTGAAACCGATGAGGATGCTCCGATTGGCAGCGGAATCATGATCGATAATTTTACGATTAGCCAAACCACCTATTTAGCAGCTCCAGCCAACCTGTCTGCTACAGTGACTGGGGATAATCAGGTGGAATTAACTTGGGATGATTTAAACCAGCCCACGGAAACGCTGTTCTACTACGGTGACATTAATACTATTTCTTACCCTTACTTCGTTCCTGGATCTGGCGATTTATGGATTTCTGCGGATACGGGTTCAGGCTGGGCCATGCAATACAATGCTCCGCTCAACACCCAGTTGACGACCATTTATTATGCTCTGAGTTCCGGAAATGCGGAAAATGTGGGACAATTGGTTCCTATTCGCGTCAAAGTTTGGGATAACAGCCAAAATCTCATCTGGGCCAGCCCCAATTTTATTCCAAGTGCCATGGATTCCATCCTGAGTTATGATGTCTCCGGTGAAGGGATTTCTGTAATCGGTGATTTCTATGTGGGTTGGACCGCCAATGACACAACTCAGCCTTATGTACTGGTGGATTTTGATAACCCGTATGGTGCCGCTTATGGCTATCACGGCAGTGGGGCTCTCATCTCTCTGGCAGGCTCCAGTTGGGATGGGAATTACGCCATTTTTGCGGAAGGGATTCAGTCCAGCGGAGAAACTGTGACCTACAATGTGTACCATTCACTCACCAGTGGTGGGGATTATACGCAGATCGGTTCCACACCGAATGCTATATTTACGGATACGGATCCCATGATCGGGGCGGATAATTACTACGTAGTAACTGCGGTTTATAGTAATGGTGAATCACCGTTTTCCAATGAAGTCAGCGCCTATGTGATTAATACCGATTGGGTGGAATATGGGTATGATGATGGTACTTCGGAAGCAGGAATCAATATGGGGTCCGGTAATTACACTGCCGTACGGTTCTCTTCGGGCACCGGAGGTACATTGGCGCGGATCAACTGGTATCAGGTTGGTAGCGGTGGCGCGTTGTACTTGAAAGTTTTTGAGGATAACGGTGGAGTTCCGGGAACCGAGTTGTATTCACGCTTATCTGCCGGTGGAGCTGACGGCTGGAATTTCTTTGATTTGCCGGTTGATGTGACTGTTCCAGGCGATTTTTGGATTGGCATCAATGAACTTAGTACCACCATGCCTATTGGGTTGGATACGGATTCCAATTCCGGAAATTCATACTATTCCATAGATGGTGGCGCCAACTGGGATCTGCTCAGCAACCTTGGATATACCGGAAACGTAATGATTCGAGTCTACCTGGTTCCCAATTTATCCACGGAACCGGAAGGGACGATTCCCGACCAGTTCACCCTATCTCCGGCATATCCTAATCCGTTCAATCCCTCTACTCGGTTTTCCTTCGGGATTCCGCAGGATGGACCGGTATCACTAAGGGTTGTGGATTTAGCGGGACGTACCATTCAGACCTTGGTTGACGATGCGTTACCCGCCGGACAATATACCTTTACTTGGGATGCAGCCGGGCAACCCAGCGGCGTGTATTTCATTGTGGGAGAATTCCACGGCAACATTCAAACCCAAAAACTACTCTTAATCAAATAACACGGACCTTTAGATGCGCACATTTCCCTTGATGGCGGGACTACTGAGCCTCCTTTTGGGAGGCTCGGTTGTTTACGCCAATTCACAGAAAATGCCTTACCACCGGAATGATACCTTTTTATTCTGTCTGAATCCGGTGGTAAAACCGCTCAACATTCACGAAGAGCGTACTCCCATTGATGTTGAACTCTCGGAATTCAATGCATTCTTCCAGGACAATGGTATTGTCCGCATTGAACCCTGGATACCCAATGCCAGTGAAAATGACCATGACGGCCCCATTTATTCCAATCGAATCTATCGGGTTTATCTGGATCCATCTCGCCAAGGGGAATTGGAAACGATCAAAGCGAAACTGGAATCGCTATCCATGGTTCTTTCCGCTGAATTTGAAAATATTCATAAAATTGATTATACCCCCAATGATACGCGCTATTATCAACAATGCAGCCTCCCGGCGGTAAAAGCGGATCTGGCCTGGGATTACTTTATAAATAGCGGACAAACTCCAGGAAGCCGACAAGTACTATTAGCATCTGTAGATACGGGCGTGGATTATACCCATCCTGATTTGCAGGATAATATCTGGATCAATCAGGCGGAAGTACCGACTGCTATTTTTTCCGCTGTGGATACCGATAATGATGGTATGATCATTAGCCCGGAAGTAGTGGCTTATTTATCCACAAATAACCTGGACTTGAATGGTGATGGTGTTATCAATCTCCGGGATGCGGTCCAGTCTTCCTCTCCTTTTATGAACAGTACGGATGACGATTCCAATGGATTTACGGATGATCTCATCGGTTGGGATCTTGCTGGGTGGTCCGGCGCCGATGATAACGATCCCATGCCGAAAGCGGGAGTCAGTAATTATAGTACTTGGGCTCACGGCACCCATGTGGCGGGTATTTTGGCTGCTACTAGTGACAATAATAATGGGATTGCATCCACCGCTTTTAACGCCAGTTTGATTCCAGTAAAATGTTCCCGGGAAGAACAAACCGGTGAACCTTACGTTAATGATGGATATGCGGGTTTAATCTATGCGGCCAAGGCGGGGTTTTACGCCGGCACCTTCACAATTATTAATTTAAGCTGGGGAGGTGGCGGATTCAGTAATTATGAACAATCCCAGATCAACATTGCGCATGATACCTATGGTGCCGTTTTGGTTGCTGCAGCCGGGAACGGACTTGAATATCCCCAGTATGGCGAATCTTATTCTACCTTTTACCCTGCAAGTTACGATAATGTAATTTCGGTGGCGGCGATCGGTTGTAATGGTGTTTGGGGCCACTGGGCCACCTACCATGAGACCGTGGATTTATCGGCGCCGGGAGAAG
>CAZHTM010000093.1:0-5246 GCA_964535735.1 uncultured bacterium
CATGAGTTGTTATTTTTTTCCATGGAGGGAGCGTCATGATGTCGGGGTATTCCCAGGATCAAAAGGACCGAGCAGCGTTAGTAATGCGAATATTTCATCTATGGGGGAAAGAGCGGTCGAAACTCTTGCGGATTTAGTACGTTCTTCTATTCTCAAAATATGTCCTTTTTCCCATAAAGCGGAAACATCCTAAATTAGTGGCGAGTTTAACGATCGTGTTTCATAGATTGTTTGATCAAAATTGCATTCAACGACCATAAATCAACCGCCAGGTGTTTCAACATCCGTCCCATGGTAGGTTTAAATAAGAAAGAGAACGCTCATGAGTGAAGCCGGTGTCATGACTGCCGGGTCCAAACCTAAGATTCGCTTTGACCGAGGTAAGCACTACCTGGATGTGAATCGGATTGTTCATACCCAAAAGCTGCATACGGTGTGTGAGGAAGCGCGTTGTCCGAACATTTATGAGTGCTGGAACCGGCGGACGGCTACCATCATGATTCTTGGCGATACGTGTACCCGCTCCTGTGGGTTCTGTTCGGTGAAAACCGGACGTCCCACCTGGAATGATCCCCTGGAGCCGGTCCGGACAGCCCAGGCCGTGAAACAGTTGAATTTGCGCCACGTGGTAATTACATCCGTTGACCGGGACGATCTCAAACCAGACTTCGGCGCAAGCATTTGGGCGGAAACCATTCGACAGATTCATCACCATGTACCCGAGTGCACGGTGGAAGTGCTGACGCCGGATTTTCAAGGCAATCCAGCGGCGCTCAAAACGGTGTTTGAGGCGGAGCCTGACATTTTCAGTCATAATGTGGAATGTGTGGAACGTATCAGTCGCCAGGTCCGAGCCCAGGCCAATTGGCAACGGAGCCTCAATGTATTGAAAGCATCCGTCGAAGCGGGCTTGCGGACCAAGACAGGGCTGATGGTGGGGTTGGGCGAAACACCAGAGGAAGTGCTAGCCACGATGGAGGTGGTGGCGAAACTGGGGGTGAGCATCTTTACCATCGGACAATATTTACAACCCACAAAACAGCATTTACCGGTGGTTCGTTATGTGGATCAGGAAGAATTTCAAAAATATAAAACTCAGGGACTGGCAATGGGTTTCCGCGTTGTAGAATCAGGACCGTTAGTCCGGAGCTCGTATCATGCGGATGAACAAGCCCGTTTGTCCGGTATCTGATTAGAGGAGAACAATGAATAAGGATAAAATGATCCTATGGGGTTCAGCCCTGGCAATTGGTGTATTGATGGTGATCTTTTCGTTTGATTGGCGGTGGTCTGCACCCAGCCCGAAGGCAGGGGCGACCAGCGCTCCGGTCGTGGCTCCAGCTCCCCAAGGGACAACGGAAATGGGTGGAACACCAACAACGACGCCCACCCCTGATCGAGGGAATATTGGTAATCTGAACGCGACCATTCCTGACAGCTGGCAACAGCAAACGCCCACATCCAGTATGCGATTGACTCAGTTCGATATACCCGCATTGGGCGAAGATACGGAGAATGCCCAATTGGTAGTCTTTAACCGGATTGGTGGAAGTATTGATCAAAATTTGAATCGCTGGTATGGACAATTTAAACAGGAGGATGGGCGTTCCTCAGCATCCAAGACGACACGGGAAACTTTTACCGCTAATGGCTTAGCCATTACCCTGGTTTCCCTGAAAGGGACCTATTCCGCTTCGATGATGGGCATGGGGGGCGCGCCGGTGGATAAACCTGGATATGGGATGCTGGCGGCGATTGTGTCCACGCCGGAAGGTCCGTATTATTTTAAAATGGTGGGTCCCGCCCATACCGTCGATGGCCACCAGAAAGCATTTGAAACGTTTCTGAAATCAATGTCTTTTGTGGAAAATTGACGGGGTATCTGTCTGTTCATGCCATATCATCAGAAAAAACAGGATAGCCCTGACAAGTTCACAGGGAATTCCCCCTGGCATATTCTTTGACCCCGAAGCCGAAAAAAAGGTAAACCATGAGTGAATCCAAAGAAACTTTAGACCCAGTTAGCGAAGAAGCAACGTCTTTCCCCGTTATGCCGTTGCGGAATACGGTATTATTTCCTCAGCAAGTAATTCCCATCTACATTGGACGGGAAAAATCATTAAAGTTAATCGGAGATATTGATTCCAAATCAAAACAGATTGTTGTGGTGGCTCAGGAAGATGGATCGATTGAAGATCCCACCACCGAGGATTTATATGAATTTGGGACGTTAGCGGTCGTCCTGAAAGTTTTTGATATGCCCGATAACAGCAAGTCCGCTATTGTGCAGGGCATTCGCCGGGTGAAAATTTTAAAATATGTCTCCGAAACGCCTTACCATCGCGCCATTGTCCGCACCATCGAGAGTCATACACCGGAGAATGATTTGGAACTGGATGCCCTCATGAACAATCTTCGGCAAACCTTTGCCGAATTGGTTCAGGTGGCGCCCAATCTCACGGAAGAGCATTCCGGGATGCTTTCCAATATCCAAAAGCCATCACGCTTAGCGGATCGAGCGATTTCTCTGATCACCGTGAGCAATCAGGAAAAACAGTCTATCCTGGAAGAATTGGACGTGAAGAAACGGGTGGAAGCCGCTATTTCCATTCTCACGCGGGAGATCCAGCGGATTAAGTTGGGTGAAGAAATTCAGACGGAAGTCCAGGATGAAATCGCCAAATCCCAGCGGGAATACTACCTTCGGGAACAGATGAAGGCGATCAAACGTGAACTGGGCGAAGATGAAGGTACGGTTGAACTTAAGGAACTGGAGGAACGGGTTAAGGCGGCAGAAATGCCTGAAGATGTGGAGACAGTGGCTTTAAAAGAATTGGATCGATTGTCGAAGATCCCGACCCAATCACCGGAATATTCCGTATCCCGGACTTATATTGAATGGTTGGCCGATTTACCCTGGTCGAAATCCACCGAAGACCGGATTGACGTCAATGAAGCGCATCGCATTCTGGACGAAGACCATTACGGGCTGGAAAAGGTGAAGGAACGGGTTCTGGAATACCTGGCGGTACGGGATTTAAAACAAAGACGGGACCCTGGGAAAGCCATTCGCGGACCGATTCTATGTTTTGCGGGCCCTCCGGGAGTGGGCAAAACATCGCTGGGGAAATCCATCGCCCGGGCCATGGGGCGTGAATTTGTGCGCCTGTCTCTGGGTGGTGTGCGGGATGAAGCCGAAATTCGGGGACACCGGCGTACCTATATCGGAGCGCTACCAGGGCGGATTATTCAGTCCATTAAAAAAGCAGGGACCAATAATCCGGTGTTTATGCTGGACGAAATCGATAAGCTGGGATCCGATTTCCGCGGTGATCCATCTTCGGCCATGCTGGAGGTATTGGATCCAGAGCAGAATAATTCCTTCAGTGACCATTATTTGGAAGTGGATTTTGACCTGAGCAATGTGATGTTCATCGCCACCGCCAATTACCGCGACGCCATTCCTCCGGCGTTGAGAGATCGGATGGAAATTCTGGATTTCAGCGGCTATATTGAGGATGAAAAGATTAAAATCGCCCAGCGTCATTTGGTCCCCAAACAAGTTGAAGAAAATGGACTCACCAAGTCGGACGTCGCCATACAGGAAGATGCGTTAAAGGAATTAATTCGTTCCTATACCCGGGAAGCCGGGGTCCGTAATCTGGAACGGGAAATCGCCAACGTGCTTCGAAAAGTGGCCCGGGATATTGTGGAAGGCAAAGCCAAAAAAGTCCGGGTGACCAAGAAAAAAGTCAATCACTATCTTGGCGCACCGCGATTCTATTCAGAGATTGCTGAGCGGACGGAGAAACCGGGCGTGGTGACGGGTCTGGCCTGGACGGCGGCGGGTGGAGATATCCTCTTCATTGAAGCGTCCAAGATGCCTGGGAAAGGACGACTCACCCTCACGGGACAATTGGGCGATGTGATGAAGGAGTCGGCTACGGCGGCTCTCTCGTATGTTCGCTCTCATACCGACATTTTGGGCATTCCGGAGGACTTTCATGAACATACGGATATCCATGTGCATGTTCCCGCCGGTGCGATTCCCAAAGATGGTCCCTCAGCCGGTGTAAGCATGTATACGGCGATGGTGTCTCTGCTGACGGGGAAGCCAGTGGTAAACGGTGTGGCCATGACGGGGGAAATTACACTGAGGGGCAATGTGTTGCCCATCGGCGGGGTGAAGGAAAAAGTCACGGCGGCACATCGTGCCGGGATTAAGACCATCATTTTACCGGATCATAACCGGAAAGACCTGGAGGAAATCCCGGAACATATTCAAAAGGACCTCACTATCCATTTTGTGAAAGAAATTATGCAGGTGATTGAAATCGCTATTCCGGAGGTTGTAGCAGAATTAAGGAAAAAGTCCGGGAAACAAGTAAAAAAGTCGAAGTAAATTCGCGGCCTTGTTTGCGCTTCATTTTGGCAAACGAGTTATTAATACGGGCGCTTAGCTCAGCTGGTCAGAGCGCCGCCCTTACAAGGCGGAGGCCGGCGGTTCGATCCCGTCAGCGCCCACCATCTCAGGATCGAACTTCTGAAAAATCAACCAGCCGCTTCTATCAAGCGGCTGTTCTTATATCTGATGTAATATATAAAGATACAGGAATGTGAAAATCGAAATGTCCGCCACACGTGAGTTTGTATCACTGTAATACTCCCCTACATATCCGACAGAAAAACGAAAACATGCGCAAAAATTCTCTGTTTCTCTCTTTCTGAGAATTCTTTTTCCTTGTAAGTGATAAACGCAGATATACAATAAGATACGGAGACGCCTCAAAAAGTTAGATAGTTTTTGGCAATTTCCAAAAATAGAATGGTTAGAGTCTTTCAAGCTCAGGCATCCATGACAGAAATGCGAACGTTTTTATAATGCTATAACTCTAAATATTATGACAGATACAGAGACGGTTATTGCTTCTGTATATTTTGTACCGTTCATTACAGATCATTAATCGAGGTTTCCTTCTTTTTCCTCCCTCCTCTTCCGGTTTCCCCGTTTTTCCTGCCGAAGTCCTGATATTTATCGGGACGCAAGCAGGCTCCCGTCTCCTGAGTTGCTACCTCAATAAAAAATATTCCTTGCAAAACCCCGATTATTTTTTTTACTCTATTTATGCTTTTTAGCGGTTTCTTTACGTTTTGAGTTGAGTTTAGAGCATGGAATAATTTTGAATATGGATTTTGAATAATGATTGATTTTGGATTTATTCGCAAGGCGGAATGCCCGTTGTCTA
>CAZHTM010000094.1:0-5216 GCA_964535735.1 uncultured bacterium
CCCTCACCGCCAGGGCATTAAACTCCGATGAGAGTTTTACCGCCAATCGGAAGCTCGTGCTTTTGAAATAAACGCAACGTAAAACATCCGCGCTCCAGCATTCATTGTTCCGGATCACATTGGAATGGTTAGTTCAAGATAAAAGTTTAAAGCATAATGAAAAGTTGGACAACGTTATGAAAAATTAAACTTCCGGAAGAAAGCAGCCCTGGAAGGGTAGTTTCCACATGACCTTCAGGGCTGCACTACTACAACCTGAAAGCAGGATGTAAGCGAAGCAAGTTTACTTCCTGCTTTTGGAAAGTTCAACAAAAACCAAAACAGGAGTAATCATGAAAAAAATAATCGGATTAATAATAATCAGCGTTAGTTTACTAATGATTGTTTTCACTGGGTGTGGCAGGAATCAGTTACTAACAGGGACCGAATCATCGGGTATTCAGACTTTCCCGGAAATGGCTGATATGGAAAGTACCTTATCCGAATTGGCTGCATTACTACCGAAAGCAATGGAAGATTCGGAATTGGCGACGATTATTAGGAATGAAGCGGATCGAAACAGGAATGATGAGCCTTATGCGTTATGGTCAAAGATTGCAGATATCCCAACGCCATCCGGAATAACTCTTCGGGCTAAAATACAACAAGTTCAATTGAACCGGACGTTAGGTAAAACAACTGCAGATGCCCAGGCATTCACTACTTCATTGGACAGCATAGAATATTTACAAGTGTATATCCATGATTTTGAGGATTGGGTTGGCACCAAAACAATACCAGTTACGTTCGTACCGTTGACAATCAATGATATTGATGTAACGACGCTAACATTATTTGATTCAACTGGGAATCAATCATTGCTAGAACTTGATAATACGGCGCCTGATTACCCGATTATTGTCGTGGGTCTTAATGAAGGACCACATAACGAAAATATAGGGTTAAATAAAATAACATCTGCAAGAACGGAAATAATGGATAAAATGTATTTAATTGATGATAAAGAACCATGGTTTAAAGGAAAAGCGGAAATATATATGGTTTCTGCCGGTACTAGAGAATATTATCATAAAAAACGGGCAGTGGAATTAGAAGACGTAAATCACGAGGGAAATTGGTACAATCGTGATTATAATTTATTTGAATGGGAAACGCCATATTGGGGCGATTATGTAGGCGTAGGCGTTATTGAACGGGATGGATGTTGCCGGGATTATACCGTAACCATTTTACATGAGAATTATGAAGCCAGAGTATCCGCAACCGGAAATGATGATTTCATCGGAAGAATCCTTTCCGTTGAGTATAATCACCCAAATCCGCACCGCTATGAACCGGGAGATGTTAAATTCTACCTGAAATACTGAAGCATTCTTTGCCGGTCATCGGGGATATGTATCCCGATGACCGGCATCCCTGTTTCGCATAAAAGAAAATATGAATTCGATAAAAATTGTCTTGGTCCTGTTTGTGTTACCCGTTTGCTTATCGGCGGCGGGAATTCGGGGAGTCGTCTATCATCGGGATACCCATGAATCGTTGGAAAATGTAAATCTCTATCTCGACGGGACAGGCATCGGCGCCATCTCCGACCGGAACGGCTTTTTCGGTTTTTCCGATCTACCGGCCGGACATTATCTTCTTATTGCCCAACACATCGGCTTCGCTTCCTGGCGCCGGAGCCTGGAACTCGGTGAAAATGAGACTGTCACCCTGGAAATTCCTTTGACACCGGCGGTGGTGATGTTGGATTCCGTCATTGTATCGGCTCCCATGAGTTCCCCGGGGAATTCCCTTGGGCAGGACTATATGACGTCAGCGTTAATGCTCAGGCTGCCCGGCATCGGTGAGCCGGATGTACTCCGTGCCATACAGACGCTTCCGGGAATTGTCCCCACCAATGATTATAATACGGGTTTTTACGTTCGGGGAGGTAACCGGGATCAGAATCTGATCCTGATGGACGATATTCCCGTCTTCAATCCCTACCACCTCTTGGGCATATTCTCCACATTTGATCCCGGTGCAATTCAAAGTGTCGTCATTCAAAAAGGCAGTATTCAACCCGAATACGGCAATCACCTGAGTTCCGTTGTGAATATCAATCTCCGGGACGGGAAAGCCAGCGCGCAGTCTATTGACGTCAACGCCAGCTTGGTGGCGACCCGCATTCGCGTGGAAGGTCCTCTGAGCAAGGGGTCTTACATGGTCACCCTGCGACGAACCTATCTGGACTGGGTTGTAGATGGATTACGGAATCTTCATATTCTGCCGGAGTCAGTCGTACTGCCCTATCATTTCATGGATGGGGTCGGGAAAATGGTTTTTCGGCCTACTCCAACGTCAAAGTTGAGGCTGTCAACATACTTTGGAACGGATGTGTACGATTTATCGAAACTGGATCAGGATACCACTGAAAATAAACTAATCTGGAATAACCGTGCCGCGGGTCTGGCCTATGACGCCCAGCTTTCACCGCAGTTCAGGTTTCACGCATCCTTATCTTTCAGCCGGTTCAATACTCAGTGGCTGCCCACCGACACCGTGTCAACCATTCAAATAAACAACGCCATTCGACTGTGGCAGTTAAAATCTTTTATTACCAGACGATTTTTTGGGGATTATTTTCTCCAGGTTGGAATAGAACCCCAGTTCTATGTGCTTGATTTTGACATTACCGGACTGAGTTATACTCCTCTGCATTTGGGCCGCGACGGGTTTACTGAACAGTCGGCTTTTATCCTTGGGAAGGCGCCCATCTTTGGCTCTGGTCAAATAGATATCGGAGATCGGTTAACATATTTCCAGTATCAGGATGTTTTTCGCCATTCCCCCAGAGTGCGCCTGTCGGTTTCCCTGCCGGGAGACGCACGGTTGACCCTCGGGTGGAATCGAACAAACCAGGGTATTATGACGGTTGGCAATGAAGAAGTTCTTCTGACCATGTTCGAAGCCTGGCTGCCCACACCGAAAGATTTGGGCGTGATGACGGCGGATCAGATCAGCATCGGGGTTGTGAGAACGCCCGTAGCCGGTCTGACAATGGGGGTGGAGATTTACAGCCGTACCTTTCGTAGGATTGTTGAATTCAATACACAAAAATACACGCCGGAGGAACCTGATTTCGTCGCGGGAACAGGGCAATCTCGGGGAATAGAATTGTACTACCGCCGTGAATATGGTCCCGTCCGTGCAAGTGTGGCTTACACCTTGAGCAAAACACTGAAAACCATCCAGGAACAAACCTATCCTCCCCGTTTTGATCGCACCCATGATTTATCCATCCACATCAGCCATTCCCTGGGACAGGCCTGGCGATTGGGATGGCGATTTGTTTATCAAACGGGAACGCCATATACGCCGGTGGAAGGGTACTATTCACAATATTTGCCGATTGTGGGTTGGCAAGAAGTGCCGTTGTACGGAAAACGTAACCGTTTCCGTCTTCCGGATTACCATCGTTTGGATGTACACCTTTCCCGTGAAGTCACAATCCGCGGAAAAACCTTTACATTGTATCTGGACTTAATCAACATGTATGGGCGATTAAATATCTTACGTTATGATTCGGTAAATAATGCGGAAATCCAGATGCCGCCCATGATCACGATAGGATTCAAGACCACATGAAGGTTTTACGATGGTTGATTTTTTTAGGACTGTTTTCCGGTTGCATGCCGGAAGCTCCCGACTATTCGCGTAACCCGGATGAAACCATGCTGGCGGTATCCTGCGGGCTGACTCCGGATGATTCGGTTCATATTGTGCATGTGGAGTCGATCTACGGGTGTTCCGAATTTTCCAACGAAGATTGCGGCGATTTAGGGTACAGGGGATATGGAATCGAAGGCGCGCAAGTGGAAGTCCGAATTCATGACACAACTTATGTGGGTGTTCAAACCGGTGAAGTATATATTTCCTACCAGTTGAACTTTACTATACAGTCGGGCGACTCTATAGAGCTCTGGGTTACTCATCCGGAATATGACCCGGTATGGTCGTCCATCATCGTTCCCGGGGAAGTCACCATTACCCACAGCGGAGACGCACAAACATCTACCGGCGCTTTACGGTTTGCCTGGAATGTAGCGCCGAATGCAATGGGGTATGACTCCCATCTTTATCTTTTGGGAGTCAATGATACATCGTCTTTGCGTATCCAGTTGTTCGATGGGTTTGATCCTTGGGAGAGTACTACCTGGGATGATCCTCCGTCGAAAGAACGAACATGTTCGGTGGAAATTTCATCCGTTGTTCAGCAGGTAGGTTTTTTAATGAACATTGGTGAACTCCCACCCGATTTTCCCACCCTGTACGATTCCCTTTTTCTGCAATTGGAAGTATGGTCGCTGGATGAAACATATTACTATACCATGTTGAGCCAGAATGCGCCCGATGAATACAGCGGCTTTTCCGCGCATTTAACCCAATTTTCCAACATTGAGAACGGCGTAGGCGTATTGGGGGCATTTTGGATCACAAAAAGCGCCAGGATTCCGTTTAACCGGTCCTTACTGACCAGACGGTGAAAGGATGAGTTGTTCATCCTCGTTTCAGGTTCTATCATGGTATGCCGAAACAAAACATGATTATCTTGTTAAAGCTTCAACCCGTATTTTTCCATCGGAAGCTGTTATGAAGAAAACCTGTCCCTCCTAAAAATTAAATCCGGCCTCCAAGAAAGCGGAAGATTCCCGGCGATTTAATTTCAGTGGGTCTATTAAATCGCAAATTGGATCAATTTGGACCGGATAGTCCACTTCATTGACATAGCAAAAGATTATTCAATTGAAGTTGTTTACTTCCAATTTCGATTGAACCATACTTCTTGTTTTTCAAAATCTATTTCTTTTGCTATCTGGATTGCCTTTTCAGCTGATATGAATTTGGAATAAGGATACTGTCGGGGGAGAGTTAATATTTTTTCCTGTAATTTGGGGCTTAAATATAAAAGGCTCATCACCTGGCTGACCCTTTGCTGGGAGACCCCTTCCAATCTGCCAATATCGGATACCGATTTGATTATCCCTTCTTTCATTAATCGTTCGTAATAAATGGCCAGCGCCATCATCCTGGATACGGTTGGTACCTTTCCGGGGATTTCTTTTTTCTTTGGCAATCCGAATGAAAAATTAACTGACTGTGTTATAATCATCTCGTTTCACTACTGTCCCATCAAGGAATAATAGAATTGTTGTAAGTGTAACAGTATCAGA
>CAZHTM010000095.1:0-5128 GCA_964535735.1 uncultured bacterium
GATTTAAGATCTGTTGAATGAGGAAGAAGATTTTTGGTTGTATCACAAATTGTGTTATAACGGATGAGTGCCTATAAACGTGTTAACGCGAACACATTTAAGGTAAAAAAAGCAACTAATCCACGGTCACGGCAATAAGTTGGTCCACATCGTAATCGGAGAATAATTTCAAGGTTACCGCAGAAATCCCCTTAACTTTGCGGGTAAAGGTAAATTCTATTTTTTCCTTTTCACCGTCTTTCTCCAGTTTAAAATCTTTCTTAAAGGGAACCGTCATTCCGGAATAGACCGGAACGCCCTGGTGATCCCGTTTGGCATCCCACAGCACTTCCTCGTCGCTACGAATTCGTTTTAGCGCCAGAGAAGAATTGTCCCAGAACAAGACCCCTGATTGGGCGCGATATTCCCCCTGGCCTAAATTTTTCAGTTCAAACTGGAGTTTATCTTTCTTAATCCTCAAGGAACCATTCACTAAAACCACATTATTGTAATAATCACTGAGTACAATGGTAGAAATCTCATTGATATCGATAATCTTTTTGGTGACATTTTCACCATGCACAATGGTCGCTTCCAGTTGATCGGAGGTAAATACATCCCGGGCTATGAACAGTTTTGTTTTTGGATCATAGGTAACGCTAAATACTGTATCACCATTAGATACAGAAGCATCCACGGAGTGACCTTTGACAATTTTCCCTTCCCGGGTGCGTACATAAAACATCACCGAGCCTGACTGAGGAACTATGGGTCTAACTTCTAATTCCGGGGGACGTTGGGACTTTTTCACATAGGCTAAAGTTCCCAACAGCATCAGTCCGGCTATGACAATCACCACCAGTGTCCAGAACAAAATCATGCCCCGTGCTCCGAAGGGTCGACGGGAAAGATCAGAACGGGATAGTGAAAGTCGGGACATTCTGATTCCTAAATTATTTCATTCAAATTAGGGCTACTGGTTGAAAGAGTCCATCTCAATCTTGTGTGTTCTCTGTTTGGACCTTGGAACTTCCGCCCCCTAATTTCGGTTCATCAATCACATGATAGATATCCATCGATACACTACCTCTGATGAATCCCGGTGGGAACGGTTCGTGGCTGACTCTAATAACGGCACCCTGTTCCACACCCGGAAATTCCTGAGCTATCACCCACCGCAACGGTTTCAGGATCACAGCCTTCTGTTTGAAAAGAAAGGAAAACTCCTGGCCCTTTTTCCTGCCGCCGAACGGGTGGTTGATCAGCGCAAGATTCTTTGGTCCCATCCCGGATCATCCTACGGCTCCCTGGTGGTTCCGGAACATCTCTCGTTTCAGGATGCTTTGGGCCTGGCGGAAAGTCTGACCCGCTATGGAAAAACCCACGGTTTTTCCGCGATCCGACTTACGCTTCCACCCACGATTTATAACCGGCGCCTCAGTAATTATGTTGACTACGCTCTGCTCCACCAGGGTTTTACCTATGCGAACAGGGAAGTGTCTTCGATTCTGTTTCTGGAATCCTCCGTGGAGGAAAATTTAGTGAAATTCAAGCCCTCTCATCGGCGCGCCGTGCGAAAAGCGGAAAAATCGGGCGTCATCGTTCGGGAAACAGATGATTTCGCCACGTTCTATGCTATCTTGAAAAACAACCTGCGCATCCGTCACGGCGTAGAGCCCACCCATACATTGGATGAGTTGCTGCGGCTCAAAGCTCTGTTTCCACAGGATATTCGATTGTTCGGCGCGTTTTTGAATGATCACATGATTGCCGGAGTGGTGAATTTTATCTGCAACCGGGATGTGGTGCTGGCCTTTTACATTTCCCACAACGAAGATTTCACGGATGTCCGTCCTGTAAATCTGTTGTTTTATTCCATTTTCGACTGGGCCATTCGGGAAAATTTCCGCGTTTTCGACTTTGGAATTTTCACTGTGCATGAAGAACCCAATATGGGACTGGCCCGGTTCAAAGAAAATTTCGGCGCCAGCGGCATGTTCCGGGACACGCTGGAACGAACGTTTTAATCCGTGCGTACCCAACTAAAAGCCCTCTCCCGTCAATCTCTGATCTATGGTTTGGGTCATATCATTTCCCGGATCATCACGTTCCTCCTTCTGCCGCTATACACCAACGTATTCACTCCGGCAGAGTACGGATTGATATCTCTGGCCTATACATTTTTAGGGTTCATGAACGTGGTGCTCCATTATGGATTGGATGCGGCCCTGATGAAACGGTACGTCCCGGCGGACGGCTCCCAGCGCAAAACGATTCTCACCACAGCCTGGATATCTTTCCTAATCTCATCGATATTTTTTGCCCTCATTGTTATCGCGTTCCGGCTGCCCTTAAGCCAGCTGATTCTAGGCGGGACCTATCCCCGATTTATGGCGTATCTTGGCGTTATCCTGGCCCTGGATGTTCTCTGGTCCATACCCATGTTGGTTCTCCGGTCGGAACAAAAACCGACGCACTTCCTCGGCTTCAGCCTTTTTAATGTTCTAGCCAGTCTGGGTCTGAATCTCCTGCTAGTCCTTCGATTCCATTTAGGCGTTGAAGGGGTGCTTCTGAGCAATGTCATCACGTCCGGTACTCTGGTCGCGATGACTTTCCCCATGCTCTGGAAACGGATGGGTTGGCGAGCGTGGTCGCTGCCTACCTGGAAGACATTAATGCGCTTCGGGCTTCCTTTCCTTCCATCGGGAATCTTCGCCATGATCATGGAACTGGCGGACCGTTATCTTTTACTGTATTTCACAGATACGGATACGGTGGGCTTGTATAGCGCGGGATATAAGCTGGGAATGCTCATGCTTCTGGCGGTGATGGGATTTAATATGGGCTGGCAGCCCTTTTTCCTGAAAGAAGGCGACGGAGAATCCCAACGGTCCCTTTATGTTCGTATCACAACCTACGTCCTCACACTTTTAGCGTTTTTATGGGTTCTGATGGTCGTTTGGGTACCGGATTTGATTCGCCTGAAGGTGGGCTCCATTACCCTCTATGGACCAAACTACTGGTCATCGGTATCCATCGTTCCCTGGGTCGCCCTGGGATACTGGTTTCATGCGGCCTATCTGCTGCAATTGCCGGGTGTTTTTCTGAAAGATCAGTCCCGGTATGTGGCGATCATCCGGGGATTGGGCGCTGGATTGAATATCGTGCTGAATATTCTTTTCATTCCTCGCTGGGGCGGGATCGGCGCCGCCGTAGCCACCTGTATTTCCTTCGGAGGAATGGCCCTCACATTGTATATCATTAACCGCCGGATCTATCCCCTGAAGTATGAATGGTCCCGTCTCTTACGCGTGGCGGGGCTCATGGTGATTACCTGGGGCGCCCTGAGTCAATGGGGCGGAAATTTGTGGGGACAACTGGCCATGACGATGCTTTTTCCGTTGGGATTGTGGCTCTCAGGGTATTTCCGTCCTGAAGAACGGAACGCCATCCGGCGCATCTTCGCCAAGCGTTAAGATCGTCGCAGCAGGGTTCGTTTTAACTGATGGCGCGGTGTAAAAAACTGGCGGTAGACCAAGGCCAAAACCAGAATGTTTGTCAAGGTGGAGGCCGTGACCCACATATACATGATCATTATCTGATACCGGACCGCGATCAGGGGATCGATTCCCGATAAAATCTGTCCGGTCATGACGCCGGGAAGTTGCACCAGTCCTACCATCATCATGGAATTGATTGTCGGCATAAGGGCGGCTTTCACCGATTCCCTGAGCGCGTCATGAATCGCAGCCCGGGGCGGCGCGCCAAGAGACAGGAGCATTTCAATCTCCTGTTCCCGGTGTTCCAATTCCCCCGCAAACCGATTCACCGTGAGGGTGGTGGTATTCAGGGCGTTTCCGATAATCATCCCGGCGATGGGGATCATGGCGTAGGGGTAATACCAGGGTTTGACATGGAGGATAAAGCCCAGCACCGTTCCTAAAACAATTAATACGGTAAGAAACAAGACGCCGGTAATAATCCCAAAATAGTGAGGAATCTGGAGGCTGGATTTCTGTCGCCGATAGCCCTCAAAACTGGCCACCAGAATCATCAAGGATACCAATCCCACCATGAAGAGCCAGTGCTGCTGTCCGAAAAAATAGGTCAGGATGTACCCCATGGCCGAAAGTTGAACGAACGTGCGGAGAGTTCCAATCAACAGGGTTTTTTCCATCCCGATTTTCCACCATTTCAACAGTCCCACACTGAATAAAACCAAAATCATGGAGGCAAACACATCCGTCCAGGTGAGGTTATAAAAGGACTGGGTCATGGTCGCGCTTCCTCCAGGAATTTCTGAAAAGCCGATTCTTGGGGATCGTCCAGAAGTGCGATTGGACCTTGCTCCACCAAGCGCCCGTCTTTCAGAAATACAATCTGATCTGAATGGGTTCTCACCAGTTCCGGATGATGGGAAACCCGAATTACCGTGAGGTTTAAGTCTGATTGGAGGTGGGCAATCAGGCGTAAAATTTTCCGCGCCAGGGGCGGATCAAGACTAGCGGTGGGTTCATCCAAGAGCAACACTTCCGGGTCATTCAACAGCACCCGAGCCAGGGCTACGCGTTGCTTTTCTCCGCCAGAAAGTGACCGGGCCTGCGCCTTCAAAATATCCGGGGACAGGCCAACCCGTTCCAGGTGCATTGCCAATCGCTCATTGGAATAATCCGGCTCCGGTCGTCGCCATTTCCGGGGCAGGGTTAGATTATCCCGCACCGTCCCATTGATCATGACCGCCTCCTGAAACAGCATACCGACTTTTTGCCGCAAGTGGTGGATATTCACGACCTCCAGCGGTTGACCATGAAACCGAATTTCACCGGAAGTTGGAGAGATGAGGCCATTAAATAAACGTAACAGCGTGGACTTCCCCGCGCCGGAAGGCCCCATCAACGCCCAATGTTCACCGGAATGGATGTCCAGGGAAATGTCGCTAAGAATGGGAGTGGCGTGTACAGCATAACTCACCCCCGCCAAGGTAAATACGGTAGGATTCTCCACAGACGAAATTACATGTGCCGGTAAATATATTTTGAGAAAATCATGGTGGTTAAGAAACGGAAAATTCTGAGGGTTCGCTTAATAAATACTCACCCCCGACGCCACCCATTAGACTTAATTGTAAAATTGCCAGAATAGAATTAGA
>CAZHTM010000096.1:0-2444 GCA_964535735.1 uncultured bacterium
GGCATTCAACTGTTCGGCAAATTCCAAAATTGCCGGCATATCGAATCGGGCGCCATGACCTACGATAATAACCGGCCGCCGGGAATGCTTCAGGATCGTCAACGCCTGATCAAGACTTTCCCGAGGAGGAGCGATCCCCATGGATGTGATTCGATGTTCAGGGGTTTGAGGCGATTCATCACCCGCAGGTAACTCCTGGATTTCATCCGGAAAGGTAAGGTGGGACACATCTCTATTCAGGAGAGCATGCTTGACCGCCAAACTCATCAATTCCGCATGCTGACTATCCTTTTGTACGCGGTGATTAAACGCGGCCACGGTCTGAAAGGCTCGTACCAAATCAACTTCCTGGAAATTTCCCGTGCCCACCACCTGGGTGGCCACCTGACCGGTTAAAGCTAAAATCGGTGCCCGGTCCACTTTGGCGTCCCAGAGTCCCGTGTACATGTTGGTAGATCCCGGCCCGGCAATAGCAAAACAAGCCGCTGGGTGTCCCGTCAGCTTTCCGTAAGCTGAAGCGGCAAAAGCGCCAGCGCCTTCGTGCCGAATCCCGATATACGTCAATTTCCCTTGTTCTTCCTGCCGGCGGAGCGCATCCGCAAATCCTAGATTGGAATGCCCTACCATGCCAAAAACTGTATCCACGCCCCAGGCGATCATGGTTTTCACCATGATATCCGATATTGTCGTGACGGGCAGCGATTCCGGCGGGAGTTGGACGTATACGCCATCCGAACGTTCTTCTACGGGGTAAACGGCTACACCATCATCATAGCCGGGAGCCAAACCCGTGCAGGGGTCGTAATCCCATCCATGCCAGGGACAACGCAACAATCCTTTTTCAATACTGCCTTCACCCAGAGGACCTCCCTGATGAGGACAGCGATTTTCCAGAGCACAAATTTTCCCATCGTAGTGGGTGACGCAAATGCTTTTATGACCTACAACAACGGTGGTAACCCGTCCTTCCGGAAGCGTATCCGGACTATCCAATATTTTATGCCAGATATGTTCTGCCATTGTAACCTCCTAACGAACCGGAAATTATTCCCCTCTTGGTTTGGGCAATTTACCCTGGTTGTGGCCTACTGTCCAGGATGGAATGGCTACAGTAAAAGAAGGGGTTGACTCAAACGCAGGAAAATGTCAGATATACCTCTTTGGGGGTCGGGACCTTTTACCAAAGGGACTTAATACAGAAAAGGAATCAGTTTCCAGGTGTGCTGCTTATACTCTCGATATCGGTCCCCAAAATGTTCCATTAGCACAATCTCCTCAATCCGAATCCGATGCAACATCGCCAGAGTAATGGGAATGGGAATTGCGATCAGGGCTACCCATTGATTCAGAGACAGAGAAAACCCCAAAAACGCGAGGAGGACACCCGTATAAGCCGGATGGCGAATCCAACGATAGAGGCCATTCGTCTTTAATGACTGGTCGGCATGAATGGACACATCCACGGTAAACCAACGTCCAAGAGAAATCACCGCCCAACTCCGAAGAATCAATCCCAGGATCAGGAGCGTGAGTCCTACCGAAGGCACCGTGGGAGACTGGCCGATAGGTCGGGGGAACATCATTGATCCAAAGATGCCTATAAACATTACCGAGGCTATCACGCGCCAGATAATAGAGAGTGATTGCTGGTCTTTGGATTCGCTCCCGGATTTTTCAGCGCGGTGCAATCGATTTAGTATGATTTCAAAACCGAACCAGAGGATCCAGACGACCATGAGAGTTTTATTCATTCCTGTCCCTTTTCCGACTTATCATGATTGAGAAAAGATTGGATTTCATTGTTGGTGCTCATCTAGCCGGATTACACGATACGTATTTCACGTTCTCATCCCTCGCATTGTCTCCGTTCATCCTAATTTGGTCCTTTATTTTTTGTTTGGATAATTTACATGGGTTTTACGAAGTTGATGAGGCTAAATAATCTGTATGGTTGGGGGGAATCCCGGTACTTTTTATCATTCCCTGAATTCTGCTTTGAAACAAAACGAGGTTAAGAATGAAAGCTCTGGTGCAAAAATATCTACCCGTTATTTGCCTGCTGGCTACGGCAACACTTTATGCCACTCCGTTGAAGATTTATGGATATTTTGACCTCGAAGCAAAGGTGAATGACCGGGACCGCGCGGGAAGAATCTGGACGTTTGATCAGCATCACCTGAATATTATTTCCATCTACAAATTGGATGACCGCTTCCGACTGTTTACTGAAATGGAATGGGAACACGGGATTAATCTTGAGGCAGGCGGTGAAGGATCGGGCAAAATCTATCTGGCGCAGGGATGGTTGGAATACAAACATTCCCAAGTTCTGCGTTTGCAGATGGGGAAAATCGTTGTTCCCTTCGGGAAATATGGTCTCACATATGACGCTACCCCAACCTACCTTTCCACTTTTTTACCCGGTTCTGTATATGGCAAACATC
>CAZHTM010000096.1:2544-4824 GCA_964535735.1 uncultured bacterium
CCGATGGTTCCATTCCTGTCGGAGAATCGCTTACAGCGGGGTTAAACATCAGCATAACGCCGTCCATCTATTGGAAAATGGAAGTCACAACTTCTAACATCGAATTCCATACTGAACGGTATTCCTCCTTTGTCACGTCTGTCGCGGTAGCATTTTGATCATGGTTAAACATCCTATATTTTCCATTCGGATCACTTTTCTGATTTGCTGCATTACCTGCATTGCATTCGGTCAAATTGTTATTATCGTACACCCGGAAAATCCCATTGCCGATATCAGTCGGGAGGATCTGGAACACCTGTATAACGGAAGCCTAACGACCTTTTCCGATGGCACCCCGGTAACGCTGGTAGAACATCACCCCACGGCTGAGGTGTTTTATCAGATTCTGTTGAATAAATCTTACATCAAAATTAAGAAACAATGGATCCGGTACGTATTTTCCGGCCGTACGGCATCACCGCCGGTAGAAATATCGGACGATAAGACCCTACAAGAATATGTGTTAACCCATCGAGGAGCTATTGCTTTTTTCCCGGTGGACGAGATTACTACCAACGTCAAAATCCTGACGGTTGACAAATACCCTTTCGACCACGAAAAATATTTATTTGCGCATACTGGTAAATCAAAAAGAAAATTCAATAAACAGCTATGACTTTATGCCGGTTAAATATTCGTAGGAAATTTATCGGAATTACCTTTTTGGCGGTTAGTGTCACGGTCCTGTTTACTTTTTTCTACTTTCCGGCTCAACAGAAAAAACAAATCAATGACGCGTTGATTGAGCGTCTGGATAGCACTGCGGAATTAATAGCACTCAGCACCGGAGTGGCTCTTGGGCTGAATTCCTATGCCGCGATCCAGGAATCCATGTACTGGCTGGAAAGGGACTCCAGCATTGTTTATGTGTTGCTTTATGGCAGTGATGGCGAACTGTTCGCGTCCTATGATAACGCGGATGCGCCTCTGGATACCACGTCGATTCTTGCGCATAATGGCTTTTATGAAGAAAATGCTACCTTGCATGGATCAATTCCCATTGAATTCCAGGGAGATAATTATGGAAAACTTTATATCGGATATTCCCTGGCACCGATGCATCAGCGAATCGCCCACAATACATATACGTCCTTATCTATCGGCTTGATTATTCTTATCCTCGGCGTGGGTCTGTCTTGGCTTGGCGGTAATTATATTTCAAAGCCAATCGTTAAATTACAAAAAGCAGCTAACGAAATGGCTGCCGGTAACCATAATATACGGATTGATGTTAATACCAGCGATGAAGTTGGAGACCTTGCGCGCGCATTTAATATTATGGCCGAAAACATCAATAACGCGGTCCAGTCTTTGAAAGCTTCCGAACAGAAATACCGGGAGTTGTCGAATGAACTGGAATTATCCAACAATATGAAGGAATTATTGCTGGACATTATTACGCATGACCTGAAAAATCCAGCTGGAGTTATTTACGGAATCGCGGAGATGATGGTTAAAGAAGATCCTGAAGATGAGTTATGTCAAATGGTTTACAACAGCAGCGAGAGCCTGTTTCGTGTAATCGCTAATGCCACGACCCTATCAAAAGTGTCTTTAGATGAAAAAATTGAGAAAAGTGAATTAAATCTATATTCCATCATAAATAATCTTTTAGACAATTTTAAATCAGCGCTCAAGGCAAATGAAATTGAGGTGGAAATTAATATTAAAGAAGATCAAAAAATTCTCGCCAACCCCATAATTGAAGAAGTATTTAAAAATTACATTAGTAATGCCATCAAATATGCCGCCGACGGTAAAAAAATCATTATCGAAGCATTTGAAAAGGATAATCAACTGATTGTGATGGTAAAAGACTTTGGCGCAACCATACCAGACAAAGACCGGGAGTCAGTGTTTGTTCGCAATCTTCAATTGGGTAAAACGGAAGGCCGCGGATTGGGACTGGCTATTGTCAAGCGCATTGCTCAATCTCATGGTGGCAACGTCTGGGTTGAGCCAAATGAACCCACAGGAAACTCCTTCGCCCTTTCCCTCCCTCTCGAATAGCAGCTTACCCCGTCCACCAATAGTATTTGTGGCTCAATAGACAAAAATAGTTACTAATTTGGCTGTAATCACTTGACAACAAGGGAGTTAAGAAAATTTTTTATACATAATGAAACAATGTTCAATTTGCCAGTTCCAGCCTTATAAAAACCAGCCATTTACGCATGGTATCCCGTCGCAGCTCCAGGAGATTTCACCGGTATTGACATCCCCCCTAAATCCCCCTTT
>CAZHTM010000097.1:0-4685 GCA_964535735.1 uncultured bacterium
GTTGACGTCCGAATTTTTCCAATGAACTGGGATAAAATGTAGGTGCGTACAACAGCGTCGGTTTATTTGGATCCAAATCCAATTTATCTGCAATAACATCACTATGAATAGCGTTGGGGATAAAAAGGGGATCAAGCTTGGCAAAACCAGTCAGGCGTAGTTCAGATTGAATTCCGTATTGGGTCAATTGCTTAATCCGCAGGGGACCTTCAACAAATCGAATATCCAACCGAGGATGGTGGTCCTCCCAATAGGAAGGTTTGACACCAATTCCGTGGTAAATCATTCCCACCAATGTTTGGTCGGTAACAAAGTCGGGTAGTGAATAACGCGACCATCCGCAGATAAAGACATGAGGTTCCAGAGATCGGATCTTTGTTGCTCGGTCGGATTCGGTGTCAGCCGTGATAATGGGTGTTGAAAATCGGGGCAGAATTTGACGTAAAAGCGCTTTCTCCTCAGCAGGAATTGAGCTGGAATATGTGAGATATACTTCAAATTGGGGGTTGGGTATCAGTTTTTCAATCACCGGTTCAAATTGAGGCAAATGGTATAAATGATAACTGTCAAACACGATTCGAATTTTTTCCATCCCTACCCTCGAAACGTTCCTGGTAACTCTACTCGTTTATTCATGTTGAAATCAATAAGCGGAAAAATGGCCGACGGATCAATACGTGACATGATTTATAGGTTTAGGACAGGGTTTGACAGAATTCAATAATTCGGTCAAGACTGCGACCGTCATTAAAGTAAAAACAGTCGTTCAACATCCGGGCGTATGCTTTACGATCGTGGTATTTAAATGCGGTATCGATTACCTCTTTAATCCCGGACCGCCGCATACCATCAAACATATGGGCGACCGTTTTGATATCCATAGATGCGGGCATTTGATGCCCCTCTTTATAATGATTATCAATGACGATAATGGGATTCTTCGTAATCAAATATTCATATAAAATAGAGGATGTATCACTGATTAACATATCCGATACGGCAAAATCATTCATAGTGTCATTGGTCAGGATATTGGCGGGATTGGAAAAATAAACATGCTCATATCTTTTGAATTTAGTCCAGGCCTGATATTTCAAAATATATTTCCGATCAAAATAATGGGGTCGGACAATCAAATTGTATTCCTCTGTAATCTCTTTAATAAAGGACTGAATATGCTGATGGAGGGTCCCCGCTCCCCATTGCCAAGTAGGTGCATAAAGAATGGTTTTCCGCTGACGGTCTTTTATTCCCAATTGCTCACGGTATCTATTTTTATCGATGGTACGATTAACAATGTCATCGAATCGGGGATTGCCGATGGGAATACATTGCTCAGCGGGAATATGAATCCCGCTGTCCTTTAGTTTTTCCATGTGCTTCGGACCGGATATAAAATGGAAATCGTAGGATAATAAATTGTGCTGATTACCCCCGTACCGCTTGTCTCCGGTTCCATGACCCATAAAAATGGTATGGCAACGATCATTTCCCTTGCGGATGACTGAATTGCTGTTGGAAATCAGAATCCCCGGATCGGGAAACGGCGCTTTACGTACATTGAAAATTTTAATCGGAGGGATTTCTTTAAACCGAGGATCATAGGTTGCGTTTCTTTGAGATGCTCTGACATGCCAGAGGAATCGGTATTTCCGGTGGCGATTCCGAACCAGAAAGCACCCGCCTAACCGGCTGTAGATGGCTTTAGCGAAAGAGTATTGGTAGACTTGGTTGGCATAATAATAAACAGGAGTGTCCAGGGGCAACGCCTCAGATGCGGATTGTGTGATCATGCGAAATGGGCGTGCAATTGATCCAGCGCTTCCGGAATGTCTATGTCCAGCCAAAAGCGGTTTCCAATGTCGATTCCGCCCATTCGTTCGGTTTGGATTAATCGATTGCAGGCATCGGCGAGACTTGTATTTCCCTGGTTTTGGGCGGCGTCCAGGGTAGCGAAGAAATCATAATGGCAGTGGAAGACTCCGCAATCCACAGCGTCGTATACCGGAAGAGTTTTAGCCATCGCCGTGATCCGGGAGCGATTCTGGGGATCAACCGTTACTTTCATGGCGTCATCCGGATCAAAAATCCGCTGGATGTTGAAGTCAACGGCGACCCGGGCAATAAAGGATTCCAGGGGCGTCTGAACCACGGTTTTTAAGAAATCCATTTCATAGAAATGGTCACTCATACTCAAGATAAACGCCTCATCCTCTGGGATTCGGTCCCGAGCCACCAGAACACTAACACCATTGGCCAAGGTCCAATCAGGGTTGTACACAGTTTCTATGGGAATAGGGGCATCCATATTTTGTACATGGAAATCCAGGTCCTGGTGATGGTAACCAGTCACCACTACGACGCCGGATAAACCGACAGAAGCAGCGTTTTGGATGAGGATGTCCAGTAAAGGTGTTCCTTGAATCGAAATTAGAGATTTGGGGCGCTCGCCGGTCCGGGAGCGAATTCGGGATCCTTCACCGGCGGCGATGATGATTAATTTCATAAATTAGTCTTCGTAATAGTCCAGCCCCAGGTGAGTAATTAATTCTTCTCCCATGATATAGCGAAGCGTATTCTTCAATTTGGCTAATTGAACAAAGAGATCATGTTCTGGATATAATTCGGGAAGCGTCATAGGGCTCTTGAAATAAAAAGAAAGCCATTCCTGGATTCCTTTCATCTCCGCTCGTTTGGCGAGATCTAAAAATAGAATTAAGTCCAACACGATGGGAGCGGCCAGAATACTGTCACGGCATAAAAAGTCAATTTTAATCTGCATGGGGTATCCTAACCAGCCGAAGATATCAATATTATCCCAACCCTCTTTGTTGTCTCCGCGGGGCGGATAATAATTGATCCTGACTTTATGATAAATATCGCCATACAGGTCAGGATAAAGTTCCGGTTGTAGTATGTAATCTAGAACACCCAGTTTACTGACTTCCTTGGTTTTGAACGCGTCCGGATCGTCAAGCACTTCGCCATCACGGTTTCCTAAGATATTGGTAGAAAACCACCCGCTGATGCCGATTTGACGGGCTTTCAATCCCGGAGAAATGATAGTCTTCATCAGCGTTTGACCGGTTTTATAATCCTTACCAGCCAGGGGACTGCCGGTTTGGCTGGCCAGGTCCAACAACGCCGGAATGTCTGTGGTAAGGCTGGGCGTACCATTAGCGAATGGGATTCCCATTTTAAGGGCCGCGTAAGCGTAAATCATGCTAGGCGAAATATCCGGGTCGTTGTTTCGTAATCCCTTTTCAAATTTTTCCAGAGTTGAATGGACGTCTTTTGGGGTGATGTATATTTCTGTGCTTCCGCACCAGATCATGACATTCGCCCGAGTCTGGTTTTCACGGCTGAATCGGCGAATATCATCTTGAACCTGCTCCGCCAGTTCCATCTTGTTTGCGCCACGTTTCACATAATTCCCCTCCAGGCGGCGGACATAATCTTTATCAAAAACGGCTGGCAACACTTCAATGGCTTTCAATTGTTCTTTTAAGGATTCGATCAGGGAGTGTTCTAATACACCCGTCCGCAAACAAATATCATAGAGGGTTTCCTGATTGATATCCCATCCGGTGAAAACCAGATCGTCCAGATCGGATAAGGGAACAAAATCTTTAATCAATGGAACTCGATTTTCAGTGCGTTTTCCCAATCGTATGGTGCCCATTTGGGTCATGCTGCCAATAGGTTTGCCCAAATTGTGCTTGATGGCTTCGACACCGGCGATAAATGTACTGCCAACCGCCCCCATTCCAGGGATTAATACGCCAAGTTTTCCTTCAGGTTTTTGGAATTCCATACTATGCGATCCTTTAATGGCTTCGTTAATAAATGGTGTTCGTGTGGGTGACCTTCAAAATGCTTAGAAAAGGGACACGGGGAACTTGGAAAAGTAATACTTTTTCTCGTTTACACAGACCCCAAATCTTTGACAGACAAGTTGGGTTTAAACTGTAAATCATAGAGCATTCGGTAAAGACCATGTTTTTTATACAGGGTATCATGAGAACCAGTTTCCACAATCTCTCCCCGATCCAAAACGATAATATTGTGGGCAAAACGCACTGTACTCAGACGGTGGGCGATCACTAGAACGGTCCGATCATGCATCAGCTTTTGAATGGCCTCATTGACACGCCGCTCCGATTCCGTATCCAGGGATGAGGTGGCCTCATCCAGGATCAAAATGGGCGGATTTTTTAACAAGGCGCGGGCAATGGCCAAGCGCTGCCGCTGTCCGCCGGAAAATTTCGTGCCCCGCTCACCAATGATGGTGTCAAATCCCTCGGGTAATTCTTCAATAAACTCCAGTGCATTGGCTGCCCGGGCGGCTTCTACAATCAAGTCCATGTTAGTGTGGGTGGACCCGTAGGCAATATTGGCCCGGACAGTATCATTAAACAAAATGGTTTCCTGGGAGACTATTCCGATTTGGGAACGAAGAGAGGGGATGGAAACCTGTCTAATGTCTACTCCATCAATCAGGATGGAACCATCGGTAACATCATAAAACCTAGGAATCAGATCTGCGATGGTGGATTTTCCGGCGCCACTCGCTCCCACCAGAGCGATCACCTGTCCTTTTGGGATTGTAAAGGAGATATTTTTTAATACACGATCATCGCCATCATCGTATTGAAAGTATACATTCCGAAACTCAATTTCCCGGG
>CAZHTM010000098.1:0-4461 GCA_964535735.1 uncultured bacterium
AAATATAGAAGGGAATAGAGGAAAGCGAGCAATTATTCGGACATATCACATATATAATAATGGAGATCTACAGATTTCACCGTTCTATCTAACCAAACAACTTGGCAAGTTGATTGAAATTCCAATTGTTTATCCGGCGTATCCTACTATCGGAAATGGTAGATATTGCTCTAGAATAAGTACTTGCTTTAACACTGGAAAAGTAACTCCATACATTTACGAAAGTCAACTTCCGTGTAGGGGATCTTTTGCATGTTACACAAATAGTCAATAGAGGAACTCAATATATGCGA
This sequence comes from uncultured bacterium, assembly GCA_964535735.1. Classification (GTDB taxonomy): domain Bacteria; phylum Fidelibacterota; class Marinisomatia; order Marinisomatales; family J089; genus J089. Next base: position 294 of record CAZHTM010000098.1, read on the forward strand.
AAAAGAAAAATGCTAACGCTTGTATTGTTATTGATGGTCTTTATCACCATATCTTGTAGTTCAACTCCATCAACGCCAATACCACGCTTGATACCACAAGGTTCGCCGGGAATTGTATATTTCTCAATGAAGCCCAATGATGAAAGTGGTGGTTTATATCTGTTTGACTTGCAAACCGGGCGAGAACGATATTTAACGCTGGGGCAGAATGTAGATCCAACTTACGGATTATTTTTTGCATGGTCGACAAAACATCGGAGATTACTTTATGCCAGTGGGATGCTCCCTCAGAATATAGAAATATCCGCGGTTGACTTACTTGGAAACTCTACTCAGTTGACGAACAGCAATAGTTTGAATTATGCGCCTGAATGGTTTCCCAACGGTCAAGGTATTTTATTCATTTCTGTTCCAGGGAATGATGTACTTAATGCAGAAAGTTATTCTATGGATTCTAATGGCTCAGATATCCGCAAGACGGTTAATTACCAAGATTGGTTTTGTTCACATATGCAGTGGTCACCTGATATGACGAAACTTGCAGGCATTTGTAGAAGCAAAGACAATCAGAGGCGTTCTCTGCTTCTCATTGATGCAATTTCGGGCAAGTTGCTATACAGCAATAGTGAGCATGAACATATAAATGTGGATTGGTCATCGGATGGGAAAAAACTTATTTATACGGGTTCTCTAGATTCAGAAGCATCAAAACAGTATTATTTCCCCATGTATAAGAAATTATATGTTTTTGATGTTACTCAAAAAAAGGAAACAGCCATAGTGGATGCTAAATGGATTATTAATCGTCCTATTTGGTCGCCAGTGGATAATAGGATTGTTTTCACTGCTGGGACACCACTAAGTCACAACATTTTCATTATCGATGATGATGGACAAAATAAAAAACCACTAACAGATGCAAATTTTTATACAATTGCTGATTGGTCACCGGATGGGAAAAACTTGTTGTTACAATCTTTCAATGAGAGTAGCCTCTCTGAAATTTATGTGCTAGATGTTTCGAACAAGAAGATTAAGAAGGTTATCAGTAATGATAATATGAATATCAATCCGGTTTGGGTAGATATTTTAGGAAGTGAAAAACCATAACTATCCGGCGTGATCGTTACCGCAAGCGTGGCGGGCAACCCAACTGACCAAAGTCCCGGCGCTACCCGGTTCAGTTTTACCGGCGAGTGGTGGCAGGAGAACCTTAACCTGCTTTACCTGCGGGCTCGGTGGTACGCCCCGGAAACCGGCACCTCCCTCAGCGTCGACCCGGTGGAGAGCCAACCGCCGTATGCGTATGTCGGCGGGAATGTGGTGAATCGGGCGGATCCGAGTGGGATGACTCCGCCTAATGAGTGCGATTATTGTAAATTTAAAGCAGGTGGATATGCAGAAGGGTACTCAACCTATGTTAATTTTGCTTTGCTCTTCCCTTTTACAGGAGGTTTTGAGACTGTCTATGACTTTGCCACGATGGAACGGGCTGCATTTTATTTTACTACAAACTGGCTTGCTGAAATCGAGAAAAAAATTGCTGGCTGGAGTAATGCACATCTGACCTTTGATTTTCAAATTGGTACCGGTGTGGATGAAGTAGGGATAATCGGTGCTTATTCTAATTTACATAATTTCAAGAGTCAAAGCGATATTGTGTATGATTACGAAGGAATTTTTACTGGGATCACAATAGGTGCTAATTCGAACTGGCTTCAATTAGGACGGGGAAATGTCTACGTCCGAGGAGAAGGGGATGACCCAATTATCGGGGACGGCGTTTATGGATTGTTTGGAGCAGGGGTTGATTTCCCTCTATTAAAACTTTTGGGGAAAAACGTTAAATCCCCTTTGAAGGAACTTCTAACACTCTCATATACTTATTTCAAAACACAATATTTTTATCTTTCACCTGATGTTCCCGGCGGTGATCACGAGTGGTATACAGATACCGGTCAAGAATCAGGCAAAGTTACAGACATTGAAATTCAAAGGATGGCTCAGGATATTTATGACGGGAATCATTTACCTTTTCCTTTCGATCAGCCCGTCCTTAACGATTTTACTGATGTGCTTGGGCAAGCATCGCGGCGAGCATCTGCCCGCGCCGAACTCTGGTCAACATGGGAAAAGCATAAAACTTATTTCACAGAGTATTTTCGGGAATGCAATCTACGCTCTGAATAATGTGATGGTTACGTTGGAATGAGTCGAACAAGTAAGGATACTAATCCGAGCACTACAATTATGGTTGAAGCGGGAGTGATGGTATATGGTTCAGAAGAAAAAATGGTCTAAATTTCATTTTATTGTCATAGCCTTTTTTTCACTTTTGGTTATCTGTACTTGGGGTGTTTGGGGGTACCTTGAATGGGGAGATACATCCTCTTTTCAATTTTTGCATCCTATCAAACCGATTGTGTCTCCCCAAACTCAGATTGTTAAAAATTCATTACCGCTTAACCGAATTTCATCCTGGTCAGTTCAAGGTCACGTGTATCATATTAAGGTTGTGGATCAAAATTTGGTTGTTTTCAAAGCCGGGTTAACGTTGACCGTATTGGATGCGACATCAGAACAATTTATTTTTCAAGGAATTGCTCAATCGAGGTCTTTGGATGCCGACCGGAAGCGGGCGTATGTCGGTTTTATTGACGATGTGCTGGCTTATGATCTGAGAACAGGGAAAATAGTTTGGCAATATCAACAACGACCTCCAAAAGGACGCGGAGGTATGCATGTTTTTGTTGAGGGAGACAGGCTTAAAGTATTCAGTCAAAGTACATCCAGCCGTTTTATAAAAAATATTTTTATTTTGGATGCCCAAACGGGAGATTTACTAAGCAAGGAAGAAAACCCGGGCGACATACTTCCTCCCAATTATAACCGGCTCTACAGAACCGCTGTCAATACGAATACCAACTATACAATCCAATCTGATGGGCGAATAGTTGCCACAGATATTAAAACAGGTCGAAAGGTTGGCTATTTGGAAATGAGCAATTCCTCTGATTACGACAAAATCGCCGCTTCGGATGAATTTTTAGCGGTGTACAACGATAATAACCGTGAACTAATTATTTTCAAACAAGAGAATTAGACACAACTACCAACGGTGTTACCACCACCTTCGTCTTGGACATTCAGGGATTGCCGGAAGTCATCCAAACGAGCGCCGGCGAAACATATCTCCACCTGCCGGGTGTTATCGTGACGGAGAATATCACCGGAGAGATTCGCTATCTTTTGGCGGATGGTCTCGGTTCCGTGCGGCAGGCGGTGGATGAAAATGGAACGGTTATTACGTACAACGAATACAACCCGTACGGCAATCCAACTCTTCACGTATCACGTTTCACTCATCACTATGGATATACCGGCGAATGGTGGCAAGACGACCTTGACCTGCTCTACCTGCGGGCGCGGTGGTACGCCCCGGAAACGGGCACGTTTTTGAGCGTGGATCCGGTGGCGAGCCAACCGCCGTATGCGTATGTCGGCGGGAACGTGGTGAATTCGGTGGATCCGAGTGGGATGGAACCACCTCCGCAAACACCACCACCAACCGGCACACCACGTCCCCCGTGGAATCCTCCTCCAACACCGCCACCAACAGGGACTCCGATGCCACCATATACTCCACCGCCAATGGGGTATATACTCAACAAAGGCTTGGTTTTTCCAGAACCTTGTCCTCCTGATAGATTCAAGGCCGGTGGATATACGGAAGGAGGCTCTAAAAGTTTTTCGTTGATATTTGCCACTTGGTGGCAAGAGGGTAGCGAAATAGTCTATGATTTTGCAACTATGGAGCGTGGTGAATTCGAGTTTCACGGTTATCCACCTGAAGGTGTGGCAGAAGATGCCATATTCAAAGGCGTAACAACCAGTTTGGTTGAATATGCACAAACCTGGTATGGAATACAATTGAGTGGTTTCCGAAACTGGACGAATATAAACGACGATTATAGTGGGCCATTTTCCGCTATAGCTGTAGGAGGCAGTTCTCCTATAGTGGAAATTGGCACAGGTGGAATTTATGTTTATTCACCAGAGATTACCGGATTTGGCACCTATGGCTTAGGCGGGTTCGGTTTTTCACCTGTCGAGGTATCTGTATCTTGGGAATTCACAAAGTATGATGAACTGAAGCCAGATTTAATAT
>CAZHTM010000099.1:0-4360 GCA_964535735.1 uncultured bacterium
CAAATTCTAGTATTCCGAATCGATTTGACGTAAGTACCCCTACCTTGTGAATTCCTCGTTTGTTTTTCTGTATTGACGTTCTTCCATTTTTAACTGGAGGGGAGATGAAAAAAGCACTAGGTATATGTGTGGGGGCGTCAACAATCTCTATTGTTAAGCTGACCTCCAATAGTCAGCTTCCCACGGTTCAAAACACCTGGTTACGGGCCCATGACGGGAATCCCAGGAAAACACTGAAAGAAATGCTGGAGGAATTATCGATTTCTCCAGAGACGCGGGTCGTCGTCACTGGGCGACGATTTAAAGAGTATTTGAACCTGGATAGAATATCTGAGCCGCGGGCAGTGGAAGAAGCCGTCGTTTACGTAAACCGAAATAACCAAGAAATTAAAGCCGTGATCAGTGCCGGGGGTGAAACATTTATTCTATATAACCTGGATATGCAGGGCAAAATCACGCGGGTCTATACAGGAAATAAGTGCGCTTCCGGTACCGGGGAATTTTTCCTCCAACAAATTAGACGGATGGATGTCCAATTGGAGGAAGCCAATCAATTGAGTCGGAATGAAACGCCTCATCATGTCTCCGGCCGGTGTTCCGTGTTTTGTAAAAGTGATTGTACCCACGCCACCAATATTGGAGTGCCCAAAGGACAAGTAGTGGCCGGACTGAGCCAAATGATGGCCAAGAAGGTGCTGGAACTTCTAAAAAATACCGAAAAGAAAAATATTATGCTCATCGGTGGCACGACCCGGATTCAGACCATGGTGGATTATCTCAAGCACCACATCGATGAATTGATCATTCCCAAGGAAGCATCCTATTTCGAAGCTCTGGGTTCCGCTTTATGGGCATGGAATCATGATTGCCGGACATGGGGAGACCTGAAGACCTTGTTTCGTACCCATCAGTCCCAGTTTGATTTCCATAAGCCCTTAGAGACCTTTGCCAATCGCGTACAATTTAAAACACAGGAGAGAGGTAAAGCCCGGACGGGGGACCGCTGCATCCTGGGGTTGGATGTGGGATCCACCACCACCAAGGCCATCCTGCTCCGCGATACCGATTTGAAAATCCTGGCAGCGGAGTATCTGCGTACCAATGGCGATCCAGTCAAAGCGTCTCGGGATTGTTACCGGGCGTTGATAAAACAGTTAAAGGAAACACGTATTGAGATTTATGGATTAGGCGTCACGGGCTCGGGCCGAAAAATTGCTGGTTTACATGCCCAAACGGAAGGCGTCATCAATGAAATCATCGCCCACGCAGAAGCGGCGATTCATTTCGACCCTGAAGTGGATACAATCTTTGAAATCGGAGGACAAGACGCCAAGTACACCTATATCACTAACGGTGTCGCCAGTGACTATGCAATGAATGAAGCTTGTTCAGCGGGTACGGGATCGTTTCTGGAAGAATCGGCTTGGGAGACTCTGGGTATACCTATGGATGCGATTGCCGACTGGGCAATAAAAGGTCGGAAACCACCGAATTTTAATGACCAGTGCGCCGCCTTCATTTCTTCTGATATCAAGAATACATCCCAAGAAGGCATTCCCCGAGAAGATATCGTGGCGGGATTAGTTTATTCTATTTGCATGAATTATGTGAATCGTGTGAAAGGCGCTCGGCCCGTAGGGAAAAAAGTATTCATGCAAGGTGGCGTATGTTATAATAAAGCCGTGCCTTTGGCTATGGCCGCCCTGTCAGGGAAAGATATCATTATTCCTCCTGAACCGGGATTGATGGGGGCTTATGGCGTAGCTCTTGAGGTATTGCACAGGATTCAAAATGGTTTAATGCCTACCCAATCTTTTGACCTAAAGGCACTCGCCAATCGTGATGTACTGTATAAAAAATCCATTATTTGTAATGGTGGGAAAGAAAAGTGTGACCTGGGATGTGAAATAAACCGAATCGTTATCGAGGGAAAGACCATACCGTTTGGCGGAGCCTGCAACCGGTATTATAACTTGCGTCGGAAAATCCATATTGAACCGGGTGATCACGATTATGTGGTAAAACGGCAACAGATAATATATTCGGAATATTCACCAGATTTGCGTCATTTAGCGGGGGATGCTCCCACCGTAGGATTATCCCGTTCGCTTTTGATGAATACATATTATCCCTTGTTCGCCCATTTTTTTGTAAATCTTGGTTATCGACCAATCCTGGCTGATTCCGTGGATCAAGAGGGAATTGATCAATGTGCGGCTGCATTTTGCTATCCCTGTGAAATCGCCCATGGGTATTTTAAAAACTTAATAGATAAAGAGCCTGACTTTGTCTTTCTTCCCCAAATTACAGGAATGTCGGTAAAGAACGGATGTTCTCCCGCCCGAACCTGTCCTCTGATTCAGGCAGAGCCATATTATTTGACCAACACATTTCTCTTTCAACGGAAAACCGGACCGATACCCTTGGCTCCAATTATAAATCTAGAAGGAAGCATGGATGAACAAATCAAAGCCCTGGAATCCATTGCTGTTCGATTAGGTGTCGGAAAATCAACGATTCGGAAAGCGTATCAGTCAGCTATTCAGGTGCAGATACAGGTATTTAATCATATGCGAAAACTGGGTAGGGAAGCCCTAGACACGATCGAGAGCGATCCGAGTCGAATTGGTGTAATACTTTTTGGCCGACCTTACAATGCGTTTGTACCGGAAGCGAATAAAGGGATCCCTCATAAATTTGCTTCCCGGGGTGTAACTATCATACCAATGGATTTTCTGGATTTGGATGATCAGCCGGTGAGAGACCACATGTACTGGGCCATGGGTCAGGTGATTTTAAAAGGCGCGGAATGGGTAAAAAAACATCCTCAGTTGTTCGGTACCTATATAACCAATTTCTCCTGTGGCCCCGATTCCTTCATCGTTGGATATTTCCGGGATATTCTGGGAAAAAAGCCTTCCCTGACACTAGAGTTGGATAATCATACTGCCGATGCAGGCATTGAGACCCGCATTGAAGCCTTTTTAGATATCGTGACCCGGTATCGCAAAATCAACCTGGACAGTCAAAGGATAAAGAATATAAGCCACAATAGTTACCAACCAGCCAAATCCTGGTTAAAGGATAGCACTTATACCATTATTACCTCGGATGGAGAAATGACAACCCTTTTTGATCCGCGAGTGAAATTAGTGTTTTGCTCTATGGGACGGTTTGCCGCTGAAGCGATTGGTGCAGCCTATGAGGGGATGGATATTCGAACGGTAGTAATTCCGGAATTGACCGAGGAAGAACTAAAGATTGGTCGTGGGAACACATCTTGTAAGGAATGTCTTCCCCTACAATTGACAACCGGCGCATTTATCAAATACTTGAAGGAAGAACGGGAGCCAGACGAAATTACCGTTTACTTTATTCCTACCGCCGATGGTCCCTGCCGGTTTGGTCAATATCGAGATTTTGTACGCGATTACATCAAGAAAAACCGGATTCGAGATGTGACCTTTTTTACCATGTCCTCTGGAGATGGATATGGGGGACTTGGCACCCAATTCACTATGCGAATCTGGAAAGCCGTGATTTTATCAGACCTGTTTGAGGATATTTATTATTCAATGTTAGTTCTTGCTCAAAACCGGGAACATGCCTTGAATATCTTTGAGGAGGCTTGGGGCCAGGTCATCCGGGCATTAAATACAGATTCGGTTAAACTGGATAACGCTCTAAAGAACGCAGCTGAATTATTAAAAACGATACCACAAAAACAGCCACTGGAGGAAACTCCCCAAGTCTTGATTCTAGGAGAAATCTATGTACGCAAGGAAGGGATTGCTCGCCGCTGGCTCCCGGAGAAACTCGTAGAAGAAGGCATTATTCCGCTTGTGGCGCCTATCCATGAGTGGGGATTATATGTGGATTGGCTATACCGGGAGAGGTTAGTAATTTCGTCGGGAACTCGACTGGAACGAGTAGGAAAAGCCATTGAACGGACTATAAAAATGCGGATTGAGCGGAAGATTAAACGAATATTAGCAACATCTGGTTGGTTAAAACCTCATCGTATTGATATCGACCATTTGATACGTGCGGGTGAACATTTTATTTCCCGAGAATTACTGGGCGAGGCCATCTTAACAGTTGCTGGCCCATATGCCGAGGTGGGGGAGTTATACTGCGGAGCTATTGCGATCGGACCTTTTGGATGTATGCCAAATCGAATTAGTGAATCTTTATTAAACCTTGGTATGGACAAGGAACATATCATGAAGTTTAGATCAGATCACCGAACTCAAATTCTCATGGATAAAATACCCAATCTGCCATTTTTAGCGATTGAGAGCGATGGAAACCCATTTCCGCAAGTGATAGAAGCGCGATTAGAAACGTTCATTATTCAAGC
>CAZHTM010000100.1:0-4300 GCA_964535735.1 uncultured bacterium
CAAGGTGATACAAGGATTATAGTATTCTTCGATTCGCTTTAAACGTTGGGTTATGATTTCCGTAATGTTTGCGCCACAAATGTATTATGTATATGTTTTAAGAAGTAAATCTAGCGGCCGGCATTATATTGGTCAAACAAATGATTTGAAACGGCGCCTGGTTGAACATAATCGTGGGAAGCACAAGGCAACTAAGAATCGTGGACCATGGGAATTACTTGCTCATATTGATGTATCAACGCGATCAGAAGCAGTGAGATTAGAAGCAAAACTGAAATCAATGAAACGTCCTGATCGAGCACTGCGCTACATAGAAAAGAACGTTAATAATTCTGCTTACTAAACGTTTACTAAATATTGATTGTGCAAATAAATTTGATTTATTGCTGGTCAGAGTGTCCCGACATTTTCAATGTCGGGAAGGCCGGCGGTTCGATCCCGTCAGCGCCCACCGACGAAAAGACCCGGTTTATCGACGATAGATCGAGTTTTCTCTTGCTTGTGATTTATAAGTGATTAGCTGCAATTAACAACAATAAACGACCATGAAAAGTGACAAAACATGGACAAAATGTGGACAAAAGAACAGCGTCATGTCAGTTGTTCGATTAACTTGACCGAAGTAGTAGAATAAACGCATGTCCCTTCTAAAAATTGAATCCGGCCCCCAAAAAGAGCAGAAATTTTTGGATAGATTAATTTATTCATGGGTTACACGGAAACGCCGTGTCACCAGATAAGCCAGGCTTCGACAGGCTCAGCCTGACAGGGAAGAAACATTACACCCAATCCGTCACTTCAAATCTGTCGTCCTGAGCTCGTCGAAGGGCGACTCTTCTCCCTGCCCAATGGCTATTCCGGAGGAATTTAAAATTGAAGATTGAAGATTTAAAATTTAACATTGAGGGTGATATTTCCGAAAATTCCGGTCCACTGCCTATTGCGACTGTTTCCTGCCGTCTGCCCCCTGTTTCCTGCAAACTGCTAACTGAGAAATGAACATCCGTTTCCTATCCATCACTCTTCTGACCCTGACCGCGGTTCTCCTTCTCACCGCCTGCCCGGACAACCCGCCGACCCACCACCGGGATTCCACCATTCATCTGGACGTGGTGAGTGAAGGCACCTTTTCCGTGACATTAAACGTAAGCGTGGAAGACAGCAGCGACGTGTGGAGTTTTGCCCTCAACCGGAACGACTCCACAGTAGCCACGGTCTCCGCCACCGGAGCCGACACCACCTCCCGGGACGGAGGACTGCTTCCGGGTCACACCTACCGCTACCGGGCCTACTGGTTAGACGGCGGAGAAGCGGTTGACTCCAGTGAAGAAGTAACCGCCACTACGATGGACACCACCAGCCACAACTTTGTATTTGTACAGGATACAATATTTGGAGCTCCACTGACTTCGGAATGGTATGATGCGGCAATCATTAATGAAAATGATATTTGGGTAGGTGGTTATGTCCTAAGTGAAGATTATAACCCCAATTATGGCACCGGTCACAAATACAATGCCGCCCATTGGGACGGGAATCAATGGGAATTCCAGACCTTACTGCTTCATGGCTGGGGCTATGGGGATAATTGGACGATCTTTGATGACTGGGATTCATCGGGAAATTTTATCAATAATGTGTACCATATTGGAAATGAAACCTGGTTTGTAGGTGGGGGTGATTTTACGCGATTAATTGATGGGAATTGGGATTATTTTATGGATCAAGTATTTAGACCCTTTTGTTGTCCGGTTAACTGTATATGGGGTACGAGTACCCAAAACATTGTTCTTCCTTCTAGTTATGCAGGATTCATATCAACTTTTAACGGGACTTCTTTTAACCATTTTACAATCAGCCCTTATGAGGATATACCCTTTATCGATATCTGGGGTGTGGGTGCGGATCAATATTGGATTGTAGGATTTATTAGTCGTTATGGCGAAAGTACATTGTATGCTTATAATGGTGTGGATTGGGAGGAAAAATACCACCTGCGATGGGATGAATTTGATCCTAACCATCCCCGGTTGAACCGGATGGAGGGTACAATTGAGGCCGTTTGGGCATACGGCGATACGCTCTATCTGGGTGGTTGGATCGGATTATGGAAAGAATCCATTTCTACCGGGGAAGGGTACTGGACTACCTTTGAAGAATACAATATCGGTTTAGGACAAAATCCGATTAAGGAAATAAGGGGACAAGGCTATAACGATATTGTTATTTTGGGATACTGGGGAGAGATCCTGCACTATAACGGAAAAGATTGGAAACTGGTATATCCCAACCAGAATTGGAATCTGATAATGGATTCGGTTGATTTCAAGGATGACTTGATGGTTTTTGTAGGCAGTACGATGAGCAGTCAGGCTGTGATTATTCGTGGATGGCGATAAAAAAATTGGCCCCATGTTCAATTTGGGTCGGACATGAGGCCGGACAAACAACCCAACCAGGTTACTTGCATTGGAATTTACGCAATGCCGGTGACCTGTAAAAGAAAGGATGAACCATGAATAAAAAAACACGCATCTTTCTAACCATGACGCTTATCGTTATCAGTCAGATCCTCCTGGCGCAACCCTACCGGGTCACACTTAGAAACGAAACCATCCAGGGTACTCTGTTGAGCAATTCGACTTTAAGTGTGTACTATCCGAACGGTACCCTCTTTGAAAGCGGAATCCAGTCCGGTAATTCTATATGGTTGGACGCCGATACTTGGAGATTTGGCACCGACAACCAATACATCACAACGTATAAACACAAGTTTTGGAATAGTTTAAGTAGTCCCAATGCTTATTTGAGAATTGATGATCAAATAGATCGAAATAAAACAGAACATGCGATATTTGATACTCCAACCAATGCAACAATCACGATCAACTCCAACATCACCGGAACCGATGAAAAAACCTGGTTTGAGTTCCGTGATCCCTGGTGGGTGGAGAATGTGGGAAATCAATATCAACCGAATGATTTCAGGTCGCTGGAAGAAATGAATATTCAGTCGACGCACGATGTATTTTTAAATATGAGAGTACAACCAAATTGGCCATACTACTCTGTTCACGCGCCGGAACTGGTTGCCTCCACGAGTGGAATTTACCAGTTTCAAAGCTGGGGCACGGTTTCCGGGGCCACGCTGTATGATACCAACGATCCCCATCGTAAAAACATCAAATTCACTTCTTCAGCGGTCACAATCAATGTGAATTATACCCAGGTGAACACTCAGTCAGGGACATACACTATTCCCGACAAAGACAGATTGATAATCCCTGCAGGAGCCAACATTGCATGCAATTCAGGGTTCAAATTAGCTGTAGACGGAAAACTGGAGGTACGCGGGACTATAGACAATCCTGTTACTCTCACTAGTAGTTCAAATTATTGGCATGGAATATATGTTAACGATGGTATGTCAACGAATGAAATGCCGACAGTTGATATTAAATATTGCACCATTGACAATGCTGAGTATGGCTTGGATATGACAGACAATGACTGTATTCGTTCGATAAGTTTAGATCATGTTGTAGTCAAGGATTTCAAATGGGCTGGTATAAACTACGCTTGGTATCGTGATTATTGCAATGCAGTCATAATGGATGTAAATATTTCTAACTGTACTTTTGTTTCCACCTCACAATATTCAATTGGTGATGTGATTTTCGATGTTGACTTGGGACTTGGACCCGGGCCTGATGTTGATAACTATTTTATAACATTGACTAATAATATTTTTACTAATGACCCAGTTGCTTGGGGATGTGGTTCATTAACTGAGGATTATAATGACTTTTATAATTCCACGTTTAATATGGGATACGATTTTGGAGCTCATAGTATTGATGATGATCCCTTATTTGTGGATGAATCCAATGGAAATTATCATCTACAAGCTACAGGCCCCTGTATTGATGCTGGAGATCCAAGCTCTCCACAAGACCCGGATTTCACTACCGCCGATATGGGAGCTTATTATCACGATAAAGTTCCCGCCGCACCAACCAATCTCACTTTATCCGGCAATTATGGCGATCCGCCATATCTTTCCTGGACCGCCAGTACTGACAACGACATCAACCGCTATTACATCTACCGGAAACAGAACGGCGGCTCCTATACCAACATCGGTAACACGACCGGGACGCACTTCACTGACACGGACATTATTATCGGTCCGCCCATGGCCACCTGGTATTATTATGTGAAAGCGAAGGACAATGTGAACCAGTACTCTCCACCCTCCAACACGGTCTCCACGGTGGGAATGTTAAAGCAGTTGGTTCAA
>CAZHTM010000101.1:0-4204 GCA_964535735.1 uncultured bacterium
GTGGAGGCGGGGGGTCCGCCTTTGGCGGATAAAAGTCGAACTTTACCCGCCATTGGTGGGTCCCGTCCGAAATAGATCGTTGAGAAAGTTCCTTCCGTTACCGGATTTGAGGAATTTTTCCCGTTTTCTGGCGCTGGAATAATCAGGGAAGGACTCAGTCATCAGGAGCTCAAAATCACCCAATAATTTTGCCACGGTGGACCGTGGCGATCGGTGTTCCTTTAGCCTTCGGGATAGATTGTTGGTGATACCAACATACCGTCTAGGTTTATTTTTGCTTTGTAAAACGTAAACAGTAATCATCCGATAAATTCGTAGAACGTCGTGGAGGCGGGGGGAGTCGAACCCCCGTCCGAAATAGAACCTCAGCCAACGTCTACATGCTTAGTTAACTGGATGTATCTCGCTTCAGTATCCGCCAGCAACCCCGTTTACTGAAGCCAGTCCGAAAAGTCTCGCTGATTTCATCCGGACAGTGAAATCAACCAGCCCATGTGAATGACGCCCTCTAGCAAGACCATGGGCACATCCTGCCGAGGACGGGCCACCTACTTAAGCGGCAGCCATGTAGCCGTAATCGGCACTTATGGTATTTCCAGGTGATTTAAGAGGGTCCCGGAACCTCTGCATGCTATTGACCAACGTTTCTATCCCGTCGAAACCGGTCGCCCCCATTGTCAAAGAACATGTGAATTTACGATATCCGCGCCTCACCAGGGGGATTTCAATTCATCTTGGATTGGGTAACGGATATGAATGCGATTTCCCCATTGGGTGATAGTTGGTGTAGTGACTATATAGAGAAGGTTTCCGTCGGTATAACAAAAGGCCCCGAACGCCAACCCGGAGCCTTTCTTGATTTCACTAGCCAACCTCGTCCTCCAAATTCGTCCTCGAATTCAAATTTTGAGGCACGGAAAAACTATCAATGCCCATGAAAATCCGCAAGTAGTATAGCAAATTTTTTCCAGATATTTTTTTATGGCTAGCGAGGATTTTCAGGAAATTCTTCGGAAGGCTTTAATAGTAATTAATCCCAAAATTTTGATAATTATAGATAAATATTCTATATTTCACGACATTAAAGGAATGAATGAGAAGTTAAATGGATAAACTAGATCATAAAATTCTTGAAGCGCTTCAGGAAAATGGTCGCATGACCACGGCCGATCTGGCGGAACGAGTAGGAATGTCCCGCACCCCTGTTTTTGAGCGGGTCAAGAAACTGGAACGTAAAGGCGTAATTCGGAAGTATGTGGCGCTGGTAGATCCCGCCAAAATTGGCATTACATGTTTCACGTTTGTGGAGGTGCAATTGGTACGTCATGGTCGGGAAGTGGTGAACCGGTTTATTTCCGCTATCACAAAAATTCCTGAGGTGATGGAATGTCACCACATCACTGGGGAAGCGGATTTCTTGCTGAAAGTGGCCACACGCGATACACCTGCTTATGAGCATTTACTTCTCAACACACTTACCACCTTGCCCGACGTTCAAAATTTGAAAACGTTGGTGGTCCTGTCAACCTTGAAACAGGAAACCCAATTTCCCATGCTGGAGGATTAAGTTAGCCGTAAGGGGGAAAAGGTTATTTATACTCACCAACAGTATAACACGCTAACGATTCTATAAAGGATAGATCATGAATGCAAAATCAATGACCGGAATTCATACACAAGTAACCCATGCCGGGGAGAATCCGGATACACAATATGGCAGTGTCGCTACACCCATTTATCAGACATCGACCTTTAAATTTCAATCCGCCCTGGAAGGGGCTCAACGGTTTTCCGGTGAACAACCAGGTTATGTATACACTCGGATTGGAAATCCCACCACAGCCGCCCTGGAAGCCGCTGTGGCTGACTTGGAAGGAGGAGTGGGTGCCTTAGCTGCGTCATCCGGAATGGCGGCCGTGAACCTGATCTATCTTGCATTTCTGGAAGCGGGGGCTCATATGGTGGGAACGGACGCCTTGTACGGCTCTTCCCGTAGAATCATCGAACTGGAGTACTCCCGGTTCGGAGTGGACTATGATTTTATCGACACCTCTGATCCGGAGCAACTGAAGCGAACGATTAGACCCAATACCCGTCTGGTTTACCTGGAAACGCCAGCCAATCCCACCATAAAATTGACGGATATTCGTCGGTGTGCTGAAATTGCTCATGAAGCGGGAGCATTGGTGGTCGTGGATAACACCTTTATGAGTCCGGTACTGCAAACGCCTTTGGAATTAGGCGCCGATATCGTGATTCACAGCCTTACCAAATATATCAACGGTCATACCGATGTGGTGGGTGGTATGGTGGTCTTTAAAGATGAATCGGCCAAAGAACGTGTGGCGACCGTGCACATTCAATCCGGCGGGACCATGGATCCTCATCAGGCGTGGTTGATTCATAGAGGCTTGCGGACGTTGGCCTTGAGGGTTTACAAAGCGCAGGAAAACGCGGAGGTTCTGGCGAATTATCTGGAAAATCATCCTAAGGTTGATCGTGTCTATTACCCGGGTCTGAAGTCCCATCCTCAATATGATTTGGCTCAGAAACAAATGAAAGGAGCCGGGTCCATGATTAGTTTCGAGCTGAAGGGTGGACTGGAAGCGGGCCGATCATTAATGGATCAGGTGCGTGTCGCTACACTGGCGGTCTCCCTTGGAGGCTACGAGACGTTGATCCAGCATCCTGCGTCCATGACCCACGCTGCCGTGCCCCCGGAAGAGCGGTTGGCTTCAGGCATCACGGATGGACTGGTACGGTTGGCGGTGGGATGTGAAGATTCTCAGGATTTGATTTCTGATCTCGACCAGGCATTGAGTTAAGGTAGCAGGAAAGCCTCCATGCGGATGATCATTGGCGGCGAGTGGGTGGATCGCTGGGAATCAATCGACGTACGCAATCCTTTTGACGACTCCTTGGTAGATACCGTGCCGAAGGGGAGCGTTCAGGATGTGTCGCAAGCGTTGGAGCGCGCTCAGGAAGGAGCCGCCATTAACCGGGATCTCCCGGTCCACAAACGGTACACGATCCTTATGGAAACCGTCCGGCTGATGCAGGAGCGCTTTAATGATCTGGCGGTGACGATTGCGTCTGAGGGATCTAAAACCATCCGAGAAGCCCGAAAAGAAGTGGAACGGGCCATCAATACCATGACGCTGTCTGCCGAAGAATCAAAACGTCTTCATGGAGAAACCATACCCTTTGACAGTATGCCCGGTTCGGAAAATCGCACAGGATATTTTGTGCGTATACCCATCGGCATTATTGCCGCAATCACCCCGTTCAATGATCCTCTGAATTTAGCGGCGCACAAGTTGGGACCTGCCATTGCCGGGGGAAATGCTGTAGTGCTGAAACCGGCCACGGTTACACCCCTATCAGCCCTGAAGCTGGGAGAATGTCTGCTGGATGCCGGGTTGCCGGGACCGATCCTTTCGATCCTTACGGGATCCGGGACCGAGTTAGGGCCGGCCCTGGTGACGGATGACCGCGTACGGATGGTGTCGTTTACCGGTGGAGTTGACGTTGGGAAAGCCATTACCCGGATTGCGGGATTGAAAAAAATGAGTATGGAGTTGGGATCCAACTCACCCGTGATTGTTTTGGAAGATTGTGATTTAAACCGGGCGGTGGAGTCGTGTGTGTCCGGTGCATTTTGGGCAGTGGGACAGAATTGCATCGGCGTCCAGCGGATCTATATCCAGCGATCAATTTATGACGAATTTCGATCGCGCTTCGTAGACCACACTGGGCAGCTGGTAGTAGGGCCTCAGTTGGATGAGCACACCGATATGGGTCCCATGATCACTGAAGGGGAAGCTCAACGGGTGATGGAATGGATTGAAGACGCGTTGGATGCCGGAGCAACCTGCCTCACCGGGGGAACACGCCACGGAACCTGCGTAGCACCTACGGTGCTGGAAAACGTGCCTGCGGGCGTCAAATTGGATCGCCAGGAAGTTTTTGGGCCGGTGGTGTCCTTGTACCCCATCGACGATTTGGATGAAGGCCTTCAAAAAGCTAATGGTGTGGACTATGGCCTTCATGCCGCCATATTTACACGTGATTTGAATAAAGCCCACTACGCCATTCAAAAATTGGAGGCAGGGGGAATCATGATTAATGATAGTACCGATTACCGTTTGGATATGATGCCTTTTGGCGGAGTGAAAAACAGCGGATTAGGGCGGGAAGGTATTCG
>CAZHTM010000102.1:0-4015 GCA_964535735.1 uncultured bacterium
AATCATTAACGTCTTGGCCAGACCTGGCACACCCACCAACAAGGTATGACCCTGACAGAGCAGGGCGATTAAAATGTGGTCCAAAACGTTGGTCTGCCCGATGATGGCTTCACGGATTTCAGTAAAAAACTGGTCTCGTTTCTGAGCCAGTTGTTCTAGTAACGCAATATCTTTTGCTGCTGTCATGTTTAGAATTCCTGAATTCGTCAAAAAAAGAGTGAGGAACTTAACTGACCGGTTCCAGAGAAACCAAATCGAATGTCCCGGTGTCGGAGCCATTTTACGGCAAGGGTGGAAAAAAGGTCCGGAGAACCAGTAACTTCCCGTGCATTTAGAGGGATAGTAATATATGATGGAAGAAAGATTCGTTCAATTCAGTCCTGAACATGGTTTCGGGGTCGCCTTCACCCTCATTATTGGATTGTTATTGATTATTTGGGCCCGATACAGTAAATCTCAAAAAGTAGATTTCTGGATGCGCGTGATTATTGCGGGTATGTTGGTGTTTTTCTTTTTCTCAATGCGGATTTTGCGCATGGTGGATGGTTCCTGGTCTATTCAGAAAGATTTACCTCTCCATCTTTGCGGATTTTCTTCAGCCTTAATTCCCGTCATGTTGTACAATAAAAATTTCCGTCTTTACGAAATCATGTATTTCTGGGGATTAGGAGGCGCCACTCAATCCCTCCTGACACCCACGTTAAAGGAACCCTATCCCAGCTTTTATTTTTGGGAATTTTTCACAACCCATAGCTTCATAATCATTGGCGTTTTGTATGCCACTCTCATTTTCCGCTACCGCCCGACCCTGCGGGGTTTATTCCGTACCTATGGATTGACCGTGGCGTTACTTTTCCCTATTGGTCTCATTGATTGGCTCCTAGAGGCAAATTATTTTTTCATTGCCCACAAACCGGAAACCGCTTCCCTCCTGGATTTCATGGGACCCTGGCCTTTCTATTTACTGCCTCTTTCACTGGTAGCCCTCACCGTCTTTTTCCTGGTGTACCTCCCTTTTCCGGTGGGAGATTGGATTCGTACCCATAGTTTGTTTAGGAAACAAGACGAATTGAGAATATCTTGAGGTTATTACAGCCTCCATTTCGACGTATTTATCCTTTGAGATCAACTTCAAAAATATTAAGGTCCGCTTACAAATGTTCCTAAAACCAAAATTCCATCTATTGATCCGAATCCTTCTCTTATGGTCAAGTCTCCAAGCTAGCGGGACCGTTTATTTAGTCTTGGGTTCTGATACGGCCATTTGGGAAGGCATGAATGTGGGACAATTCTCCAATTACTACTCACCAGACTTGTATCTAAATCCCATGCGGAATGCGGCCCGAGTCATGGATCCGGCTTTCCGAAATCAATTGGTGGATTCTTATGGGACACCTATGAAGTTGACCTGGTGGATGATGGGTGGAAATATTTTTCGCTATGCCACCAATACAAATGTGCCCGTACCCAACACCATGACGTTGTATTTGATGCAAAACTATTATGGAGATGCGCTCTCCCAATTTGGGGACGAACTGTCGCTTCATTACCATACATTTATATGGTCCGATCTAAATGGTGATGGCCGTTTCTGGTGGAATCAGGCACCTTCTTTCACCGATTCTCAGGATGATTGGACTGTTACATTGGGACAATATTTATTGGAGGAAAATGTTTTTCCGGTATCCTTTCGAAGCGGCTGGCATTACATGGACAATGCCTGGCAGGCTGAATTAAATCGGTGGATACCTTACAGCATGCACAATGACTGGCCCCAGGTACACACCGATACTGAAGAACCCATTGACAATAACTATGACTGGTCCCGATCCCCAGCCGCCTTCGTTCCATTTCAACCATCTCCCGATGATTATCAATTGCCGGGTGGAAATCGTGGCTGGAACCTGCGTTCAGTTCATTTCAATCGGGTGCGGTATTTGGATTTAATGGACTCCCTTTTTATCAAGGCTAACCAAGGGGAAGATCAGGTCGCCTGTTTTTGGGGCCACCTACCGGAATCTGATTTTCTTAACAATCTTATCATTCTTGATAGTTTGGCTCACCAGGTTCAAGCTGAGTATCCCGATGTGACGTTCCGTTATTGCACCGCCACCGAAGCCATGCAACGGTGGTTGGGCAGTGTTGATACACTTCCACCGACACTTGAATTGAGTGCACAAGATGCGGGCTCCTTCACGGAATTGACCGTCACGGTAGATGAACCCCTGTTTCAACCTCAACCTTTCATAACCTGGAAGGACAGGTACGAGGTCACGCGCGTCATCGGCGACGCGGTTGAGATCGCAGAAAATACTTGGCAGGTAACCATTCCTCAAGAGATGGGAATGCTGGGAAAAATTGCAGTAGCGGTTACCGATACTATAGGAAACCTCGCTACCCAGTTTTTGCGTTTATTACCCGATGATATTTATGTGGATAATCGGGACCCAGGTTATTCAGAAATTCTTGGAGATTGGACAACAACAGAGAATGCGGCCTGGGGACGGGATTCCCGCCTGGGAACGCTCAATCCCGGGGACACGGCTCGTATCCAGTGGGACGTCCCAAATCTCCCAGAGGGCCTGGTTAACCTGTTCACTCAATTCCCGGTTCCAATGTCGGGTATAACCGTCCGGGGAATCGTGGATAACGGACTGGAGGTGGACACGGTAGCCTTACAAGGTGGCGCAGCGCGGCAGTGGGTTTGGATTCAATCTGTGACGATCCAGAATAACCTTGGACTCACCGTTCAATTGGTATTTTCCGGAGATTCTACTGAAACACTAACCATCGGTGCCGATGTCCTGAAAGTATCGGCCTATGTCCGGGACCGGGATATCACCGTCCAACCGGCATTGCTGGATTTGGAAG
The DNA here is from genome assembly GCA_964535735.1 of uncultured bacterium. Lineage (GTDB taxonomy): Bacteria > Fidelibacterota > Marinisomatia > Marinisomatales > J089 > J089. Next base: position 2,872 of record CAZHTM010000102.1, read on the forward strand.
AAATCAGTATTCTGGATACCCAATATGTTTCGCTCACCATCGGAAATGCGGGAATCGAACCACTGATGGTAACGGATATTCGCCTCTACTCCACTGATACATCGGTCCTGGAAGATTCGGCCGTGACCATTCCCGAAATGTCTCGCCGAGAGATTATTATTCCTCTGGTATTCTCTGATTTTGGGCCTATTCAGGATACCCTGTTATTGCTGTCAAATGATCCCCAGAAACCAATTGTAAAGATTCCCATCACGGGGTCGGTGGAGAATTATTTTGTTATCGTTGATAATGAAGACGGTGACACCCATTACCAGGAATTTGGTGATTGGCATACCAGCAATGCCCAGGCCTATGGCCCTTCCAGTCGTTATTGTTTTCTCAATCACGGCTCCCCCGGAGGTCGGGCCATTTTTTCTACAACTTTACCCCTTTCCGGGATTTATGATCTCTACGAAATTGTGCCTACGACCGTCAACGCTTCCAATACCGCCCGGTATCGCATCGATCTCAATGGGATCCTGTTGGATTCTGTCGTGATTGATCAAAATTCGGGCAGTGGGAATTGGGTCTATCTTGGACGATATTTCCTTCCTGCCCAGGTACCGGTGAGCGTGGATGTCCTAGATCCGGGCACCAGTACGGTCGGCAGTGTTCTGAGAGCCGATGCCATTAAAATCCAATTGGTTGAGGAAATGGACACCGCGCCAGAGCTTGTCCAACCACCGGTTCCGGCGCGCTTGGAACTGGAACCCGTCTTTCCCAACCCGTTTAATGCTCGAGTATCCATCCCTTTCCGGATCACCGGGGATACGGAATTGGACATCTCTATTTATGATATTCGCGGGAGAAACGTACGCTCCCTGTATCACGGCCCCTTAAAGGCCGGAAAGCACCAACTGTCTTGGGATGGGACGACCGATTCCTATGAACCAGCGGCAACTGGACTCTACTTTATCGTATTCAATGCTGGTGAGTTCCGGACTCAACAAAAAGTGTTGTATTTGAAGTAAATCCGGGGCCGAAAAAACGCCATTTTTTGACTGTTTGTCTCTTTTGTTGCAAGTTTAACAACCAGAATGACGATCGTACTTATTAAACCGGCCAGGGATAGTCGTATGACCAGAAACCGATGATGGAGACAGGA
>CAZHTM010000103.1:0-3803 GCA_964535735.1 uncultured bacterium
TTAATCCTAATCACCAATAATTAGATCTTGCTTCTTAACGCAGAATCTCTGTGGCGAGCCTTTCTCTAAATACCACAATCTCCGTAGGGTCATTTACATATCCAGTATCACTCCCCACCCAAAAAGCATATTCTGCATTGTTCTGCGGGATGAGATTTAAAAGCATATCGATGCGGTCTAACACTTCAATTTCACCCTCACAATCCCGCAGATGCTCCGGCGTAATCTCCACGAGTTCATAATCATCAATGGACACCTGGCATAATTTGAAATGTTCAATGTTAAAAGCGCCGTAACTGGGTTTACCGTGTTCGCCCGCCACCTCATGCTGCCAGCCGGCGGATTCTATTCCACCGTAAAACTCCAACAATTCTTTTTCCCGTTCCTCTGTCCAGTTGGGATTTTTCCATGACGGGATTTTAAAGAGTTTCCAGCGGTTGGAGGATGTGAGCCGAAAGTAGGTCGTGTCTCTAAGCCCGTTCGGTGTGGAATAAATCCGGAACACACCGCCCTGGATTAAGCATTGCCGTAGTGCCTTCCAGGCTTTCTCCGGAATCCAGGCCCCTTCATCCACCAAAATCATATCCACATGCAAACTCCTGAATGAGTCTCCATAAGCGCCGGCAGGTCTAAAATAAATTACGCTGCCGTTTTTCCATTCAATCCGAAAATAAGGTTTCCTTACAATCTTGGGTCGGCCCTGGTTGTTGATGGCAATGCTGGATGACAGATCCGGATTATTATCGATCTGCCATTCCACTTCATCGATGATGGTGTCCAGATGTCCCTGGTGGGGTGCCGCCACCAAAATTTGTCCCCCTTTAGAAGTGAATGCCTTGTGGAGAGCCAACGTGGCAATATTCACCGTCTTCCCCACATCCCGGCCGTCCCGGTGAATGATCTGCCGATCCCGGCATTGCAAATCTTCCGCTTGGTGCGGCCAGAAACGCCGGTCACTTCCATCCCGGTTCTGTAAATAGGCCTGGCCCCAAAAAAATGGGTTCATCAAAAATTTGACGAGATCCTTTTTCCGGTAGTTGGGAAGGTCTTTGAACTGATCAGCGTCTTCGCTCATGCCAAGATTTCCCTGCAACATGTCGAATTGATTGGATTGTAGCGACAGAATGATGTGAACGTGTCCCGTCGATAATTACACACAAATAGGAGACACCGATGAAAGAAACTCAACACCATGAAAACTCGTCCGCCGACTGGCGGATAACCTACCTGGAAGGCTCCGGGGAACTGGTGGAAACCGTAAACCGGTTTTTGGATCACTTGAAAGCCAAAGGGAAAAAAGAACGCACGCTATATACCTACGGCAAGGATATGGAACTTTTGGTGAATCACTTTGGCAATGGAAAAGCAATCAACAAAATCACCAAGCCACTCATGGGTGGTTTTTTGAAAAGTGAGGGCATCCTTAAAACCGCTTCCGGTAAAGACAAATCCACCATCACCATCGCCAAGACCAGGCGCGTCGTAAGTCAGTTCTTTAACTTTTTGATTGAAACCGGGGTGATTAACAATAGTCCCATGCCAAAAGGCAATTAAAATGCCTACAAGCACGCTGAAAAGGAGGGAGTCCCAATCCGGGACTCTCTCTTTATTTAAAGCCAAACTCATCGCCAACGGTAAATCACCGCATACCGTGTCATCATACTGCCGGGATGTGAAAGCTTTTCTTTCATTTGCTGATGGTGAAATGATAACCGAAAACTTGCTCAATGAGTATTTTTCTACCGTGGCTCTACTCAATGAAAAGACCGGAAAGAAACGGGATACGGCATCGGTCAATAAAATCAAATCATCCCTGAAAGTTTTCTTGAAGTGGACTTTCAACGTTGGAATGCTGGAGGCTGACTTGAGCGTTGCCATTACACTCAAAACCACACAGCGGAAAGAACCCACTTTCCTTACCAATACGGAACGTAAGAAACTTCTAAAGACCATCCGGGCTACCAAAGGTGATTTGGTTTTGCGGGATGACGCCATGCTGTCGACCATGCTTCTAACCGGAATCCGTGTAGATGCGTTGGTAAACCTCAATGTAGGAGATGTCAACCTGGACGATAAAAAACTCACCATCCGCACCAAGGGCGATAAGATTTTCAAAGTCTTTATCAACTCCCAACTGCGGGGGATCCTCAAAAAGTATTTGAAACTCCGCAGGAAACAACCCAGCGAATCAGAAGCATTGTTTTTAAGCAACCGGCTCACACGCATCACATCACGGCAAGTCTCATTTAGACTTAAAACCTGGCTTAACAAAGCTGACATTACCAAAGTCATCTCACCCCACTCCTTACGGCATACGTTTGCCACAGAACTACTTCAGAAAACCCAAAACCTTCGGATTGTGCAGAAGGCACTTGGGCATGAATATCTGGAGACCACCCGGATTTATACTCACATTTTGGATGACGAAATGGAAGAGGCTTTAGAACTGCTTTAAACAGGCATTTTTGATTCAAAATTGATTCGAAATCCTTTAAGAATATTCGTATTCGTTGTTCTAACCGAACTAAAATCATGAATGGTGACCTTGATTTTTCAGGTTTCCAAGGCGCTTTTTTTGACCGTTTTCATCAGCGGTATTTTCCACCATGTTAACTTCAAACCTTTCCTGCCAGATTTTGAGGTCAGCCGGGTCCGGTCGCTTTCCAAAACGGTATGGATACAGCGAACATTGAAACTCCGGGCAGGCTTTTACGGATATATAACTTCTGTTTTTGCATCGGAAGCAGTAGCGCCTGATAGCACGGATGGGAGTGAGTTTTTTCATCGGATTATCACTCCTCATTCACCTGTCCATCGACGTGAAAGCGAAGATTTAAAATGACATGTCGCGGGAAAAATGGGGTTTTTCCTTTTGGCTTTATTCACCCCTTTGAGCTTTGAAATTTTACTTTTTTTCAATGCAGAATTTTTCTTGAACCCCGGCGTACGCCTGAGAATTTCAGAAGACGAAGGAAGACGTGGGACAGTGTCTGTTTTCACACAGAATCCCGACCATGAAACACTGTCCCAAGAATTTCCGATTAGATGCATAATCGGAAGTTTCTGTGCTGACAATTCCTTATTTCTCGACGATAGCTGGAAAGTCTTATCCTGCATAATCGGAAGTTTATTTCCCCTTTTTCTCATTTTCTTCCGATTGCATGAGAAGATTAGCCGCCCATTCTGCGGGAGATGTTTTAAGTGTTACGATCTCACCTTCACGAGCCGACTTGGTTGCCTTTAGATCTTTTAGCTGCATCCGGCACATCCTGTCATGTGTATCGGCACTGGGAATATCCCCTTCACGCTGTGCCTGGATAATCTTCACGAAATACATACACGCCAGTTCCGCCGCCATCTTATCGGTGGAATTGTTGAGTTCAAAGTCCTGGTGGAGGGTGTTGTAGAACTTCTCGAAGATCCACAGATCGTCTTTCAAGATCTCCGCAATATAAGAGCCGTATTTGCGGGCGTTTTTATTACCGTAATGCTTGGACTTATCCTTAGGGCCTGTTGATTTACCGCCGTGTATATAACAGACATCCTTGCCCTTCATAGCAAGGTTATGACATTGCCTCCCGGCTCGTTTAGATTTTGCTTTGCATATTTTCCCAGCCATAAATCTCCTCTTGATTGTTGAAGTTTGATTTCAAACGAAGATTCGGCTGGGCAGAAGACAAATTGCCCCTGATTAGCAAACGAAGGTCAAACGATTATAGCGTCGGATTAACGGTAAGGTTTAAACGAAAGAGAAGTGGACCCCAAAAACTGCCCGCCTGCCGAAGACACGCAGGCAGGGACAG
>CAZHTM010000104.1:0-3787 GCA_964535735.1 uncultured bacterium
ATCATCTTCGGAGCGCCTGGTTACCCGGAATCATTAATCCGTAAATACGCGGCAGCTTTCTTTCACACTGAAGATTTATCATCTTCCACTGAAATGGAAATCAAACGCTACCATAATACATTGAAAGGCATCAAAGTGGTCACGTATAAAGACCCTCACTTGCAGGCTATTTTGGAAATATCCCGGGAAGATGAAATCTATCAATCTTTGAGTCGAATCAGGCCGATTCTGGATAAGTCCAAACGAATTATTATTGTATCGAACATTGTCATTCCTGAACTGCCGGTGAGTAAACTTTTGTCCATCAATGATGTGGTGGGGTATTCGTTTACAAAAAAGAATCAGTTGAGAGACAGATTAAAAACAATAATCCATAAAAACATTGAAGAGAAAAATTTCATCATTCCAAGCTGGGAGATTTATCCTCATTTTCAGGGAATCCACCGCACTACATTAAATCGAAATATTCAAATTCTGGCGAAAGAAAGGGGCTTGATTAAGCAAATATTTGCAGTGAAGAATGCCAAAAATGGTCACCGGATCACTGTATTTATGAAAAGACCAATCCGGGTTGACTTGATTAAACGTTTCATTAGAAATATGGAAAAAACGGTGGAGAAATGAATTTTGTCGACGAGAAACCTTGATTTTGGGCACTGTGCAAAAATGTATAATATTAATAGTTTTCTTATGAGATAAATCTTTTATAATAAAGAGTATTATAATACAAAAATGCACAGTGCCGGTGGAATGAGAAATAACGCGTGATCGAGTCGGTATTTTTTGCTTCTATGATTTTGGGATAACCATCATCCGGATCAGTAAGGAGTGACTGATTATTGTGGAATACCGCTGGCGTATCATCGCATGACATGCGAAGTTGTGCAGGCGGCATGATAATCAGCGGCAATAATGAATACCCAATATTTGCCAATATACGTTGTTTGTTGGCAAAAATTGGGATGGTTTACCGATGAAGACTCCCGGTGTCAATGAATCGAGTAACGCGAGTAGATTCTGGTGTTGCTGATACCCAACGATGTAATATGGCTTGCGTATAATTGCGGTATTTACGAAGTTATGCAGGCAATATTACAACCAGATGGATTATTTGGAATACATTCAGAATCAAGTGAGTCGAGGAAAATGGTCATTTTCATCAAAGGAAATGGCGGATATTCTGGGAATTCTACCCAAGGATAAGTTAACAACTTTGCGCCGAAGGGGACGGATCATTTCTCCCGCGCGCGGATTCCATGTCATCGTACCGGAAGAATATATCCATTCAGGTCGTCTTCCCGTGGACCGTTATATCGATCAACTGATGAACTATTTTTCATTACCGTATTATGTTGGTTTGCTTACGGCCGCGTCCTATTATGGTTCATCCCACCAAAGTCCTCTATCTTTCCAGGTAGTCACGAGCAGAGATAAGCGAAATATCCGGATAGCTAATAACCGGATTTTATTTTATCGGAAAAAGAATGCGGCTGTAATTCCCGTAACGAAGCGCAAGACCGCCACAGGATATTTCAATTTATCCACACCGGAAGCAACGTTCCTGGATTTGGTTGAATTCTATCGCCAGGTGGGAGGACTTGGACATGTCGGATTGGTGGTGTCTGAAATGGTGGAACAATTATCACCCAGAGCTTTTCGTGAGATTGCTCATCATTATACGAATGCTGTGGTCCAAAGAGGAGCATATCTATTGGAATTACTCGATCAGCGGCGCTGCTGTGAAGTATTAGACGATTATTTCAGGGATCACCGTCCAATCTATACCTATTTGAATCCGTCTGGAAAGAAAGACCGGACAAACCGGCATCCGCGCTGGAAGTTGTTTATCAATGAAACTATTGATGTTGAGCAATGATACCCCGGGCGTTTATCACGGAATGGCAACATTCAGCCCCCTGGCCGGGTGATGAACAGATTGAGCAGGATTTAATCCTGAGTAGGGTATTGGTAGAAATCTATCAAAATGAGTACTTGCAGGAACAGTTGCTTTTCAGAGGTGGTACCGCGCTGAATAAACTGTTTTTTCCGGAACCTGTTCGCTATTCAGAAGATTTGGATTTTGTCCAGAAAAAAACCGGACCCATCAAGAAAATAGTAGAGACCATTCAGGGACTTATTGATCCCTGGCTTGGAAAGAGTAAGACTCAGGCACGAAGGGACGGTTTTCGCATACTTTATTCTTTTACCCCCGAAAATGACCCGGAAGGTAAAAAACGGATAAAAATAGAAATCAACACCAGGGAACATTTTACTGTGTTTCCCATCAAAAAAATGATCTATGGTATATCTTCGGGTTGGTATTCTGATGAATGTGAATTAAATACGTATCACTTGGATGAATTACTCGCTACAAAACTCCGGGCATTGTATCAAAGAAGAAAAGGCCGGGATTTATTTGATTTGGACTGGGCTATTCGCAATCAAGATGTGGATATAAATAGGATTATTACGGCTTTTAAAGCATATATGGAATATCATGGAAATTCTGTTACAGCCAAACAATACCTGCTAAATTTGGAAGAGAAGATGAAGGATTATACATTTCGGCATGATATTGATATCCACCTACGCAGTGATGTTGATTATAATCTGCAGGAAGCTTTTGACAATGTGAAACAACTCATCACCCTTATTTAGGAAAGATGATATTATTCTGAAACTGCTTTATTTATGTAAATATCTCCAGAAGCCTTGAAGTATTAGAGGAGGATATCCAGTGGCAAATTACATCCCATTTTTAGGAAAGCAATTCCAACCAATAGACGATTTTGAAGGATTCAGCTCCTTTGAGATGGATGGTCTTCTTTACTATACATTTGATGAAGAGAAGTCACCATTAAGATTAAACCTGAATCTTACTGAAAGTGAATTTCACCAGATGAAATTCTATGCACACATGATTAACTATCTGGTTATGCTTAAAGAGCTTCAACCTTTAAAACTTACTAAACTGGGAAATCTCCCCAGGAGGTTCTGCCGCGATCTTTATGATTCCGGAGTGAAAGATGAGGATATCTGGACAAGGGGCGATCATCCGATTAATCAGGAACGTGATTCAACGTATATCCATGTCCTATCCCTGCTCATTAAAAATATTGGGCTTACCAAAAAACGAGTTGGTAAGCTGACCCTCACACAGAAAGGTGAAAAGTTCCTGGATAATCAGGATCATCCAACGTTATTTCAGGCAATGTTTCAGCAGTTTACAAGACGGTTCAACTGGGGCTATATGGACGGTTATCCTGAGTCGTGGATTATCCAGGGTGGGTTTGCTTTCTCTATCTTTCTTCTGCAGCGATATGGTGATGTCGCTCGCCCTCCGGAATTCTATAGTGAGAAATTTCTGAAAGCGTTTCCAATGGCTACAAAGGAATTTAAAGATTCTTATGTAACACGGGAGAAACACTTTGCCAGAGCATATACGTTAAGAACCTTCAAGCGCTTCCTGGAATGGTTTGGGTTGGTGGAAACATCAAAAGATGAGCATTCCATTACCGTATTAACGATACGAAAGAAACCTCTTATTGACAAAATCTTCGAATGGAGCAATTTTTAATTGATTATTTGAAAAGATGGACAGATCGAAATAAGAAATCCTCATGTTCATCAGGTTTGTTCCAATCATGAAAAGATTCTAAATTCTATTTGTATTTGACCTACCGTTAAGCCCGAAACCCACGCCACGGCGTGTAAACTTCGGGAGCTGATCTTTGAGGTGGACCCTGTGGACTGCCTACCCGCCGAAGGCATGCAGGCGGGGACACTT
>CAZHTM010000105.1:0-3757 GCA_964535735.1 uncultured bacterium
CTCTGTTAATCCAATCCTGCTTAAATAATACTTGCTTCAAGTCTTGGTAATCGGAAGGGACTTCACGAAGTGAATGGGGAGAGTTCATCCACAATTAATATCGTTCAACACATCCTCTTTTGGATAATCAATGGTATGAACCCCAGGGCAAGCCCTGGACCCATTATTCCGCCGCCTTGTCCACCTAAGCTTGAAAAGCGCAGGTAGGAAATCCAACCTATCCTTCTCGTCCGCCGTGGTCATTCCTACGTCCTTACAGGACTTCGGAAGACTGGTCGTACGCGAAGGCGGATTGAGATTCTGTCGGGGTTGAAATGATTGCGTGCAGGTCGCCCGGTCAGGTGGCTGTTTTTCTATTCAAGAAACTGAATAGTCCCCCGTTGACCATCAGTAGAAGTCCGAAAGTGACGACGATAGCAGCACCGGTCGGGATATCCAATACCAGGGAAAATATCATTCCCAAAATACTGGCCACCACACTGAAAAGCCAGCCGAAGATCAGGATCGACAAGGGGCGTTCCTGATAATAGAGCGCGGCTACCGTAGGAATAATCAGGTAAGAAAATACAAGCAGGACACCGGCAATACGCACTGAAAAGGTAACGATAATTCCAAAGGTGACATAAAAGAGAAAGTCCCAGAGTTTCACATTGAATTCCGGTGCAAATTCACCTTGAACTCCCCGGGACGTAGCCATAAACCGAGACCGGTACCGCCAATGGAAGAGTCCAATTACTGTGTATAGAACAAACATTTTTCCAACGACCAACGGTGTCACAAACAGGATGGATCCAACCAGAAGGTGATTGATTTCTTCGGCGCCTTCCGCAGATTTACTGAAGAGCAAAATCATCAGGGCTGCCGAAACCACATAAGTAATCCCGATAATGGCTTCCTGAGGGATACGGTCGGGAAGGGTTCGGATACCGGCAAACAGGGCGGCGCCGATGAGTGTAAAACCAACGGCCAGAACATAGGTGTAAACCGAGGTAGGGCCGAGTCCGATCAGCAAGCCAACCGCCGTTCCCAGGGCGGCCACCTGCGCCAAAGCAAGATCCACAAAAATGACCCCCCGGGTTACGACATGCCATCCCAAATACGTATGAATTCCCGAAATCACCAATGCGGCCAGAAACGGCCAGACTATTAAATCCAGATACATATCTATTCTCCTAAAATGGATTGAAGGTGTTTCAAATTCACATCGAATAGGTTTAGATATGAATCGGCTTCGGGCAGGGCACCCACGGATTGCGCCAGACGTACAACCGCAATCCCGGTTTTTTCATGGAGGAAATCGGGCACTCGGGGACTAAAATAGGGTTCCATCGCAATCACCGCTATATCTTCTTCCTGGATCTGCCGAATCAAAGCATCCAGATGAGCCGGTGTCGGCGGAATGCCCGGTTTATCTTCCACAAATCCACGTGTATCTAAACCAAAGCGGGTGGCGAAGTAAGGCCATGAATTATGATAGAAAATGATTTTCTTGCCGATCAGATCGGAGAAATCCCGCTCCCATTTTGCCCGACGGGATTCCAGCTCCTGTAGAAAGGAATTCAAATTGGACGTGTACAGATCCCTGTGTTTCGGATCGGCCTGGATTAAGGCTGTCGCAATCGTTTGGGCGATAATTCCGCCGTTTTCCGGATCCAGCCAGTAGTGGGGATTTCCCAGACGATGAATATCCCCCAGACTGGCATCCACTTTTCCCGTGGGAACTTCTAGCCGTTTAATATTTTTCGAACAATCCACAATCCTCACTTTGCCGTTGCGGGAACCATCAATAATCTGTTGGGACCAGAGATCCAGTTCCATTCCTACTTTGAGATAGATATCGGCCCGGCGGACTTTCAACATATAGGATGGCAACACTTCCACGTAATGGGGATTTTGGGTTCCTTTGGCAATTGTTGTTACCTTCACCTGGTTTCCACCGATTGTTGCAGCGATATCCGCCAAATCAGAGATCGACGCTACAATCTGAACTTTTGCAATTAAACTGCTCCATAACAATAACCAGACAAGCGATTTCATATTCACTCCTAAAATTGATGAGGTTTATGCGGACCAAGGGTCCATAATACCTGGGTAATAATTTCCGGACTCCGATTGGTCGAACGGCGTATCAAAAGGCGAAAGAGAGTGGTTTCCTCCACCGGACTGAATCCGGCAAACAGACCCAGGGATCGAAATGAATCGGAAGCGGGATTTTGGGTAGTTTCCCAGATAACTCCGCCATTCCAGACTTTACGAAAACGGATGTTTGCCCAGATATAGCCACCCCTAACAGCGCGATCCCCCCGGGCTTTAAATCCTTCGCCTTGAATGACCAGCGCCCGGTAGCTGTCAGGTTTCCATTTCATTTTAAAATACGTGTTTATCAGTCCCGTTCGATTCCCTGTTTGGGTTGTCAATCCGCTGAATCCTCCTTCCAGATGCGTGTAGGCACCAAGATCAAAAAAATGGTTCCAACTGACAGACAGGGAAGGCCCTTCAGAAAAAAGGTGTTCCGGACTCTCCGGTGATTCGGCAAAATACCCCAGGGAAAGTTGACTGTACCATGGCAGGGGTAGCAGCGCGTTCAACTCCGTTCCCACCGCTGACCACATTTCATCACCCAGAAAAGTAACGGCGGATTGCAGCGGAACGATATAGGGGAGCGTATGTTCATGTTCCAGGTTTACATGCCCAAGGTCAACCCGGAAACGACCCGTTTTCAACCCCAAACCGAAGGGTAGCCCCCGATTGATAGCAAGATAACCTTCCTCCAGATCCAGGGGTGTTTCGCCATCCGGTTTATGGAGAATTGCGGTAGCGTAGGCATAAGGATTTACATAACCCTGGATGGCCAATTCAATCCCGGTTGTGGAAAATCTGCCGGAATCCGGATTGGCGGCAAATTGCAAGTCGCCGATGGCGGTAAGGTCCGGATTGACGGTTGTCTGTGCCACCAGCGGTATAAAAAGGATAAACAGACAGAGATGTTTGAATCGCATGGACGGTTCCTGATGTTGTTAAGAAATGAGATCCCCGATAGGGGATGATAGTTAGAAAATCAGGAACAACGAGGGGGCGCTCGTGGATCTGCATCGACACGGAGGAGCGGCGTGGACGGTAAGATTACCATCAAGGGGATTTTATCCCGGACAGGGAGCGCTGTTTCGATAGCCTCGAGTAAGGTGGTATGATAGAGCGTTCCGGTCATACCCCAAGGACATTTTTCTATCCCGAAAGATTGAATTTCATGCTGTACTACAGGTCCCTTTTGTTCCCCAACCGGCACACCGCCGATGTAATGCGGGTGACCCAAATGGCTGAGGGCACCGTGCGTATAGAAACCCATCCAAAGCAGAAGGAAAAGGGCAGTAAAACGCGTTCTGACCGGAAATGAAATCATGACGCTAAAACGGACAAGTTGTAAAGTTGTTCCAGTGTGTATAATCCCGAATCATGACCATCCGCCCAGCGGGGACGCAGGGCATAATTTCCCATGGGTTCCAGACGAAGTAATCGATAACTAGCCTCGGTCTTGGGACGTTGAAATCCTTTGTAAATGTTGCCAAAAACATCGGACTCCCCGGCGCAATTGGCACAGGGACAGGCATCACGAAGCGCTTTAAACGTTACGCAACCTTCCTGTCCGTCGGACCATTGGAGGAGAAGCAGATCATTGACCACTTCGTAGGCAGTAAGTTTTGGCAATGTGGGTTTCATGTGGGTTGTTTCCGGAAAATCCTGCCCGTAAATTTGCAGG
>CAZHTM010000106.1:0-3730 GCA_964535735.1 uncultured bacterium
TCTGATACTGTTACACTTACAACAATTCTATTATTCCTTGATGGGACAGTAGTGATTTTCAATCTTAACTCTTCTTATTAAAGTTTTTACCAAAGATACCGCCCACGCCCCGCAAGGGTCAGCTCCGGAACGTGGGCGTTTCCCATGATTTTATTTGAGTAATACCAGCTTCCGGCGGGCCGTGAAGCGGGCGTCGGAGTTTATGGCGTTAGCCGTGAGGGAGTAAATGTACACGCCCGACGCCGCCGGGATTCCGGCGTTGTTACGCCCGTCCCAGCGGAGGGTCTTTTGTCCCGCTGTTTCTTCTCTGTTTACCAACGTTCGCACTACCCGGCCTCTCAAGTCATAGATCACCAATTGGGTGTGACTGTCCGTGGGAAGAGCGTAGCTTAAGGTGGTGACGGGATTAAAGGGATTGGGGTAGGCGGGATAAAGGAGATAGGTCTCCGGAATATTCACGAATGGTTCCGGCGGCGGAGAGTGTATTCCCCTGAATTCCCGCAGGAAATAGGCGGCGGCGGTTGTGGGATGATCCCGAAGCAATCGCTCATAGCTGGCTTCCGCCTGAGCCTGGAGTTCATCCGGAGATAAAACTTTGCCACCCTCTGCTTCCGATATAACGATGTTCTCATAAATCAGGCCCTGCTCATACAACGCCCAGGCTGCTCCTTCTTCATTGCCATCCGCTTCGTAGGACGCAATAACATCTTCCGATTGATTCAGGGCGGTCATGAAATCGCCGGTCTCCGAATACAGGGTGACCAGATAATCACCGGCGGTGCGTCCCGCCCGTTGATCGGGATACTGATCCTGAAGCAGCTCCAGGTAATTCAGAAATGATTGCAGATTATCCAATTGAAGGAACAGTTTGCCCAATCGGGTAATAGCGGCGTCCGTCAGAGGATCATCGGGAGCGGCGGCAATCACCGCCTGAAGCAGGGAAACCGCCTCACTGTAGGCGCTGTCTAAGCTTAAAGAATCAGCAGTTCGTATCCAGGCGAATAGAGAATCATTCAGTCCTTCCATCACCGCCATCGTTTTGTTCAGCCTGCCGAAGACTTGGTTTGCCGTGGGATCGGTTTTGACATCGCCTGACACCATGAGGTCATCCCACCAGTTGAGTTGCGCGCCGATTGTTCCGCCATAATCACTTTTGACATCATATCCTCTCGCCGCTGGTGCGAAATGGTTGAAACCGCCATGATAATAAGCCCCGGGACGATGAAAATAGGTTCCCAGGTCCGGTGTGGAATTGGAACTGACATAGACTCCGTATCGAGTATTATTTATAACGCTGTTATTCACATCCGGTTGGCTTCCGTCGTCATTTCGGGAAGTGGACAGGGACGGGTTGCTCAGATTGGTACAGTAAATCCCGTCATATTGACTACCGGAGATGGTGTTTCCGCTCATTTCTCCCCCGGAACGACTGAACATAACGCCGAATACATTATCGATGTATTGATTATTGATGAGTTTGAGATCCGCATAGGAGCTGTAGGTCCCGTAGCGGTTATTGACCAAAGTATTGGCGCTGAGGGCGACGGCTTTGGCATGGTACAGATAAACGCCGTAGTAGTCCTCCTCAAAGCGGGAGTTGGTTATCGTTCCGGAAGCGTAGTTGGCGTACAGACCGAAACGGGCGCCGTTGACCTGCACATGATCCAGATCGAAGGAGCCAGGACTGTACACCGTGATTCCGGTCCAGAACAGGTTGTCGTGGCTGGCGCTGTCGGCCCGGCCGAAAACGATGGGGAAGGCGTCCGTTCCCTGCGCTTTCAGATGTCCATAGACTTTCAACGATGCTCCCGGCTTGAAAAAGATCCCTGTCCCCGGCTTGATGGTCAACGTGTCCCCGGTCTGGATCGTGATGGGATTTTCAACAATGATGCTTCCCTCCCAGACTGCGCTGGCGGCAAAATCGTTCTCTTTGTGCTGATACAGTGAAATCGGCATGGAGGGATCGCCATAGTTCACGAAAGCCCGGCTGTGCCAAACCTGAGTGGGCATACGGGGTTCAAAGTTTGTTTTCGTTTTCCTGGTTAATTCTCCGGAAACGCTGATTCCCTCCTGGAAAAACAAACGATGTAAATCTTTGGAAAATTCCCGGCAGGCCCATTGTGTGGTGATAATGGTGGGAGCATAGAACCCGATAAGCCCGGCTCGGTTTACAAACATCATTTTCTGCAAAACACAGGGATTCGTCGCCGGATATTGAATTCCGCCCAGTGTACAACTTATTCCCAGGAAATATGGGTATTGACCCTGGTTGGTAAATTGAAAATCGCACGTGGGAATATCATCAAAGAAATAAAAATTCCCGATATTGTTGGCATCCGCTCCGGTTCCGAAATAATGCATTAATGCCGAACCCCCATTTACGGCGGATTCAAACGGTTCCACCAAAGGATAAACGCCGTTATTGGTTCCCCAGGCATGCGCGGAGTCAATTTCCGTCGCTCTTAGAAAAGAGATGTCCACATTTGTATTAATATAGGGCAATACATCATCGTACATCCAGTTGACCTTATGTCCCGGAACCAGATTCCACGGGTTGGTAACATTCTGACTGATCATTATTTCTTTGTTCTTCCAAGAGGTATAAAGCTTATAAGATGCATAATAATCATTTAATTTCTCCAGCCAGGATGAAACTTCCAGATTATTCCGGGCGGGAATGCGCCCGATATAAACGTCTCCGTTACCAACCAGATCTGATATGTAATGGTCATCGGTGGGAACGTCTATCGTATCGTGTTCCCATATTTCCATCGTTTCGTAAGTGAAAGGAATGAAATTCAACCGGGAAGCGTCCACCACATCAATCCTTAAATCACGCGTTTCCTGTTTTCCCGCAGGCGGCGTGCCCGGCGCCTGATTCGCGGCGGCGCCTACAAGCAGTACATATTTCACCGGGATTCCGGTGTTATAGGCCATGGCTATGGAATCCTGAATATCCGTATTGGTGGTTACCTGATCCTGAACCATCAGCACGCCAACCTGAAAACCCCGGTCCGTCTGCAGGTTGACCAGATCGGTCAACCAGGTTCCTTAATCCAGTTGGGGATGGGTGATGATTAAATAATCCGCCTCTGTTATGGGATTGACTGCAAATAACATTGCGCTTGTCAAAAGAACTGATAGTGAAATTCCTTTGAAATATTTCATGGGTTCTTACTCCTGTTCCTGAAGTCTGAAAATACTCAAGTTGCCATTGCTGTATGCGGTTATCTCCTTGCCATTTTTAGAGATAGATAGGTGTCTTACGTTAGCATAGTCCTCACTCTTGCGATCAAAGGATCCCAGGTCATATTCCCATAAGGGCTTCTTGGCGGAACCATCCAAAGGATATACCGATACGACACGATGACCGGCTAAAGCGCTGGGATCGCTTCGTAGAACCGCCAGGATACCCAAGCGATGGTTAATGGCAACGTCTTCAATTGGGTTAAACCCCCGGAACACAAAAACATTCAGTAGTTGACCGGTACTCACATCATAGAGCCTGTATTTTTTATGTTTATCCCTAAAGCCTATAATCCGACTATCTTCTGAAAATTTATCCACAGAGACAGAAAAAGGGGTATGAATTGTGCAAATAGTGACACCATCCCTTCTAATAATCTCAACCGGACCTTCAAAGTCTTTACCGGGATCTTCATTGAACAGGGCAACATATTCGCCATCGGGAGACATGGTTGCCCAGGTTAAGCGGTGCTTGTTTCTACGC
>CAZHTM010000107.1:0-3686 GCA_964535735.1 uncultured bacterium
TCTTTCTATCTTATTTTAATTCCCCAAAAGTCATATTTCATCTGAAGCATTACAGGACTTCACACCGCCCGTTCCGTATCTCACAACTTTCAACTTTCCACTTTCAACTTTGAACTTTCAACTTTCAACTTTGGACTTTAAGACCTTATTCACCGCATGGTTTTGTGAAGTATACCCGGGTCACCCGTCCACAATTTCCACTCCCTCTTCGGGAGTGTAGCCCCAGCGCCGGATATCGTCGCCCCAAACCTGTCCTATGCGCTCCACCTGGGTGCGGGTTAGGGTATAGCGGTTTTTCTGGTAATCCTTTTGCGATTCGATATACTTCTGAAAAGCCGGCCGGGCTCCCTCAAATCCGGATAGGCCCAGGTGGCGGTAAATACGTTGGATCTCCTTTAAGGGCTGCGTCTCTAAATCTTCAAATTTTACTTCGATAAGATGCCCCTGGGGAATCTGCTCTTTGTCCTGCTGGTACCGTTCCATGATTTGCCGGTATATCGTGAAAATATGGTCATCCAGAGCCTCATCGCTGATCGACCGCAGTTGCCAGTCCACAATGTAGGCTTTATAGAAATTTCGTATCGATGGAAACATGACATAGGGATTGCGATAGAGAAAAATGAACCGGGCCTTGGGAAACAGTTTCAAAAGCGCGGGGATTCGGGCGGTATCGGGCGGATTTTTGATCAGCAGTTGCCGACCCCGATTCGCCAGGGTGCCGGCTTTCAGAATGTACCGATAGGCCGCCTCCCAGCTTTGGCGGATTCTTCCCGTGGGATCATCTTCGAACAGGACCGACTTGCGAAAATAATCTATCATCCGATCCGGGAAACAGAATCCCTGGTAGAAGCCGTAGGGAATCAAATTGCCAATGGCATGTTCCGGTTCTTCCGGTGAATCCGGCGTGACCCGCACATTGTCCATGGGCCGTTTTTCGTGGAGAAAGAGACTGAACATTTTCCGAATCGGCCGGCCCAGAAGGAACATTTCCGGCAAAAGCGCCTGGGTGGTGGAAATAAACCCCCATTGGGGATCCCGGGTCAGGAGGTTCATCAGGTAGGTGCCTCCGGAGCGATAATGTCCCAGGACAAACACCGGGTCCGGATCGATGGGCGTGGCGTCGATCCGACGGCCAAAGATGGCCCGTTGCAGGGACCGGACCGGCGCAAACAGCAGGGTCATGACCGTGACATAGACGGCGCGCAAAAGGTACTGCCGCTCCACGGGATGGTTGTCCCGCACCAAAGCCCGCCAGTTCGAAAAACTCCCCCCGGCCAGTGGATTTTCAGCGATTTTCATGGATGGCTTTTTTTTGGTTAATGTGATCCCGTGGTTGCCTATCAAGTATGTCTGCTAACGACCAAGCTGTGCGGCGCAAACGGAGCGCAGCGTAGTTTGCATCCGAACGAGCGCATTGTTATGAGCCCCTTTCAGTTTTCAATGCCTCTAGTAAATTAAAAGTAGCTTGTTCCCACCTGTCTGTAGGGCCGACGCTGTGACTACTAGAATTATTGGTTAGTTTAGCTTCCAGTTCTCTGAGTAGCTCTGCTGTTAAATTTAGCAGATCTTTTATACCGTCTGGCCTAATACCATGCTTTTTATATAGTTCACTAGGATCAACGTCAGCCTCCTTATGTGCGATTACCCGTGACCTAATGGTTTTTATGTTTGATACCAATCTTGCATAGGGCTTGAGCTTGTTCTCAAATTTATCAGAAATACTTATCAAACCACTTTCATTCATTAACGACTTTAATTTTCTGATGCTATGAGTCCTGTTATCCGAATCAAAGAGACATGCTGTTTCAATGAACATTAGTTTATAATTTCCACTATTGGCTGCATGAAAAAAATCCACATACCTATAATCGTTCATATCATTTAAATAAATTTCGATTGCTTTACCTTTTCCTCGCAAGGTGAACCAGATTTGGTAATGCGCCATCGCCGAATTGAGGCTATCTCGAACGTGTTTGAAGCATTCAGTCAATTCGTCATCCATTTTTTACTTCCTTATTGCTTAAAACAGATAAGCTCTCCTGCCGCTATGGAGCGCCCCGGCCTGCCGAAGCACAGCGTTGGTAGGAGCGGAATAGTGGTCAGGTGGAGCGCCTTGTTATGTGTTTTTTTCACTCTTCGATAGCCATTCTATAGAAGAGCAAAGCAGAAATCAGCGTGAGTGGAGTGAAAATAATTGCCTCTAGCGCACTCAATGACACTACATTCCCCACGGTATTTAGCAAAAATAGTACTACCAAGAACCACAATATGGCATTGACAACCTTTTTATTTAGGTGGGCTTTTATATAACCAGCCTTCATCCCAACTACTGACATAATTATCAAATTTATTATCAATGAAACCATCTCAAATACATACATTTGAGACATGCTTTCCAAACGTCCTCCCCATACAATGTTAAAAGGAATTATCCCTGCTAAAACCAAGATATGAAAAACAAGCACACATAAAAGCAGTGCAAGGATGATGTTAGCTGCCATTTTTACACTGATTTTTTTGATTGCATTCATTGCATTAACTTCCTGTGACTCTACACATAACGGCTAAGCTAACCTGCACAAACTTGACAAAACTTCTGCTGACTATTGGACATAATGATTACACAAACTCTCTATTTTGCATAATCACGCTACCAAGTTTTTGTTTCAGGTTGAGCGGGGGTTAAACCGCTTTTCATCTTTTTAATAATACTGTTTAATATATGCATATGCACGTTCAAACAAATCCTGGTCCTTATGCAGTCTGTATTTTAGTAATGTTTTTCGTAATGATCTTTGAACCTCCCTCTCACCGGAATTTGTCGTTTGCCAACCATCAAATCGAACAACTTTTACAATGTTGTCGATATCCGTGACAATACGTTCTACTACTGCAGGTGTTTGATCAGTTTTAAGTTCCATAAATAAGTCAGTCAATGCTTCTTTCGCTGACTTCCGTTCCTGTTGTGTAAGGATTGCTCTTTCAGCTTCAAGGGTCTCTTGGGCCAGTTTACATAATTCTTTTACAAACTCAATGCTGGATATCAATCCTTTTTCTGCTCTATCCCTCAGTTCTTCTAACCGTTCGCTTAAAGCCTTGAATTTTGGATTCCCTTCATGGCGTTTGAATCTTTTTATAAGTTCTCTTTCAAGGGTTTTGATCTTTTTCGGATCGGGATTATTGAACAAATCATCAATGGCATCCGCATCCATAACAAATTCTTCTAGATCATCATGTATTCCATTTACATGAATATTCTCATGTATCAGCTTTGTGGTCTGAGCGCCCAGGGCAAACCATAACATTTTGCCGATATTGTCTACAGCGGGCTGAACAGATTGGTACACCTGCGTCAGCCAACGATAATCAGCTAAAAACGGGTTAATTACCGGGTCAGGTGACAGGGATTCCCATAGTTTTGCCAGTATAACATAATCTTTAGCAAAATTGTCTCTTTGCTCATCAGTTTTGATGCATTCCTGCGCAGCCTCTAATCCTTCAAAACCTTCAATGGATCTGTCAACGCCGGGGAAATGAGTCAAACATGCTTCTACAGCATCAGGTAGTTGTTCTTTAAGTAACTGCAAATTGGTAATTACCTTCATAACCGTTTTTTCATCAAATTGCAATGCTTCTGCTGCATCGTCAAAAATGCCGAAATAATCCACAATGCAACCAAATGTTTT
>CAZHTM010000108.1:0-3645 GCA_964535735.1 uncultured bacterium
TTCCGGGAGCGGCCCAATCTTGGTTTCCGTCCTAACGCCTGATTAAATTTATTCGTGAAAAGTCGTAACAAACAGATCATTGTGGTAGGGGATCGCCTCTTGGTGCGACCGGATACGGGTGGGAAAAAATCGTCCGGCGGTTTGTATCTGCCTCCCAGTGTTACGGAAAAACAGGAAGTCCGAGGTGGTGTAGTTGTGGAAGTGGGACCGGGTATTCCCGTGGGCAATCCCGATGACAATGAAGAGCCTTGGTCCGAAAAGGAACGAACGGCGCGGTACATTCCCCTTCAGGCGGAACTGGGGGATTACGCTTTATTTCTCAATAAAGCCGCTATTCCCATCACCGTGGAAACCATTGATTATGTGATCGTACCCCAATCTGCCATCCTGGTCCTCATTCGGGATGACATTGATAGTTTTACAGAGTAACCTTTAGTTCGAAAAAGTAAAACCGCTGGACGGATACGCCTGGGGAATCCTGAAATAGAAACATCCCCGAAGTAAACGTCATAGAGGCGTTCCATATATATTCTGTCAGGAAATCCCATTCCTTTCGTAAGGTCCGTACAGATGCGGTTTCGGGCTTCCACTGGTGATGGTGTACATTGACGTTCAGGCGGGGATTTATTTGTGCGGACATGAGCACATGCCGTTCAAGAACTCCGGAATGCCGGGAATCGAGAAAAGGTCCGATACGGTCACTAAATCCTAAATATCGATGCCGGGCGCTATAGGGTTGCGCAAATCCTTCCAGCACATTTGTCCCGGGTTGATCCCCGGAATAGAATTCTTCACCATACTGGATGAATTCAAGGAATGGAATCCGGGAAAAGGACCACGTTGAATTGACGATGGCAAAGCGGGCACGTACGGGCATATCGCCCTCCTTTCCCTGCTGCCGCCCCAGATCTGTTTCCAGACTTAAATGCCAGAATCTTAGTTTTATCCGACTTTCTACAGTCGTGCGGGACAATTGGAGATACTGATCCTGTTCGTGAAAATATAGCCATTCCGCAATATCCTGATGGATGAAAAGAAAATTCGTGGGACGGAGCTGGAGAAACAGACCTTCTAATAGTGGTTTCTGTTCGTGAGTTAAAAAGGGATGCTTTGCTGCATCAGGGATCAGTAAAAAACTATCGGACGTGCCCCAGGTCCCCAAGTAAATCTTGGTTCGGATACCCGTAAATGTTTGACCATCCAACGTCCAATTAATTTTCGCAATCAGGCGTTCACTCCCTAGTGGCATCTCAAATCGACCAAACCGGATTAAGGTGCGTTTCGGGTAAGGAAGTTTCCATTGGACATAGCCCTGGTAGAGCGTTAAGGAAGGGGACGAATTACCTATCAACCCCTGAATTTCCAATCCTAAAGAGATCGGGTTACGAGTATATACTCCGCCTACTCGAATCCGCCCTGTGAACACGGGAGTATTACCGGGCTTCAAGGTATCGGTTTCCGATCGTCCCAGAAATTGAACGCGCCAGGACCCGGTCTGGGCGGCGCCCAGAGTAAAAAGAGCGCTGACCAGATAGAAGGCGAATAAACGGAATCGAATCAGTGGTTTGGCCCGTCCCAAATCAGGGGGTAAATAGGTTCACCAAAGGGACCAATAGAAGCGGAAAGAAAGCGCTGAAGGTCTCCTCCGTCCCAGGGAGATTTCGGATGTTGACCATCCAAAATATTTCCGAAATAGTTCTGACCATATTGGGCAATGGAAGATGGATGCCGTGCTACTCTAATCGGTTGAACGCGGGCTTTCAGGGCCGCGAGGATATCCGTGTCTGCATCGCCATAATACAGATCCAGTTTTAAAGCTTCCATGATATTTGCCTTCCCTTGAATTTCCGTACCATTAATCACCGCCCGTGGTGCGAAAAACAGATTCCGATTTACCTCGATCGGAAAACCTAAAGCGTCGGTAAGGAACTGCCCCAAGACCTCGCCATTTTCCGGGTGGCGACCGGTAATAAAATAGACCGGATGTCCCTTAGAGCGGAAATAGTTGATTAACGTTAAGGTCGGTGGAATTACCAGTGATAATTCCCGGTCCTGTTGATTGATCCAGGCATAATCCAACTTTCCCTGTTGGTTTCGGGGTGCGTTTTCAAACACATATCGGGAATACAACACGGTGTCGTCAATGTCAAATCCCACGTTGAGTCGGGTTTGACCTGCTAACAATGAACATCCCAGTAAAAGTAGTACACCAATTCGTCGCATGGTACCTCCAAATTGAAACCTAAGTTAGGGATAAGAGACCTATGAATTGGAAGCGGAAGGATGTTGGGGTTTGTAACTTTTCGTATGGCTACAGCCGGACTTTATCTCCACATCCCGTTTTGCCGCCGGAAATGCATGTATTGTGATTTCTATTCCCTGGAAAACCGAGAAGATGATTTGAACCGGTTTGTAATAGCTCTGATTAAGGAAATAAAAACCAGTTCCTGGTCAGGACCCAAAATATTTGATACAATCTTTTTTGGTGGCGGAACTCCCAGTTTATTAGAACCGGACCACCTGGAATCTATTTTTCGGGCGATCACTGATCGTTGGACAATCACCCAAGATGCCGAAATTACCCTGGAGGCTAATCCCGGGGAAGTATCCCGGGAAAAATTCGCCGCCTTTCGCTCCCTGGGAATCAACCGCCTTTCCCTGGGAATTCAATCGCTGCATGATAAGCATTTGGCTTTTCTTACCCGGATCCACACCGCCGGTGACGGATTGCAGGCCGTTGAATGGGCCCAGGCGGTGGGCTTTGACAACGTGAATGGCGACCTGATTTTCCATCTGCCGGGACAAACCCTTGAGGATTGGGAACGGGACCTGCACCAGCTGCTTTCCTTGGGGTTGCCCCATATTTCGGCCTATTCCCTCACGGTGGAGCAGGGAACGCCTTTGTCAACCGAAGTGAAACGTGGACGAATCACAATGCCTCCGGATGAATTGAGCGTGTCCATGATGGATGTTACGCGAGATATTTTGATAGAGTCCGGGCTGGATCCCTATGAAATTTCGAATTATGCCCGGGCAGGCTTCGCTTGTCGCCATAATCTCCACTATTGGCGGATGGAGCCTTATTTGGGATTGGGACCCTCCGCGCACAGTTTTTCCGGAAGCCGACGCTGGCGAAATGTCCGCAACCTGGATTCCTATCTGAAGCGTCTTGAGAGGGATAAATCTGCCATTGAACAGTCCGAGACCCTTTCAGATATTGATCAGATTAATGAGCGTCTGGGATTTGGAATCCGTCTAAGAGAAGGGGCGGATTTGTCACGCATTTCAGTAAAATATCGACAACGTGTGAGTCGGCAAATTGATCAGGTCATTAATAAATGGCCGGACTGTCTGATACAAACTTCTACGCGGTTACAACTGACGGATTATGGCCGGCGGTTTGCCGATGCCATCGCTGTAGATTTGTTTCTAGACTGATTTTTCTATCAAACCGATTTGGCGTTAAACGTGTCTCCAAAAGCATACTTTAGCCCAGGATTGGAGGAATTCAAGCGTATCAGCAAACGTTGTCTTGATTCCTGTCCTGAATCCATCCCAGCCAGGGACAAGCATAAATGGGGGTATCCATTATTTTGTGTAAACGGCATTTCACAATCAGTCTAAGTTAGCCATTCTTTCTTCCCT
>CAZHTM010000109.1:0-3625 GCA_964535735.1 uncultured bacterium
GCGAAGCGACGAAGTGATCTCCTATCATTTATCTCGGTCAGGAGATGGCTTCACTTCGTTCGCCATGACATTCCTTATTATTATATGAAAAAATTGGTGTCTTCACGAGGAGCAAAGCGACGAAGTGATCTCCTACCCTGTGTCTCCGTCAGGGGATGCTTCCCTCCGTTTGCCATTGGAATTGGCACAAAATCCCCTTATCAAAGGGGGATTCAGTAGAATGCAAAAACCAGGCAACGGAACCTGAAAATCCATCTGAACCCGTAGAAGACAGACTCATCATTTGTATAATTAAAAGTCCCCCTTCGACGGGCTCAGGGCGACAGGTTCAGGTTTGAGGAAATGACTCCATGAAAATTTTCAATTTTAAATCTTCAATATCCAATCCAACCCTAAACACCTATGCACTTTAACACTTTTACACTTTATACTTGTGCGAGTCACCCTTAGACAGGCTCAGGGCGACAGGTTCAGGATTGGTGAAATAACTTCGTGAAAATTTTAAATCTTAAATATTCAATCCAACCCTAAACACCCTAAAATCGGCCCCCAGCCTCCCGATTTGTGTCTATACTAACGCCTGGATTTGATTCACCAGGCCCTGGGCTGCCCCCTCGGTGGGCCCTTCCGCGTAAATCCGGAGAATCGGCTCCGTGTTGGATTTCCGGATATGAACCCAACGATCGTCCCACGAGAGCTTTAATCCATCCTCCGTATTGACATCCGCGCCGGTAAAATAGTCCTGTATCTTTTCCAGGATACGATCCGGATCAATCCCCGCCAGGTCCACCCTAGACTTAACGATCATAAATTGAGGAAGTCCCGCATGGATTTTGGAAATGGGCTCATATGTCAGCGCCATGCGTTGGAGAACCATGGCGGCTCCCACCAGAGAATCCCGTCCCAGGTGCGCGCCCCGGAGAATGACACCGCCATTCCCTTCGCCCCCCAAGTTAGCACCCACCTTTATCATTTTCTCCACCACATTGATTTCACCAACCGCGGACCGGACCACGGTCCAGCCCCGGCTTTCCGCCAGCTTATCCAGCGCCAGGGAGGTGGACAAGTTGGTCACCAGCACTTCCGGCGATGTCACGGACTGCATATAAGCATCCGCTGCTAAAACCAGGGTATACTCTTCCCCCAACGGTTGGCCGAGTTCGGACACCACCGCCAGACGGTCCGCGTCCGGATCCACCGCAAATCCCACATCGGCCCCGTGCTCCACTACCGCCTGGGACAGATCGGACAGGTTTTCCGGCAAGGGCTCCGCTCCCCGTTTAAACTCCCCGGTGCCGTCACAATACAAAGGAATTACGGTGCAGCCCAGGGTTTCCAACAGGGCCGGAAGCGCTTCCGAACCGGCGCCATTGACGGCGTCAATCACCACCGTAAACTTCCGTTTGCGGATGGCGTTCAGATCGACCACTTTTTGTTCCACTACCCGGATGATATGTTTTTGAATGGCGTTGCGATCCTGCCAGAACAAGCCCGCTTCCGGCGCGTCATCCTGGGGACGATCCGCATCCACGGTTGCAAACAGACATTCACAATCTTGTGGCCCAAAAAAGGTACCGTCTTCCCGCACAAATTTGAGGCCGTTCCATTCAATAGGATTATGACTGGCGGTGATAATGATGCCCCCCACCGTCTCAGTGCTTTCGGTCATAAACTGTACCGTAGGCGTGGGCGCCACCCCGCAGGAAATCACATGGCGACCCAGGCGAATCAATTCCTGGGTCAGTTCCGACAGGAGGTTCTCGCCGGACGGGCGCGTATCACGACCCAACATGATGGGACCTTTGGGCAGGACGGCATGAACAGCTCGGGCATAGGCCCTAACAGTGGCGGAATTCAGACGAGTCGCGGTGAGACCGCGGACACCGGATATACTGCGAATTAACATTTAATACTCAAGTTTTTGATGGAAAGGGTTAGAAAATAAAAAAGGTCCGGGATAACCCGAACCTGTTAAGTTGGTTGTTGGCACCCTATTGCCGAGCAAAGCGGGCCAACCGGCGGAGTGTCTTTTTCCGCGTAGCGCGTTTTTCATCGCTGGGCTTAATGTAAAACGATTTCCGTTTTACCTCCCGGAGCACTCCGGCACGTTCCCACTTCTTTTTGAATCGGCGTAACGCGCGTTCCAGATTTTCGTTCTCGCGTACGGTGACTTCGACCACCTTATATCACCTCCTTCAGGTGTTTATCAGCCAAGATATGTTCGCAGCGCCTTGCTGCGTGACCGGTGACGGAGACGGCGAATGGCCTTCTCCTTGATTTGCCGGACCCGTTCCCGGGTCAGATTAAACTCTTCCCCGATTTCATTCAGGGTCAGGGCATAATCCCGGTCAATTCCAAAATACATTTTGATGACCTGACGTTCCCGTTCTTTCAGGGTGTTCAGGGACTGCCGGATTTCGTCTTTCAGCGATTCGCTCATGAGGGGCGTATCCGGAGCCATCTGATTTTCATCTTCGATCACATCGATCAAAGAATTTTTCTCCCCTTCACGGAAGGGAGCGTTCAGGGAATGATGCCTACGGGATATCCGCATGGCATCCAGGACCTCATCGGGGGTCATTTCCAGCTGCCGTCCGATTTCTTCCTCGTTGGGTGACCGTTCAATTTCCGCTTCCAGTTTTTCAGCGGTTTTAGTGATTTTACTAATGGTCCCAACCCGGTTCAACGGCAGGCGCACAATACGGGAGTGTTCCGCCAGGGCCTGAAGAATCGACTGGCGAATCCACCACACCGCGTAGGATATGAATTTGAATCCGCGGGTTTCATCAAACCGACCCGCTGCTTTAATCAGTCCCAGGTTTCCTTCGTTGATTAAATCGGTAAGCGGCAACCCTTGCCCCTGATAATCTTTGGCCACGGAGACTACAAACCGTAAGTTAGCTTCCGTGAGTTCTTTCAGGGCTTCCATATCACCCTTTTTGATTCGCTGGGCCAGCTCCACTTCCCGGGCCGGCGGCAACGGCTCAAATTTACCGATCTCCTCCAGGTAACGACTGAGACTTCGGTTGGATTCGTTTATTGCTCTTCCTACTTTGGCCATTTTACTCCTTGATTTCGATTCGAGTAAAGCAAAGAAATTTAACCAGAAATAACGATTTTCTCAAGAACTGGATGTGGCGTAATTCAGTTATTTCGAAGATTAGATGTCTCAGGTGGTGGAAAGTTTCACAAATTCTGCTACGGTGAGGGTTTCGGGCCGCCGGGTAAAATCGATTTCCTTCTGCAACGCCTCCGGAATATTGAAACCCTTCAGCGAATTCCGCAGCATCTTGCGGCGCTGACTAAAGGCCGCCGCCACCACTTTTTCGAAGCGGTCAAACCGGTCCGAAGGCACTAACGGGACGGCTTTGGGGGTGAATCGCACAATCGCCGATTCCACCTTGGGCCGGGGAATAAACACATCCGGGGGAATGGTAAACTGCACCTCCGCGTCCAGAAAGGCCCGGACCATCACCGTAAGGCGGCCGTAGACCTTAGATCCCACCGGAGCGATGAGACGTTCCGCTACCTCCTTCTGCATCATGAGAAAGGCATCGGACCAGTGTTCCCGCTGCTCTATGAGCCAGAACAGGATGGGCGAAGTGATATTGTAGGGAATATTGCC
>CAZHTM010000110.1:0-3443 GCA_964535735.1 uncultured bacterium
ACTTACTTATCCGGCTGAATCACCGCCAGCTTCAGAATTTTACTTCCTCTTCCCGTTTCAATTTGGGCAATGTACATGCCACTGGAGATGGGTTTTCCATACACATTTGTTAAATCCCAGACATAGTGTTGGGTTCCTTGGTTCGTATGGTCAATAACCCGAATGATCTGACCCGCCAGATCAAATATCCGAATCATACACCGCCCTGATTCAGGTAACCCGGAAAATATCATTCTGGGGCCCCCATAAATAAGGTCCTCCGGATTCCGGGCAAAATAGGGGTTGGGCCAAACAGTGATTTTCTGAGAATCGTAGGCTAATGTTTTCCCTTTTACCTGTTCAGTGGTGAATACGAATACATCGGTTGGCGTAATCGGTTTATTCGTTTTAATGTAAAAGATTGTACCAATTTCCGGGCTTTCTGCCACATAGTCAGCCGGAGAAGTAGCTGCGACCACATCGCCACCGTTCCAGAGCATAAATACCGTCCGACTGAACACATTCCAGGCATCCATAGGGCCTCCGGGATCATTATCTCCCGGTTTTGAATACCATTTAGGCAAAGAATGGCCATTCATCGCTCCAGCGATAAAATTTTTATACCCCTGAGAACCAGGTGTATCATCCACGGGGCTTAAGATATAAAGCCGGTCGGTCCATGGGTCGTCCAACCCGTCGGAGGTACTGTGATCAGCATGTTGACTGCCAAACTGAAGATTCCACTTCCCGTTTCCATCTTCATCCAGCATATAGGGAATTAATTGATAATCATCATTGGGGTCAATAGAATCGCCCACGTTCCACCATTCAAAGGGGACATCAATAATATCACCAGAGCCCCAATAATTAATGGCTTTCCCCTTGCCAGTAAACCTGACTTCGAAATCATCCGGTACCAGCGAACCGATACCCTGGTTAGCGGCACCATAGCCGCCGGAAAAACTAAATACAGAGTATTGAAATGCCTTTTCGTCATTACTATAAAAGGGAGCCACATTGAAAAACCAAACAGCATCATTTGTAGACTGCTGACCGGTATAGGTACCGTCCGCAACCAAATAAGAAGGGAATTTCCAATAGGCTAACGCATCTACCGGGGGATCTAATGGTCCACTGGCATTCGCCGTAACCCCAATCCAGTCCAGATCTAAAGGCGATCGATTTACAGTGAGTTGAAAGCCTTCCGTAATGGGAACCGAGTAATAACCGACATTTTCATCCGTTAGCAGGTTCTTATTTCCAAAGATCGTGCTATTTTCGATTAGAATTTCGCCCGTTTTTGTATTGGTTAAAGTCCAATTCTTAACCCAGGTTGTATCGTGATCTACAACCAAATTATCCTTAAAGGTCACGGAATACTCATCACCAGTCAAGTCTTTAGGATTAATCACCCTTACAAGAACTTTCCCTTTTGAAATTCCTTGAGTATGATCTGCAATGATCTGGGATCCGTAAACACCCAATGTATCAGCATAGTCCCACATCGTAGGTCGTTCAATCCGAACGGTCACAATTGAAAGGGGACTTTCGATAGCATGGGGAATCCCATAAGGATTTTGTATGTAAGCGGAAACACCAAAGTAATACTCCCGGTTCATGAGGAAAGGCGCTCCGTTAAATGCGTCTTGAACCACCCGGTGCGAACGTTTTATCCCCGAATCTGACCCTCCCTGTACCTTTACCTTAACATAACTGCCCCAGGCTGGATCGAAGACTTCATCATAAATATCTTTGATACCATCAATTCGGTCATACGTGGCAATTCTTACTCTTCTACTCGGATCAACAGGACGATCAACCTGATAAATATTGTAACCTTCAAAGGTGTAATGGGTAGGCTCTCCCTG
The DNA here is from genome assembly GCA_964535735.1 of uncultured bacterium. Classification (GTDB taxonomy): domain Bacteria; phylum Fidelibacterota; class Marinisomatia; order Marinisomatales; family J089; genus J089. Next base: position 1,848 of record CAZHTM010000110.1, read on the forward strand.
GAAAGTTGTGTCAATGGATTCAATAACCTGGGAATAATAAAAAACTGTATCGTAGGAGGTTGAAATGGTCGTGTCTCCCAGGTCCGAGATGATTGTATCAGTTGTCATTATAATACTATCCAAGATAACTGTCGTCCAAAGTGTATCAATGGAGATGGGCACTGGAAGAAGATTGACGAAATCAGTTACGTTATAGTCTTCCGGGAGGTCGTTCCAGGTGAGAATAGCTCCATCGGAATAAGCAGTGGCGTGAACATCCGGCGATGGAGGAGGGGGTGCATTCCTAAAATGTGAATCATATACATGTTGTGCAATCTGATCCACTTCCTTCAGTTTCGTGTAAGATTGTAGAGGACCACCATCAGTAGCCATAAATATGCCATAGACAATCTCCTGACTATCGCCAGGTGCCATCGAAAAAGGACCGGAAGACATTAAAAAATGTCTGTCTGAAGAAGGATTATTATCACCATCTACCCAGACCATATCATCTCGACCTTGATCCAAATTAGGATCTCCTGGATTCATAAATCTTGTTGGTTGAGAAGTCGTGGGGTCAATAATCACATTTCCATCATTATCTAATCCCATTAAAGCATAGTAAACTTCTTCCCTGGTATTCGGGAAATGATAGGGGCTCCACCATTTATGAACATTTCGAAAAGCAGTCATACTTAGATTTTTCATGTTTGGATGAAAATTCCCAAAGCTAAATGCCGTATCACCAGGAGAAGGGACCATGGGACCCTGAAAAAAGTCATAGCCTAAGGCAGGCGTACTGCCAATGGTGGATTCATAATCACGATCCTTTCCGTCGTTATAACAAATACCCATTCCTAAGGTAGTATCACAACCAACAAAATCATCACCCGCATCACCCAGATCTGGATCAGACCAAAGCCCAACATACATGCTGTCAATCGCATGGTCTGACTTATTGATGATTAATTCTTTTACGAACATAATGTTTCCAATGATGTTCGGGCGATCAAAACCAAAAACTGTGGTTTGGACTTCAATTCCCAGCGGAGCCGTATTAAAAAGGATATGGGAAGTACTATCACCATCATTACTTACATACCAGATTACCTGATCCCCAATAAACTCTGGATGGTCGGGACCGTGGGGTAATGGATCATAAATACCATCCTGATCAACATCAACCCAGGGAGCGCCCAAATCCACCGGCCAGTTCTGAAAATCATCGTTTTGCAAGGGGTTCGCAAGGTCCCCTCGATACACAGAAAAAAGTTTTCGTCCAGGATGGAGTGAATCACTCCCCCAGGGACCGGGAGTGCGTTCCGGTGAATAATCTGCACAGGCAGTGCGAATTTCACCATTAACTTTTCCTGCCAAATAGAGGCCTGATGAAAAGATAGTATATGTATTATTTCCCTTAGGCCATTCAAATCCACTATGCCCAGTGGCCCTATAGCTTACAATCATGCCATTGTTTTCCATATCACAACGAATCCGGTTTACATTGAATTGACCCCCATCATCAATCTGAATTGATTGCTTTGATCGAATCATGGGTTTGTTATTGGGGTATAGAGTGGCAGAAAAAATTATGACAAACAAGAGGTGAATGGATTT
>CAZHTM010000111.1:0-3435 GCA_964535735.1 uncultured bacterium
ACTTTCCACTTTCAACTTTCCACTTTCGACCTTGGACCTTCAACCGCTCTCAATTTGTCCTTGTCCGATAATAATTCGCCAGGAAGTAGAGATTAATCAAATTCATGAGGGTACTCACCCAGCCGGACTGGGAAATAATATACGAGAACGTGGTTTGGGGTATCACATAGGTATCGTTGGGAAGCACTTTGATAAAATCATCCCGGTTGCCGGTTTTTAGAAATTTGTCCATATTAATAACATAGGTCTGTTTCCCATTTTCATCCGGCACTTCCCGAAACACGCGCACTTTTTTCAAATTCGCTCCCGGTCTGGGACCGCCGGTCACTGAGAGCAGCGTGGCCAGGTCGATGCCGTCATACACCAGATGACTCCCGGGTCTATTCACCCACCCCCATACATTCACCCACATGCGGATGACGCCATATTCATCCGTAATATACCGTTCGCCGCTCCGGGGAAAATCCTGAGCACGGTATTTTTGCTGAATTTGTTGGTACTGGGTGGTCTGGGCTAAGGCCACCATTTCGGGAAAAACCAATAATCCAATACAGAGAATGGCAAAAAATCGTTTCATATTATTATGGACCACAAATGGTTTCGAAATTCGTAAGAGAATTTACTTAATAAAGTCCGGATAAAGGGACTCCTTTCACGAGCGGTTAAGAGGTTGGTAACACACCTGTTTATCGATCACCCAGTATGCTCCAATTTTTTTGATTCAACTGTAGACCGACCCGTATCAGCGTTTCCAATCCCTGTTGAGAGGCGGGATAGAGCCGGGCAATCTGCTCGCGAAAACGACGTAATTCCCAACGCAACGCGCCCGGAAGCGTCCTGGCCCCGTCCGTTATCATATCCAATATTTCCAGCGCCCGTTCCAATGCCCGTTTATATTCTTCCGCTTCTTCCCGAAGATTCCACGCCCGATTCAATTCATTTCCCACCAGCAATAATTGCTGATGAATCGGAAAGTCTCCCAATCGATCTTTCAAGCCGGGATGCCAAACGGTCATTGAATCACCTTGAAGACCACATCCCGGATTTGTTGTCTGAGTTCCGGGCGCAAAACTTCCATCGCGGCATTCTCCGCTGATGGACGAATATTAATTAAAGCTGTGTATTCAATTGATTTATCAGCGGGGAAAAAATTCCCGCCCCAGAGATCCTGCTGGCGAGATCCGGATTTCAGTAATAACGTTTCCGCATCGGCATGCAATTCACCCCCAAACGCGACCGCTTCCTTATTCAGGTCTACGACAAATTTTACAAATGTTTTAAATGTCGCGGCCGCCAATGAACCCACTTCCTGAATCGTCACAGGATTATCAATCGATGCGATTCGGATTGACGTTTCATCAAATTCTGAGCTCATTTATTCCGTACCGGGAAAGAAGTCTTTAAATAAGGCAATTTCTTTATTGGAAGGCCCTTTTTCTCATGGCTCCGCCACGTGAGTCCCATCGGGAACAAACGCGGTAAACGTGTTGAGAAAGTGGTTGGGTTAGACGATGTGGAGGCTGATATCAGCTTGAGGCCCCAGATCTATCAGGACTCCGCATTTATTGACTATTCAGGCAAGTAATTTCACTATAGGGTACATTAAACCTGTGTGATAATTCTCACAAATGAAAAAACAGAATGAAATTTTTAACCCAACTTTTTTCACGTTGTATCCAAGATAAAAATTAACTGTTTTCACTATAGGACAATATAGTTTTTTCTATTTTTATCCCTAACGGTTTAACGTTCGGAAGTTGGAGTTGAAATAGAGCACGTTGATTTATAACAATGAACAACGTTCAAACTTTTGGACTTTGGACTTTGAACTTTTAGACTTTTGGACTTTGGACTTTAAGACCTCTGAGGTTGCCTCTTGAGCTCGTTAAAAGGCGACTTATGTCTCATTATTGAATACGATTGCTAGGTCCACCTCCGATTCCACGTAATTACAATTTGGAGTGGTGCTATTATTTCTGGTCTGCACTCTAAATTCGAGCAGTCATTGCGAGCGCAGCGTAGCAATCCCATTGCCTAATGATGAGGGCTTCGAAGGCCCCATCTGAAGTATTGAAAACCAGGCTGCCCGTTGAAGACAACCCCACCGCTTTCCTCCCCGCCTGCATTGCATTTCGGCGGAAGACTGCGTTCAGAACGAGTATTTTCTTTTTACGCAATCGTCATATTTAAGATTACAGTTTAAAAGGCGGTTGGCGTTGAACTAGACGCATATTGATTTATAACAATGAACAACATTCGAGCTTTTGAACTTTTGGACTTTCGACTTTGAAACCTTATTCATAGTATGGTGTCAGTTCGGAAAATCGAGAGACCTCTTCTCCCCCGTATTGGGGGAGACGCAGAGGGGGATTCAGTTCCTACCCTTGCCATCAGTTCCAGCCCCATTATGATTTCTTGGAGTGTCCTCTAAAATGTAGCAACATCCAATGCTGCCCACGATGATTTTAAAAGCGGTTGGTCATTTCCGGATCGACGACAATTTTGGACAGATGTAACCGGATTTCTGAAATAAAGCCTTTCAATCGATAATCCTGATTGTAATTCGACCCTTCCAGGGTCGGCCATACCTTTTTCATTTTTCTATTCACATTATTCCCTTTCAGGGAATTTTTCACGAGATATGGAGAAAGTGTTCCGTTAATCAACCATTGAATTCTGAAAGATTACAAAAAATGGTTTCCCAGATTCCAACCAACTCCGACGGAGTTAAATATGAATAGAAATATTGTCAAAAAACACCCCAACCCTGAAGGGGTTGAATTATCGGTCCTTCATTTGCTATTTATGCTTGTCCCTGAAAGGGATAGATTCAGGATAGGAGTCAAGACAACGTTTGCTGATACACTTGAATTCCTCCAATCCTGGGCTAAAGTACGCTTGTTGGGAACAGGTTTAAGCAACATCAGATATTATCATTCACAAGCTGCTTGGTTACAAAAGACAACCCCTCCTCTTTCCTCCCCGCCTGCATTGCATTTCGGTGGGCAGGCCCATTTGGGGAGGAAGACTTATTCTTGTAAGATTGATTGAATTCTAATCCCCACTCACTTTGCATTTCGGCGGAAGACTGCGTTCAGAACAAGTATTTTCTTTTTACGAGATTGTCATATTTAAGATTAAAGTTTAAAAGGCGGTTGGAGTTGAACTAGACGCACGCTTACTACTGTCCGGTTAAAATGCGTGAGTTGTAGTACAGGTTCTCTTACTTTTTTCACGGTTTTGGTATTTAACGTTATTCCAGCTTTTCAAATTCATATCACGGAAAAAGCGTCAACAATGCTCACAAGATGGGATTAGCTTTTGCCATGGTCTGGCGCTCCTCAATAATCATATGAAATTATCGGGATAATTTATCCCAATTCTGAGGAGTTCCAGACCACCTATGATTTTTTTACCGGACACTAGTGACGCACG
>CAZHTM010000112.1:0-3389 GCA_964535735.1 uncultured bacterium
GAAAAAGCGCGGCAATCATGGAAGTACTATTTGGAAGAACCGCTGGTGAATAATGTGATTAATACTTGGCGGACCTTTGCCATTGGCGATGAGATCAAAGTCAGCGTGGGCGATGAAGCCATCCGGGAAGAGGCACAGACACTCTTTAATGGGTTACATCTGAATACGTTTGTAAAAGACATGATTCTTCAGCTACTCATTAAAGGCGATGCTATTGGGTTTAAAGCATATTCCCGGGATGGCAAGACCATTGAAAAGGTCACCTGTGTCAACCCGGTAAGTATCCAGGTAAAGTATGAGGATGGTGAGCTCATTGAAGCTACGCAAGTAACAAAAACATCCGGTGGCGGTATGGGAAAAGAAATCAAACTACCCATTAAGCAGGTTTGTCATTTTAAATGGAACGCGCCGGAGTTTTCTTTTCGGGGCAATTCCATGATCATCCCGGCCTTTCATGCCATTGGACTTTTACGGGATTATCGGAAGGCGGAAAGGGCGATTGCCAAACGTTGGACGACGCCGTTACGGTTTATCCAGGTGGGTGGGAAATATGGTGATAAAGTCATTATGCCGAACCAAAAGATGTTGAAAGCTATTCGGGATCAAATCAATAAGATGGATTTAAAAAGCGGGCTGGTGGTGCCGTTTTATGTCAAAGCCGAAACCTATGGAAATGAAGGAAATGTTTTGGATACTGAAAAGAAGGTGGCCGAGCTCAAAGAAGATATTTTGGTGGCCTTGGGACTTTCGAAATCACTGGTTACCGGCGATGGGCCGAACTTTGCCACGGCCAATATCGCCATGCGGAAAATGATTATTATGCTTAAAGAAATCAAGCAGGTAGCCCGGAATATCCTGGATTGGATTTACGATGATTGGAAAGAGATGAACGGTGTGGAGGAGAATGTCCAGTATTTCTTTTCGGACATGGATTTATCTGATGAAAAAGAAGTTCGCAAGATGCTCATTGAACTATATGATCGAAACCTTATCAGTAAAAATACGCTTCAGACCAAGATGGATTTAAACCCGCAGATTGAAAAGACCAACCGCCAGCAGGAAAAGAGCATTGTGGATATGACCTGGGATGTAAAGGATATCGTTTCCATGGTGCAGCTTGGTATTATGTCGGTGGAGACTTCCCAGGAGATATTGGGATTAAATCCAAAGCAGGAAAGTGAACGGGCAAAAAAAGCACAGGCGGATGATATATCTGAAATGTTCGCCAGTGGGGAAGTGTTTACTGAACATCCATCTAATTCACTAAATGGTGATTACGATGGACAAGCCTGCGGAGACTGTGTTTATTGGGATAGCGGTGAAAATCATTGCACTGTTCATTTAGTAGAAAAATCGTTTGATGACGACATCTGCCGGCAATTCTCACCGGGAGAATTCGTCAATGCAGATTCAGTCATGTAGCTGGTCTAAAGTTAAATTAAGTGCCTGGGCAATTTGTTTAAGTGTCTTTGGTTTATTTTTCTCTGCATGTTCAATCTGTGATAAAGCAGCCTGTGTAATCCCCATACGTTTTGCCACTTCCACTTGTGAAAGACCCAGGTATTTACGCCATGCAGCAATAAGACTTAACCCATCACGAATGGTCATAGATACCACTTCATGCGGTATTGTAGGTTCAGGTTCAATAAGACGTAAAAATTCCTCATACGGAATAACAGCAAAAGCAGGTTTTCCGTTTTCTTTAATCACCTGGAAATCAATAGGTGTGTTCATCTCTTTTTTTTACCTCCTGAATTTCTATGATGTGAAGTTTGGTGGTTACGTCGAAAATAATCCGCCATCGTCCAACTCTGAGTCGATACCCTGCACGATTCTTAAGGGCTTTTACCTGCTTGCAGTTCGGCCAGCACTCAAGGGTATCAACCGCATCTAATATGGATATCTTCGTTTTCTTATCGGTAATCTTCTTCAACTGCCGATACGCTTTTGGTAACCATCGTATCTTATACATTCATCATAATATAAGTAATAAATAAGTTAAACATCAAGATTTATGAATGGACAATATCAAAAAATACTCACTGAAACCCTGAAATCCTACCAGGCGCGTAACCTATACACCGAGCAGCAGGTGGCCGGAATGGTGGACCTCCTGAAAAAAGGGGAGCTTTCCATCAAAGCCCAACTGGTCAAGTACTCTGAAATCGCAAGTCTCACTCCCGGGCAGAAAGTTTTTCAGTCCAGACTAAAAGGACTGCAGGATGATCTTACAAGGACGTTTAAACAAATCCAAAAAGACCAGACGCTGCTGATTACCGTAGCGACAAAGTCCAGTTTTCAAAGCGGAATCCAAAATGGAATTACGGAACTTAAAAATGCAAAATTTCCGCGCTGGGATATTTTGAATTCAGAAAAGCAGGAAAGACTTGCAAAACACGTTTTTAGTCTCATCGACCGCAATGCCCTGGACTTTATGGTGAGGTTTAATATTCAACTTATCGGCAATGTCCATAAAGAGCTGCTAAACGGAATCAAGCAGGGGATAACACTGGGAATCATTCAGGGCGAATCCATTGCAGAGATATCCAGGGGATTGGGAAGCATTATAACAGACCCAGCAACATTCAGGCGGGCCGGGAAAACCGTGTTTAAAACCGCCCAGCAGAGAATAGAACTCATTACGCGAACGGAAACGATCCGGGCCCATAATCAGGGCCGTCTCAAATTCTTTGATACGATTAATGTTAAAAGAGTTAAATGGATGGCGGTGGGGGATGAAAGGATGTGTCTGGTCTGCGGCGGGCTGGATGGGAAAGAATACATGCTTGATAATCTACCGCCCATCCCGGCTCATCCGGCTTGTCGGTGTACCACGGTGGCGGCCCGAGCCAGGGTCTGTGAACACACGCTGAAGAAATACGCGAAACTGGAATTGAATGACATACTCCAACTGCCCCTGACAGCCGTTGGTGAGAAGAACGTAGACTGCATTCTGGTACCGGAGCAAATCGAAGAACTAGCCAAGACTGCAAAGCAGGAAAAGTCTCAGGTCAATAAAATCATCCAGGAGGGTAAATACCATCATCTCAACGGAAAAACCCTCCAGAAACTTGCCCAGCAACGGGGAATTGCTGTCACCCGGAGTAAGATAGAGATGATCAAACTGCTTACGCCGTTGGAGCCGGATTGGGACTTTAGTTCCATTTCAACCAAGGTTCTGAAAAATTTGATGAAAAAGCATCATATCTCTGTGCTCCGTAGCAAGGATGATCTTATTAAGCTTTTAAAACAGTGGGATCAGGCTCAACAAATCCAGGTTCCGGATTATTCCAAGTGGTCAATCATTAAACTCCGGGAGGAAGCCAAGTCCAACGGCATATCGGTCATGCGGACCAAGGACGATTTAATCAAGATGCTGGATTCGGTGG
>CAZHTM010000113.1:0-3360 GCA_964535735.1 uncultured bacterium
GCCGGCCCCGGAGGGACTGGAAAAACTGGCGGTGGAACGTTCCCAAATCCCGGCCGTGACCCATGTGGATTACTCAGCCCGGATTCAGACCGTTTCCCGTAAGACCAATCCGTTGTTTCATGAACTCATCCGGAACTTCAAAGCCCTTACCGGCTGTCCGGTGGTTGTGAACACATCCTTCAATGTCCGCGGTGAACCGATTGTGCGGTCACCGGATGAAGCCATACGGTGTTTTTTACGCACCGAAATGGACGTACTGATTTTGGGACCTTTTCAGGTGAAAAAGCAGGACCAATCTCCCGAGATGATTCAAAAGGACACTGATGATTTTGAATTGGATTAAAAACCTTAATATCGATACCCGCCCTGCGACGGTGCGACGCTTCGGATTCATCCTGGCCCTGTTGCTTTTGGCTTTTGGGGCATGGAAAGGTGTTCAGGCCGGCACCTGGTATTGGCTGGCGGCGGGCGTTGGTATCGGAGTGCTTTCCGCCTGTTGTCCAAAGGTCATCCGGTGGATTTACTGGCCCTGGATGGTGGTGGGCCGCCTGGTTGGCAACCTGGTTTTTCAGTTGATTCTTACTGTGACTTTTTATCTTATTGTGACCCCCATTGGTCTGATCAAAACAGGATTTCGGCACTCCGGAAAACAGGAGAGCGAAGAAACATACTGGCGCAAACGGAAATCAAAAACCGATATGAAACGGATGTTTTAATGTCAAAATTCACCATCTTGAAAGAATTCTGGTCCTTTCTGAAAATTCGGAAAAAATGGTGGCTGGGACCCATCGTCCTGGTCCTACTTCTGCTGGGCCTCATCGCCATTTTTGCGGAAGGGTCGGCCTTGGCGCCCTTTATCTATACTTTATTCTGAGAATTCACGGATCGCTTGGGAGTGGTTTGACCGTGTCAAACCACTCATGAACACGGTTCATGGAATCCTAAACGTGGTTTGGCTGAATCCTTTTTTTGTTTTTCCTGTCCGGATAAGTTACTCAGTTCAAACACTTACCCCGACCTTTATGTCGGGGATTGGACGAGGTACTGAACCGGGCTTTAGCCCTGAAAGTACCCGGTGAATCAGGGAATTTTCCCCAGCCCCCGTAGGATTTTTTCCGGTGTCACGGGCAGGTCCCGGATGCGAACTCCACAGGCGTTGTAAATAGCGTTGCACACCGCCGGTGCCGGACCGTTGATGGGGATTTCCGCCACCGCTTTGGCGCCGAAAGGTCCCGCCGGTTCGTCGGAATGAATAAACCGGGTCACGATTTCCGGCATATCCTTGGCCTTATACACGTGGTAGTGTTTGAAGTCTCGGTTGATAGCCCGGCCCCGGGCGTCGAAGATCATGAATTCCGTTAAAGTCATGCCCAGCGACTGGGGGATGGCCCCTTCTACCTGGCCTTCCGCCATCTGGGGGTTGATCACCTGCCCCGCGTCCGTGACCGAAACGATTTTCCGTACCGTGACAAACCCGGTGCGGGTATCCACGTCCACGATCGCGAAGGTGGCGTTGAAGGGCGGGGGCGAATCGTAGCTCAGGTGAGAGGCCACGGCCTGGATCTGGGTCTGGTGATCGGTGTAAAACGACCGGGTACACAATTCGCTGTAGGACAGAACGCGCCCATTGCTGCCCCGCACTTCCTGAAATCCCAGCGAAACGTCGTCACATTCCAACAGTCGTTTCCCCTGGTCCAGAATTTGGCGCTTCACCAGTTCCGCCGCCTTTTTCACGGCGCCTCCGGAAATAAACGTGGTACTGGAGGCATAAGCTCCTGTGTCGAAGGGCGTCATATCCGTGTCGGAGGAATAGATCAGGATTTTCTCCATGGGCACCTGGAGCACTTCCGCCGCAATCTGGGTCAGGGCCGTGTCGGAGCCGGTCCCCAGGTCGGTGGCGCCTACATTCAGGTGAAAACTGCCGTCTTCATTCATCTTGATGTAGGCGGAGGCCATGTCAATCCCGGCGATGCCTGACCCTTGAGCCACGGCGGCAACGCCAATTCCTCGTTTCATCGGTTCCGAGGAAGACGATGTCCGGAGGTGCTCCCAATCGGCCAATTGAGCGCCCTGAGTTAAACATTCCTTGATTCCGGAGGTTTTAAGAATAATCGGATATCCTTCCCGACCTTCCCCTAAGACTTTGGCGATGGGAATTTCGTCGCCCACCTGAAACACATTTTTTTGGCGGAAGTCCAGGGGATCAACCTTCAGCTTGGCGGCAATTTCGTCCACCAGAGATTCCAACGCGAAAAACCCCTGGGGCGCGCCGTAGCCCCGGTAGGCCCCTGCCGGAGGCAGATTGGTGTAAACAGAATAAGCCCGAATACGCAGATTGGGGCAGCGGTAGAGGGACAGGGTCTTCCCCGCCGTTACCGACATGACGGTGAGGGCATGGGGACCGTAGGCACCGCTGTTCTGAAGGATGTGCAGGTCAATGGCCGTAATGTGGTGGTCACTGTCCAGGGCCATCCGTAAGCGGATTTTCTGGGGATGCCGGGACCGGGCGGCGGTGAATTCTTCTTCCCGGGTATACATGATCCGTGCTGGACGACCGGTTTTCAAGGTTATGGCGGCGCAGATTTCCTCGTTCAATATTTCTTGTTTCCCGCCAAATCCGCCCCCAATCCGGGGCTTGATCACCCGGATTCGGGAGACGGGTAATCCCAGCACTTCCGCCACAATCCGGCGTACATGGTACGGAACCTGGGTGGCGGTGCGGATCACCAGTCGATCCTGTTCATCCAGCCAAGTATGGGTTACATGAGGTTCCACGTGGGCCTGCTGAACGTAAGGGGTGGAATAGGTTCCTTCAAAGTGGTAGGCCGCCTCTGTAAACGCCTGATCAACATCACCCAGATCTTCCTCAATCATGGCAGCAATATTGCGGGTCTTATCCGCCACCATAGTGGGGCCTTCCTCGGGGTGAATCACCACGGTGCCGGTCAGGGCCTCTTCGGGATCAAATACCGCCGGCAATTCTTCGTAATCCACCTCAATGAGCTGAAGCGCTTTCTCCGCGATGGCTTCCGTCTCTGCGGCCACCACCGCTACCCGATCGCCCACGTAGCGTACAGTGTCGTCCAGGATTCGGAAATCCCGGGGGGATGGCTCCGGATATCCCTGGCCGGCAGTCGTATAGTAATGGGGTGTGAAATCCTCAAAGGTGAGCACGCATTCCACTCCCGGGAGTGCCAGGGCTCGGCGGATATCGATCTTCCGGATTTTGGCATGAGCAACAGGGCTGTGAAGGATTTTCACGTAAAGGCCGGAAAAAGGGATGTCGTCCGTAAACACCGGTTTTCCCTTGACCAGGACCTGTCCATCCACCCGCGGGGTTTTTTGACCAACAATTTTGTA
>CAZHTM010000114.1:0-3268 GCA_964535735.1 uncultured bacterium
AGGTCATCTTCCAGGATAACCAGGTGATAATAGGCGATTTCCGCATCAGTAGAATATAGATCAATCACATCCACCGATCCTGCCTCCAAACCGCGGTAGGCCAAATCATGATCCAGCCCGCGAACATGGGTTTGGGGTAGTTGATAGGCGGCCTGTAATCCCGGCCAGCCATCGCCGCGGTCCATGAATTCATTCGTAAAGCCAAACACCAGATCAGCGTGGTCTCTCAGGTCTGAAATTTTGGACAGATGGTATCGCTCAGCCGTTTCTTTTTTTACTCCCAGGGCGTAGGTGTTGTTGAAACCGAATTGAGCCACGATTTTGACACCTTCGATGAGAGCAAGGGAATCCAATATGGATTGGGAGTGAATGTCAACCTGACGAAAAATCTCTTTTTCCAACGTTCCTGTGTATTCGGGATAAATATCAAGATCCCCGGCGACTAAGCCATTCCACAACACCCGTGTTCCTCCCAACTCGCGGAGGTGATTTACCTCCAGCCCGGCGGATTCAATCCAGAGAGTAAGAATATCACCAAGAATGACCGATTCGGTGAATTTTTTTGATCCCACCTGTAGTTGAGGTTCCGATTCAGCCAGAGACTGAACCGAAAGAAACAACAGGACCATTATCAAAAGACGTTTCAAAACTGCCTTGTTTGTGCCTGGATAAATGATTTTACAAAAGAGGAGACAGGATTATGAATTACGTCGTCCGGAGTACCCGATTGGACGACGCTTCCGTCTTTCATGAGGATCATCCGGTCACCGAGATACGCCGCTTCGTTCATGTCGTGGGTTACCAGCAAGACCGCTTTATTCATGGACTGGAATAACAATTTCAATTCCGTTTGCAAATCGGATCGAATAAGAGGGTCCAGGGCGCCCAGTGGTTCGTCTAAAAGCAGAACTTCCGGGTCCAAAAACAGAGCTCGCGCAAGACTAATTCGTTGTCGTTGCCCCCCGGATACCTGGTGGGGATACCGTTCCAGTACATCCGAAGATAAAGCCAGTAAATCAGCGAGTGTTTTGATCCGCGATTGAATCCGATCCAAACTCCATTTGTGGAACCGGGCGGGAAGGGTCATGTTTTCCCATGCTGTGAGGTGGGGGAATAGGCCGCCCTCCTGGATAACGTAACCCATATTCCAGCGTGACGTTAGGCTTTTGGACGGAGCTATTTCAGTATCGTTCAGGATTATCGTCCCTTGATGGGGTTGAACTAGTCCAATAATGGTCCTCAAAATGGTGGATTTTCCGCATCCACTGGGACCGATCAGGACTACTATTTCACCGGCGTTGATAGTAAGCCCCACGTTGCGTACGGCTGTGAGTGAGCCGTATTTGACGGTCAGATTTTGGCATTTCAATACTGGAGGGACTTGGGTGACAGTATGAGGAATTAAATTCATCTAAAGACAAACTACATCATTATGAGGAGATTTTCATCCCCCAACCAGAGTATTCTAAATGATAAATGTTGTACGACAAACGATTGTGGACTTATTGGGCCGAAATTAGATTCACACTAAACCAATTTCGATCATCCATCCACTGTTTTATAAGTGTAAACCCGCTTCGCTCCAGAATGGCATCAATCATGTCCTGCGTATATTTTTGGGAATTTTCTGTGTGGATGGTTTCGCCGCGTTGAAATGAAAAGTTTCGGTTAAGGAGATCAATGGCGATGGATTGTTTAAGGCGACTTTCCAGGTACATTTCGATCCGGGATTCTGCTTCATTGAATAGAGCCAAATGATGAAAAGTTTGGAGATCAAAATGTCCTCCCAATTCGCGATTGATGCGTTCCAACAGGTTTAAGTTGAATTGAGCCGTGACTCCGGCCCGATCATTGTACGCCGCGATGAGCACATCGCGATCTTTAACCATATCCATGCCGATGACCATGGCGTCATTTGGTTGCATAAAGGCGTGGATCGCGTGAAGAAAGCGGATACTTTCTTCGGGCGTGAAATTCCCAATGCTGGATCCTAACCACAGAAATAATTTGGGGGAAGGTTTTGTCTTGATCATCTCCAGTCCTTCCAAATATTCTGCCGAGATAGCTTTGAATTGGACAGCGGGAAACAGACGGCGGATGGTTTTTCCGGAAGCTTCCAAAATGGTGGGTGAAATATCCAGGGGATAAAAATCCAATTGAGATTGGCGCTGTAAAATGGCAGTTATAATAGTAGTTGTTTTTGTGGAAGACCCAGCGCCCAGTTCCACAAGTGTCAGGGGGAGTTGGCAACGGTCAATTAACTCGGGAGCAATATGTTTTAACAGATGATATTCCGTACGGGTGGGATAATATTCCTCCAGGGTACATATTTTTTCAAATAATTCCGATCCCCGTTTATCATAAAAATATTTTGACGGTATGGATTTTGGTGAGGTGCTTAACCCATGGTCCACATCACGTAGAAATTCGAGTGGGTAATCGTGGGGTTTTGCCTGGAGAATCTGCACCGAAGGCCGCTCTAGATGGGTTGGTTCAGTCATGTGGAATAGAATAAATTAAGTCAAGAGGATGAAAAACTCTTCCACTTTTCCCGGTGTCGAGTATCAACCAATACTGTTCAAAACGGTTGGATGTTTTCGGATCAACGACAATTTTGGACAGGTGTAACCGGATTGTAATTCGACCCTTTCAGGGTCGGCCATACCTTTTTCGTTTTTCTATTCACATTATTCCCTTTCAGGGAATTTTTCACGAGATATGGAGAAGGTGTTCCGTTAATCAATCATTAAATCTTGAAAGATTATTATAAAATGGTTTCCCAGATTCCACTCAACTCCAACGGAGTTAAATATGAATAGAACTATTGCCAAAAAACACACCAACCCTGGAGGGGTTGAACTCCTTTTGGAACCGGATTAACCAACATAAGATATTACCCTTCACAAGTAACTTGACGATCTCCTCCTTTTTCCTCCCCGCCTGCATTGCATTTCGGTGGGCAGGCCCAAACGGAAAGGAATACTTACTCTTGAAAGATTGATTGAATTCTAAGCCCCGACTCAATCATCACCGCTTACATTGCCTTTCGGTGGAAGACGGCGTTCAGAACAAGTATCTTCTTTTTACGCAATTGTCATATTTAAGATTACCGTTTAAAAGGCGGTTGGCGTTGAACTAGACGCACGTTGATTTATAACCATGAACAACAGTCGCGCTTTTGAACTTTTAGACTTTCGACTTTGTACTTTAAGACCTTATTCACCTCATGGTTTGATACAGTACTGTCCGGTTAAAATAAGGTCAATTG
>CAZHTM010000115.1:0-3236 GCA_964535735.1 uncultured bacterium
GGACTCTTAATCCATTGGTTGGGGGTTCGATTCCTCCCTGGCGTACACGCTAACAATCCCCTTTTCTCCGTCGCTGGACAAGTCGAAATGAGAAGGGGGTTTGTTTTTTGGTAGACAGGATATAAATAAAAACTTCTTAAAGCACTTTAGTTTTTTACCATGCCCTTAGAGGGACGATATCCCCCGAAAAAAAATAGGAACTACCGGGTAAACCTAATTATAGAATTGGAAGATCAACGAACACCAACTCATTGAGTTCGTCCCGACCCTGAAGAACGATTCCTTCTTCTTTAATGAAATAAATACCATCCCCTTTGGATAAAGGTTTATCATTAATTGAAATCGCGCCCTTTGACACGACCCCATATCCATGGCGATCGTTTTCAATTGGGATCCGAACAGATTCATCTTTTTGTGCTGTTAAAATAAAAAAAGCCGCATCCTGAAATATTTGTATGGATGTCTTCCCTTTGTGAATTTCTCTTCCAGAGGCCAGAAGTCTTATCGATTCTTGAATTTTCTCATTAGACAATGTTAGGGTTTCCCACCGTGGGCTAATATTCAGTTTTGACGGTTCAATCCAAATCTGAAACAATTTTGTTTCGCTATTTTCCAGATTGTATTCACTGTGGACTATTCCTGTTCCCGCAGACATGATTTGTATTTGACCGGCTTCCGTTCTCCCTTTATTCCCCAGACTGTCTTTATGGGTAATAGCACCTTCTTTGACATAGGTAATAATCTCCATGTTTTGATGGGGATGCATGGAAAAACCAGTTTGCGGCTGGATAATATCATCATTCCAAACCCGTAACGGCGGGAAACCCATTTTATTTCGATTGAAATACTGAGCGAAACTGAAATGATACCGGGCATGAAGCCAACCGTATTGTGCTTCGCCCAATTCTGAATATGGATAAATGTGTATCATTTCAGTTCCTTGTTATTAATCGCTCAGATTTATGTGAGCAACTAATAATGCCGCGCTTCCCAATCCAAAATCCTTTAATAACATGGTCAGGGCCATTTGATCTCCACCAAGAAGCGATGGCAAATGTACTGTAAGTACAAAGATAAACATGAGGACTGCCAGCCCCAAGGCGGCATAGACCGTGTATTTATTAATGATCAGTGAGATACACGCAGCAACGAGGACCAAGCCGGTTACATAGACCCAAAACACACCGCCTGGCAGCCATCCGGGCACTATTCCTACCATTTGACTTCCCATCGTAAAATGGAAAAGTCCAAATATGCCAAATGGCAACGCGTAAAGGATTTGTCCGATTTTATTTAGATTATTCATGTTCACTCCTTATTGATTGTTTATTCCCAATTTTTTTGAAAGATGGCCCAACTGCCTTTGTTCGTCAGGCGTTAACACAGAAAAGACTCTCACAATTTCTTTTAAATGCTTAGGAAAAATGCGCGCAATAAAAGATCGTCCTTTTTTTGATAAATGAATTTGTTTCGTTCTACGGTCTTTGGGATCGACATGTCGCTCCACCCATTTATCACGTTCAAGATTGTCAATAACCGTTACCATATTTCCCCCTGACAATAACAGCTTTTCACTGATTTCTTTTTGGCACAGAGGGCCGATATGGTAAAGCATTTCCAATACCCCAAATTGACTAACCGTAAGATGATTTGATTCAATGGACGTTCGGGTTATGCGACCAATCGTATTCACAGCCCGATTCAGTTTAATAAACGTGTCCAAAGCAAGCTCTTCTTCTTTGGTCCCTTTGTAATGTGTACTCATTAATAGTTCGATGTTTAATTATTCGATATCAAAAATACGGTCATTAAAATTCTTACGCAACCACAGATTAAAAATAATTAAATCGGCACTGGGTGACACATCTTTGGATCACAGATCATCGGTAGAATCCAGAACACCTATGACTATTGCTACAAACCACACATCGCCGGGTGGAGGAGCGGTATTATTGTTTTCAGATTTCAATAGGGACAGACACAATGTATCAGATTAATTTTTCGGATTGGCGGCTGTAAAAACAGTCCGATGAAAGGTTCCTGTACCAACTTAAGTTTTTCAGTCAACCTTTTGTACTTCCATTGCCAGCGGTTTACATTTCATAGGACCTATGAAGAAGTAAGTAAATAAATAAACATACCATAAGGATAGTATCGTGAAGAAGCTATTTCGTTATCAATTTTGGCAGTTATTATCGGCAATAGTACTTATTGCGGCCATCAAAATCTTTATTGATCGAAATCAGGACATAATGGACGGTTCATTGTGGGGTCTAACCACCCATGCGTGGTTTTGGGTGGCGATTGGCGTGCCTATTGTGCATCAAGTGTACGTGTGGATCGTGTGGCGTTTGGAACTTTATTACCGCACATTTTCGTCACGTTTTGGCGTGTCCAAGGCTTTTAAACTATACACTGTCGGATTTTCGCTTCTTTTCGTTAGTCGATTAATTACCATAATTATCCTGGCATTGAGCAATCCGGGATCATGGTCTATAGAACCATTAATCGCTTATATCATTGCGGCACTCATCACGCCTCTCGTGGTGTATCTATTCTACTCCGTCAAAAAGTATTTTACCGTGGAAAGGGCTTACGGAATTGACCACTTTGATAAGGACTTCAATGAGCCCTTCGTGAAAAAAGGGATTTTTCGTTATACAGACAATGGGATGTATGTTTTCGGACTCATGATTCTCTACTTACCTGGACTACTTCTGCTCTCCAAGGCGGCCTTGATCGTGGCTGCCTTTAATCACATTTATATCTGGGCGCATTACTACTGTACTGAACGTCCCGATATGGAGGTGATTTACGGAAAAACCTCAGCTGAATAAGGGGATTTCTTTTTTCTTAAGAAATACTTTCCCTTTTATTCTGACAACTCTAGCGAACCAGTAAACACTTATTTACTTCGCTATGCTCTCCCGCTACAATTTCATAAAAATAAATTCCCGAACTCAGATCACCTGCATCCCAGACTATAGTATAATTACCAGGATCTTTTTTCTCATTAACCAATGTAGCAATGAGTTTTCCTCTGACATCATAAATGGAAATTTTCACAAATGATGGTGAGGCTAACTGATAAGAAATTGTTGTTGTAGGGTTAAAGGGATTCGGATAGGCTTTCTGTACACTCAGCACCGTTGGGAGTTTGGTATCCGCATTCCCGACGGTAATTTCCACCGTTTTATGCCAGGTGACGTTTCCTCGGTAATCCACATCACCCAGGC
>CAZHTM010000116.1:0-3151 GCA_964535735.1 uncultured bacterium
AGTTTGGCCGGGTTACAGGGAACTCAGTAAGGAAGAATCGCTATTCAGCGGTGACCAGCTATAAAACGATTGCAGATCGCTACCGGAGTGATGAAACGATCTTTAAAAACGCGGTAACGCTGCTGGATAACATTGATGTTATCAATGTAAATAACAGTTTCAATAAACAGAAACTAATCAGTGTGTTTAAGAGCCACGGTATCAACAAACTCCCGGATGGACGTAAGGTAGAGGACGTAATTTTGATGATGGGTGAACGATAATGGATCTAAAGGACAAAATCGAAAAAGAGAAAAAAAGAGTCAATGGGTTGATTCAGAAATTTATGGACTCCAGTCGTATGGAGAAAATGGACCCTGAAAGTGAATACTTAATCAAAGGATGGCGGGATTTTAAAGATGCGCCCATAGGTGGAAAACTGTCTGTTTATGACCATGATACGCCGCCTTTTCATGAAAAGAATTATGTCCTCACCAGTGTATTGGACAGTTTTGAAATTGTGGAAGTGGTTCCAATAGTTGACAGGAAAGGTCGATTAAAATCCTATGAGTATTATGGATACTGGTCGCCGTTTTGGTTTTTAGAAAGCGGGTGGCAGGTAAACCACGCCGCCTGTTTTTCATCGGTTAAAGCGGTGCCGGGTGGAGTTGAGTTTATTGGTGCCGGGGATCATCGGGGGCCGTATGATCTCATCTTATCCACCATTGAAGTTGAAATCAATGAGCGTGATGCTGAAATGGTGAAAGAATGGAATGCGTTTAAAAAGACAAATCAAAAAAGGCTTACCCTGGCCCGTAAGCAGGTCAGAAAAGAATTTGTTGACTCCATTATTCGAAAAGGGTGGTTACATGAACGCTAAAGTTTATCAAATGAAGCAATACAAACTCGTAGGTGACGAGTATAAAGAAATCGGAGTCTGGGCAATGACCTTTGACCGCATGAGTTTGGAAATTGAGATTGATGATAGCTATCCGGAAGAAAAGGAAGAAGCCAACTGGATCATCAACCGCCTGGTGGAAGCGGATGCGTTTCCCCTTTCTGAAGATTTCCTGGAATACTGGCAGCAGCAGTTGAGTCCTTATGAAGGGATGATGGGGAAGATTGAGGTTAAAATATTAAAATAATGGTAAGGCTTTTCCCTGAAATATTATTTTTTATGTTAAGGCTATAACCTTATATTATAGCTAATTATTTAAGGGGTAAGCCTTATGAAAGAACGCGATCTGATTCGGAATCAACTTGACCGGAAGATAACCGCATTTAAAAATCTTCAAGGCCTGGTTATACCGCCTTCCGGATGGGTTTACTCCATCCGGAAAGCATTGAACATGTCCTTGCGGCAGTTGGGAGAACGGATGGGAATTACCGCCCAGAGCGTAAAAGAGATCGAGACACGGGAAAAAAATGCATCCATTTCAATTGGGGTTTTAAGCCAGGTAGGTAAGGCACTGGATATGAAATTTGTCTATGGGTTTATTCCCGGCGATGATACACTTGAAAAGATGATTGAGAAACAGGCTCGTAAAGTTGCACAGCAGATTGTATTGCGGACATCGGCATCCATGGATTTGGAAGCTCAGCGAACATCGGATGAAAACATTCAACGGGCTGTTGAGGAAAAAGCCAAAGAACTCATCGCCAAAATCCCCAGGTATCTATGGGACCTGAACTAAGTTACGGCTACGGCCAGACTCCCATTTCGGCGGAGGAAATGGAAGGACTTTTGATCAAGACGATTTCAACGAAAGCAGAGTTGAATGAGTTTGAACAAAATAATATTGAGTTGGCGGTAGAATGGAGCATGAAACAAAATTTCCAGGAAAAGAAGATCCTAACGATTGATTTTATTCTGGAAGTTCACCGGCGGATGTTTAACCGAACGTGGGAATGGGCTGGTAAAATCAGGCGAACCAATAAAAATATTGGCGTTGATAAATATTACATACTTTCGGAGTTAAACGTGTTAATGGAAGATTGTCGGTATTGGATAGCTCATCAGTCATTTCCCGAGGATGAAATTGCCGTTCGATTCAAACATCGTTTAGTATCGATCCACCCCTTTCCAAATGGGAATGGCCGGCACTCAAGGATGTGTGCGGATATTGTAATTTCTCATGTTTTTAATAGAAACGTCTTTTCTTGGGGTGGTTTTGATCTTGCAGCGCCGGGGGTTATGAGGAAAAAGTACCTGGCTGCACTGTACGCTGCGGACCAAGGTGATATACAACCGCTGGTCTTGTTTTCCCGGTCTTGATTATAATTGAAAAAAAAGAATTGGGAAGCGCAAAATATTTGTTCGGTGTTTCAGTAATTTGTAACTTTTCGTGCACAAGATAATATAGTTAGTGACAGCGAGGCCTCCCGCTGGTGTTTGAAAAGAAGTTCAACACCGCGGGATTTTTGTTTATATGACTCACCGTTAGCCTGACCTGGCCCCCGCAAAACCGGTAATAAAGGAATAAACCGGATTTGCAAAAGACTTCCTATATCGATATTACGACATTTCTTGCTGCGGATTTCATCACCGATGACATTCTGGAATCCATTGCCTCGCAAAAAGGAGCCGATATTCCGGAAGCGTCCGATCTCCCCAAATATATCACCAACTATATCGGCTCTAAGCAAAAGCTAATTGATTGGATCTGGCAGAATACTCCGGAAGATGTCAAAACCATCTTTGATGCTTTTGGCGGTTCCAATGTTGTTGGTTTTATGTATAAACGCAAGGGGCTGAAGGTCGTTACCAACGATATTCTGAACTATTCCTACCATATCTCCCGCGCCATTATTGAAAACAACTCGGTAAAACTCTCTGATGATGAGATCGAAAACCTCATAGTACCCCAATCGAATGCCGGGGATTTCATATCCAGAAATTTCAAAAATACTTTTTTTACTGATGATGTTTTAAACGTTTTGGATGGCTTACGGGCCAACATTGACACTGTTAAAGGGTATAAAAGAGACATCGCTCTTTTTGCTTTGGGGAAAACCTGTATTTCGGGCAAAGGTGGGTTCGGCCATTTTTCAGCCACCACCATGCACGGCAAACAGCGGTTTACTAAAAGTCAATTTATTGAACTTTATAAATCGAACGTGACTCATGCCTTGGGTGCCTTGGTGAACTTCAGATTCCTTAAAGCAACCATCA
>CAZHTM010000117.1:0-3131 GCA_964535735.1 uncultured bacterium
CCGAGTTATCGATTAGACCGTTTTCAGTTTGATTTCGCCGAGTTTCAAGTTTGAATTTTCTTCGCTTAGGATCATAATTATGGATGCCGTGGGATCCGGTTCCAAACCAGAGAACGCCTGAACGGTCCTGGAAAATGGAGTATATTGTGTGACCAACAGCCTCCCCCATGTCTTGAACATCCGAATGGATTTTTTGGATATGATCGGATAACGTATTGACGACATACAACCCAACCGACGTACCAACCCATAATAGCGAATCTGACGTGAAATATAGTGCGTACACAGAATGACGGACTCCTGGAATGACGTGGGTAAACAGATTTGGATAATGCTGGAAAACCCCACTAACTAAATCCAGTTTATCCAATCCAGTTTTGGTTCCAATCCACAAATTATGCTGAGAATCCCTGGCAAAAGCATAAATGGTGTTGTGTGATAAACTGTTCGGATCTTGGTCACGATGTGAAAAGACCACCAGGGAATCGGTTCCAGGAAAAACATGAACCAATCCCTTGTCAGTCCCAGCCCATATGGTTTCATCTTGATCAACAATAAAAGTCAAAATAGATTTTTCATTGGGATTCATCCGGGATAATGCGGGTGATGGTTCGGATCTATGCTGTTTTAAATAAAAATGATCCAGACCACCGAGCCCGCCAATCCAAAGATCACCACCTGAATCTTCAGCCAAACAATAGATGACATCATCGCTAATGGACGATGAATCCCCGGGGTCGTGTGTATAGTGGGTAAACCGTTCTGTGACCGGATCAAACGCAATCAAACCGGCGCCGTCATCGGTTCCAATCCATAAGGTACCGTCCCGGGCCGTATACAAATCCATAATTGAGTTCGATCGGATACTGTAAGGATCATTCCAATCGGGACGAAAGATAGTAAAGTTATATCCGTCATATCGATTCAGTCCGTCTTCTGTTCCGAACCATAGAAATCCCAACGAATCCTGAGCGATGCAATACACCGTATTTTGGGATAATCCATCATTTGAGGTAAGCTGTTCAAACTCATAATCGAGAGACGGATTTTCACCATATACCAGCGCACAAAGGGCCAGAAATACGAGCGCCTTTCGCTTAAAAAAAAACCTATCGTTTCGGACTGGTCCAATCATAAATATCAATTTAGGATATAAAATGATTGGAATCAATGCCCGCTCAATAAATGGCCGAAATGCTTACGGAAGGCTGAACTTTGATTCCAATCTCTATTAAAAATGGCAGAGGATAAAATCCCGGACTATACGGGACAATCCGTCGTTTTCGAAAATATAACCTACGAAAATAGGCTTACCCGATTTGTAAATGCACTTATTTGAGGAACATTAATTTGATGGTTTTAGAATATGGGCCTGTTGAGATGCGAGCAAAATATACTCCGCTGCCCTGGGAGCCCTCCGAGGTTTGCGGATCCCAATGAATTTGATGCATTCCCTTGGTGAGATTATTGAATACCATTTGATCAACGACTGTTCCTCTAATATCAAATATGGTAATTGCCACATCAGATCGTTCCGGGAGGTCAAAGGAAATCATTGTTATGGCATTAAACGGATTAGGATAAATTTCGACCAACAAAGGTGTGTGGGGTTGCGAACCATTATTATCGATCGATAATGGCATGACGGTTGTGGATACGGAATCGACCGTAAAGGGAAGGTTGGGAACCTGGGTATAATAGGTGGCGAACAAATCCACTTCCGCAATGCCCGTATGGGAGAGTAAATCGTCCACAAATCGCGGCGCCAGAGATTGATAAACCATTTTCGCTTCAACGGTGTAGATTGCAGATGGGTCTAATCCGGAAACCTGATAGGTCACCAAGTCAATCCCCGTCCCTTCTACCGTATCGTTTTTATTAAAATTCGGGTCACTCTCCGCGACGCCCTGAATCATCGTAGAATCAGCAGCAATTCCATCACGTGTATATCCCCGGGGAGGAATCCGATTGTCTTTTAAATACCCAGCAATACGCAAAAGCGTATAGGTTTTATTACCATGGTAATCTTTTGGAATGGCCTGATAAACCTGGACTTGATCTTCAGAAGTAATAAGATCATGGTGGGGTTCGTAGGATGAATCCAAACCGGTTATTTCAAATGAATTATCCCAAGTTCCGGATGAAAACATGGTATCACCTTGGGCATCCGTCACGGTAAACACTAGCCATGCTCTTCGACTGGGATAAGCAGTGGGAAATTTATGTCCGGTTAAATTCTCTACTGAAACCGTGGTAACCAATTCACTAGAGTTATTCCACGTCGATTCTAAAGATAATGTTATACTATGCTGGTTTAACTGGCGTTGGGTTCGAGCGATGACACTGTCCAAATCGGTGTCACTTGCGGTAACACCCAATTCGGTTCTAAACGCTTTCAATACTTTGAGCATGTATTGATTACCCCCTACAAACTCGTGTTTTCCAAATGGTGTTCGCGGGGATAGTGTATTGGGTCGGTTGGAAATCGTAATCGGCGTCGAGGTCCGCGGTACATGGCAGGTTTGGCATTCGATTCCTTCATCAGGAAAATCACTATTAAGCCACTCCAGGTATGGTGTTTGTTCCGGAGCTTCACCGATAATATTGGCATTGTCATCAACATAGGGTGTGAATAATGTATGGCAGGTGGCGCATAACTCAGATCGGGTGATATGAGTGGAATAAACCGGAGTATAATTGGAGTTTGTTTGCATCGGGCTTACGAGTGGATTCGGGTAAGGACCAAAGATTTGTCGTATATCAGTGATGGTAAAATGACCTGAGAAGCTTTCTCCATCCAGGGGCTCGGTAGCTTGAATCTGGTGGCACACGGTGCAGCTCACTCCATCCATGGCCAGCGGATCGGCAAGCATTTCAGCAAAGGTATACTCTGTGGCACCATCATAATATGCTTCGGTTCGACCCATGGGAGCATGGCAGGTCGTGCATTTATCTTCGATAACCGATTGCAGACTTGGATGAATATCAATTTCCGCTTTTACTTTTGCCTGCCAGAGAGGGTCCTTGGCGGCATTGGCCATCATGGTGCCCCGCCAATAGGTCACCATGGAGATATCGTTGCCATTCTCATCAAGGAGCGCAGAGGTATTAGGCGACCCCGGGAGATGGCA
>CAZHTM010000118.1:0-3054 GCA_964535735.1 uncultured bacterium
TGGTGAAGCAGCCGTCAAACCGGAATTCGTATCGTCGCCGTTTGGTGATACATAGAGATCATGGTTGACCGGTTGTATGACACCGTGCTCAATATGAAAATCCGAGAAAAAGCCCCAAACAAAATAACTGTCCGGCTGGGCGACGGTGAAGGTATCCAGGTAGATGGGGACCTGGACCGAATCCCAGTCATTGTGCCAGATTTCCGGAGATTCACCCGCATAATTGTTATATATGTTACAGGGATTCAAGGTGTCGAATTCAATGAATGATTCAAATATACCCAAACCACCGGCATGGTAATCACTCTGGTTTTCTTTTATGGTTATGTTTGAAAAAATGGGATTTGAATTCACCCTGACATAAGCGCCCCCACCAGCAGAAGGCACTCCGAGTACGTGGTTATTTCGGATAATACAATTACTAATTGAAGGATTGGAATTATAGATATATAAGCCTCCACCAAAATATCCAAATTGACCATAAGGTGTCCCTGAACCTTCTACTAAGGAAAAACCGTTCAGTACGGCAGCCCTGGATTCCCCTGATATAAACGAAACACAGGAACCGGAATGATGCCCGTCTATGATGGTATTGCGGATGGTTGCAGGATTACTATCAAACATATAGTTCGACGTGAGAACGACATCCTTGCCGTTAAAATTGATGTTTTCTTC
The DNA here is from genome assembly GCA_964535735.1 of uncultured bacterium. Lineage (GTDB taxonomy): Bacteria > Fidelibacterota > Marinisomatia > Marinisomatales > J089 > J089. The sequence continues at coordinate 676 of CAZHTM010000118.1, forward strand.
CCAATTCCCCGGATAAACCAGAATCGTATCACCAACGTTGGCATCATCGATAGCCGATTGAATGCTCATATAAGTGCTATCCTCACCGCCCACTTCAATAATAGTAGCCTGAAGCAAGGAAATGAGGGATATGAGAACGATTTGGATGTTTTTCATTTCTTCAAAGGTAGCCGGATACCCGGGGATACCCGGTTTTGTGTGCTATTTCATCAGGACAATTTTATGATTGATAACCGCATGATTCGTTCGTACCTGGTAAAAATACACTCCGCTGGAAACCCCGGACCCATTTTTCTTCGAGCCATCCCAACTAAATGTATGCAAACCGGCCTGGAGTTTACCGGAAACCAAAGTGTTTAACCGGGTACCATTCAGGTCAAATATAGTGACCTGCACCTCTGAAACCTGGCTCAGTTTGAATTGGATATTCACCGAAGGATTAAAAGGGTTTGGAAAAGCCTTTACCAAAGAAATCTCCGTAGGCAGGATGACTTTTTGATCAATGGATTCCGGTGTCAGAGTCAGAAATGTTGCACCTCTTTCCACATGTTGTGTCAGAATGTTGACGACATTATGATTAATCCCGTCACCGGCAATTCTCTTCCCTAATCCGGTTTGATCGGTCGCCACCTGGTAGGTGACACCCTCCGTCGTGGAGGAGTATAATTTTAGATTAACCGGATAACCGGTGACCACCTCTGCCCCAACACAAACGCCATCCTTAAATGCTCCAATTTCAGTGATGGGTTCGGGCGATTCCACCGTGTCAATGACGACGGGCAAATAATCTGCAGTTACCGTAGCAGTAAATACTTGTGTTGATGTCGGAATATACGGATTCTGTTTGAATGGAGATGGAATCCAATGAAATGTTATTGGCTCAGTTATATCCATATCCAATATATACATTCTTCCATAACTGACTTTATAACATTCGATAGATGAACCATAAATCTCATGACAGTGATCTTTAGCATAGAATTCTCCGTCACGGCATATCATAAACCAGTCTTCAGCGCGAATTGAATTGAGATGTTCTTTCACACGATCAGGTAAAGCCGTAGAAGGCAATTGCGTATTAATTGGTGTGTACGTTACCCAATTTAAACCGGGATGAAGAGAAATTTGCACATCTTCAACCACTCGATCACCGGTTACGGGGAACGCAAAATCAGAAAATTGCGGATCCTCAATGGTTATTTTGTATCCGGCAGTACTAGCGACATTACCGATATCATTTGGATACCAACCGCTGTTAGGATGCCATTCAGATGTCACATGACCCTCACCTTCCGCTGCGATAAGGTTCACATCCGCTAAATTTTCATCAATATCCGTCAAGTAGTGCATGGCATTCACCAGCGGGGTTGACGTATTATTGTCGAGCACCGGAAATCCGATCCAATTTATCCCCGCGTGAATTTTTTTCATTTCAATACCTATAATGGTTGGGGAATCGAAGTTTTCAATTACAACCGGTTTACCTTTTGAGGGTAAAAATGCCAGGGCGTGGTTATTTAACAAATTCCATCCATTTGTATTGCCAGGTTGTGAAATAGCGGCTACATAGTGATTTATTCCCTCATTTATATATTTCCAATAGACAGTATGGGCAAGATCCGGATCAGTCTCATCATCGGATGCCGCTCTACGAAACGTCCATATGTTGGAACCGTCTGACAGCACAAAATTCTTATTCAAATCCCAGGTATAAAGAAGCCTCAAAGCTTTCTGTATTCCACGTGTTACATCCAGGGCAGGATCTTCCATGATATTTTTAATAATCCAGTAAAAATAGACTTCCGAATCTATAACGCTATTCCATCCATTTGTATGCCAATCACCGCCGCAGCCGGATTCTTCATAGGTTTGAAACGAATATCCGTTGTCATCCATCCATGCATCCGTGATTAATCCACGTAGTTGAGTCTTGTAGTCACCGGGAGGAGAGTCATCGGGAAAGGTACCGTTATGGGCAAAGGTTAATGTTCTGCCATCCGGGAGGGTGAAAATGAAGGGATGGGGATCCGGTGGGAGGGTTTCACCTTCATGACTGCCACAACCGGAAGATGCTTTCCTGATATGCCCGATAACACAATTTACCTGCGAAATAGGATTTGCAGGTGTTCCGCCAAATCGGATTTCCTGGAAATGTTCAGTTATTTCCGATGCATTTTGTGCGGCTGGCAAACGCGAACGCCATATGGGTCCACCCCCTGGTGTGGTTCCATAAACCAATACTGGGCTACCGTATTCCCCGTTAACATAGTACAACAATCCCCAACCTGAATCGTGTGTACCGCCTTGCGCAACCATTGGGAAACAATCGCTTTGGAGGCTATTGAATCCAAAAAACCCAGTTCCATCCAGTGCCAGAGC
>CAZHTM010000119.1:0-3042 GCA_964535735.1 uncultured bacterium
TATGTTCATTAAAAAGAGCAAATCAGTTGTGGGGTCGTTGCTAATATTAGTTTATAAAAAGAGAAAAGGGGTAGGTATACGGTGTAGCATGGAACGGTAATTATAAGCCAAGAACAAATTCTACCCCTCTTCTCTATCTATATACTTACATTTTTTTGTTTTGCAGAAATTTTTTTAAATTGAACAGTAATATCCGATTGAACGGTAGATTTAAATACATCAGTTAGGAGAATTAGGGCCATTTATTTATCATCTCCAAATTACCGGGAACAGCTTCCACAACAATTAGAGGATTTGTGCCATGGAAATTTGGAGTTTACCGATCTCAAGATCCTCATTCATTTATGTAAATCCATGATCGTGTCGTTTTTACGGGTTAAACAATCCCGAAGGCGGTTATATTTTCCCATTATTCAAGTTGCCGGTTCAGATTTAGACGATTTGGCCATTGATATTTTAGCCCCCCTATTCCGGAAAGACTCCCAAGGTCATTATTTCCAGTTTGAAAACTATTTTCGACCTCTATTGGATCGCATTAAAAACAATCCTGCCGAGTCATACATTCAATTAAAGCGTTTGATAAGTTCCCACGTCAATCAGGAATTGGTGGATATATTTCGGAAGGAAGACCCCGACGGGTGGAAACTGTACCGCAATATTATTCTGGCACCTCAAAGGAATGCTGCCATTCATTTGATTGAGGTCCAGCAAACCCGATTTTTAATCTATAATGATGACCCTCAGATTGACGTTTGGATGTTGATGGATTGCGATAAACCGGAAATGGATGAGCTTGGTTTGATGTCCCTTTTAAAAGAGTCCATGACCCAATCAAAGACCACCCCAGGGTATTTAGGTATTGTATTACAAGCACTCAGAAATGATGACGGGGTTGCATCACAAATTTCTCTCGCTACGTTGCATAGCGCGCTAAAAAAATCCCAGGCTGTGGTCACCTTCTCCATGGAAAATGAAGAACACTATGGAGAAGAGAATTTATTGCCTCTTTCAAAAGAATCCATCGTTGAACGGATTAAAGTCCATATTCAAGGTCAAATTGACATGGTGTATAGAAAACCCGGGAAATTATCCGATGAAGTTCTGGAGCGGTATCAATCCCTCTTGGAGAACTATTTCGAGGATTTAATCTGGCGGGGTGAAACGGACCGTCTGGTACGATATATGAACCATAAACCGGAAAATGATATATTGAAGCAAGAATGGAAACGACATAAAAGTCGACTGGAATACATGATCCGCAAAGGCCGCGAACATTTAAAATATGTTTTCAGCCAGAGTTAAAAATGTCAGTATAAGTATAATGAGATGAATCGGTGTATTACAGATGAGATGATTGAACGTCTGGCATTGGGGCAGTCCCAGCCGGAAGCGAAGCGCCATATTCAAACGTGCTCCTTTTGTCGGACCCGGTTGGAAGAAGCCCAGCAATTCCTGCAAAATGTGGATGAGGAATTTCAGGCGGCCCTTACACCGGGGGAAGTGCGTATCATTCAGTCGTTGAATCCCGTGCCGGGTAAATGGATTGCGACACCGATTCAAACCATCACACCGACCATTCACCCCTCCGTATACGCGGCTGCCACTGCTGTAAAATTACCAAAACGGGAAATTCGCCGGATTGGCCTCATGTCCACTCCCAATCGGGAAATTTTAATTCGTATCCTTCAGACGGGTGCATCTGGAACGGTCAAACTCTTTCTCATTTCCGATCAATCTATCAATACGGCTTTAGTATTGGTGAAAATCCCGGCCATCGGTTTTGAAGGCGTGACCAATACCGCCGGTGAAATGGATCTGGGGACGATTGATCCAACTGGATGGAAAGAATGGCAGGTTGAGCTCCAGACTGCCTCGGCCGTTTATAACCTGATGGTACTGGAAGGCTCCGACGGCCGGATTCAGGCTAGTAAGGATATTCATCTTCAACCAGACTCTTTAGCGGCCATTCAGGTCCAATTTGTTTGGGAAAACAAGCAATCGGGACTCCAGATTCATCTCACGAAAATGGAAACCGGTTTACCAGATGAGAATTCCGTCTATCGGATTTTAGTCACTCGCGGTGAAACGATTTTGGGCCTTCAAAAGACTGATAAACCCATAGTGCATTTTAAGGAAATCCCCTGGGAATCGGGTCTTCAGATTCGGATATTTGAATAAACCGGTCCCTTCCTGAATGCCTGCATCATCGGCCTTTTCCCTTGAAGAAAAATATCAGGTTCTCGAGCAGCAGTTAATTCTCTTTCCTACGGACCGGCTTAATCTCTATCGTTTGGTCCAGTTTTTTAACGATCATTCCGCTGGAACGCACCCGGAAAATTTTCGGTCTTATTTTTTAGAAACAGCTGAGTGGTTTGAAATGCTATTTAATCCCGCCACCCTTCGTTATCATGCTCCAGAATTCTATCGCGATTTAACTCATATTTTGCAGGTTGCTATTGCAGCCATTTCCGAAGGACCGATTGCAGATCTGTACCAAACGTTGATACACACCTGTCGTTTACATGCTGCCGTAACCTATTTCTATCTGGGTGAATTTTCACGTGGCCTGCACCTATTGAATGGAGAAGAAAACAAACTCCAGGAAGATATCCATACCGTGGAAGGGTCAGGATACCACCGATTTAACCGGTGGCGAAAATTGCTGAAAACCAATTATCGAAATCTGGATCCCAAGTTATGGGAATCTCTGGACCAAATTGATAGTGAATGGAAACAGGTTACCACCTGGAGGCAGGATCGCATCTGGACCATGTTAATCAGTCAGGATTTGGATATTTCCGGAATGCTGTCAGCGGAAAATTCGGTTCAGTTAGGTTCTTTACAGCCATTGACCGTGACAACCGAATTGTTGCCGGATCAAGCCGGTGAGGATATTGTCATTTTCCATAATAAAACATCGTCATACAATGATTTGGCGTTTCAGCAATCCTGGGATGCGGTTCGAGGCGCGAAGCGCATGTATCCCCGGCGTGGTATCCAGTCTAAAAAACGGTTAAAAATCATTTATTCGTTTTCCGATAC
>CAZHTM010000120.1:0-2903 GCA_964535735.1 uncultured bacterium
TTTGGCCTGCAGATCCCATTCCACAAAATTCTGATCGGCATAGTATTCTTTTTGATTGTTATTGTTTATGCGATACACATCATAAATAAACTGTGCCCGGGTTCCACCGATTGTAAGATTGGTCAACCATTGTTTCCCCCATAGCTTTTTATACGTTAAACCATACGCTGATTGATTTCCTTTTACATCCACATTTTCCGCTCCCCGGCTCCAGGCGTTATTTTCTCCTTCCAGATTAATGGCATCATTTCCATAAACCATATTGAACATAAATTTATCTGTTGGTGTAACATCATAAACCAGTTTGGATTGAACACTCCAGTAGCGTGGAACAGCCGTTAAACCCGTATTGGCAATAATTAAATCCAAATAACTTTTTTTAAACGACGCCATATACGATCCCCGGCCGTCTCTGATAGGACCTTCCGCATTTATTCCAATTCCCGCCATGCTCATGTCAATATCCTGGGAATGGAGGGTGCGATTTCCTTCCCGCAGGGAGATATCCATGACGCTGGAAGCCTTGTCTCCGTATTTCGCGGGAAAGGCGCCGGCCATAAAATCCACCCGGTCGATGAACAGGGTGTTAATCATATTTATCGGTCCTCCGCCGGTACCGGGAACACCAAAATGATTTGGGTTAGCTATTTCTATATTATCCATTAGAAACAGATTTTCTCCCGGCGCCCCACCGCGAACCACAATTTCGTTTTGTTGGTCTGATGCGGATACAACGGCCGGTAAAGCCTGCATCATGCGTTGAATATCAACCGCACCAGCGGGATCCCGGCGTATTTCGTTAAGATCCACGGTTCTGCTGGATACAATGGCATCTTTTTCTTTTTCAAAATATTCACGCGTAACGGTAACGCCTTCCAGTTCAACGGCCTGTTGTTCAAGCTCGGCATGGATGATTGCGGGACGGTTGGATACGACGCGAATATTCAATTTCACGAGGGGCTTATAACCAATGGCGCTGAAGCGAACATGGTAGAATCCGTTTGGAATGTTACGTACCGTAAAAGTCCCTTCAAGATCTGAAGCGGTTCCCATTTCGGTACCTTCTATAATAATGTTCACCCCAGGTAATGGTTGCTGGGTGGAAAGGTCGATTACTGTGCCGGTGATGACGCCGGTTTTGCCAAACGCCAAATTGATAACAAAAAGCAACAACCAAACACGAAAATTCATGATAAGTCTCCAAATTTCAACAATGATTCGATTTTCTTTACATAGTTCCGAAAGGCGTCGCGTCCTTTTTCGGTAATTGAATAGGTGGACACCGGCTTTCGCCGAACGAATTCTTTTTTTACCGTAATCAGACCGGCCTCTTCCAGTTTTCGTAATTGAACGCTCAGGTTTCCGTCCGTCGCGCCGGTTTTCTCTCTGATAAACACAAAAGAGGCTTCTTCACAACTGGCCAATAATGCTATGATAGACAATCGAATGCGGGAATGAATGAGATCATCAATTTGCTGATAATCAAAATCAGTCATTTTTCGGCCCTTTGACAAGCAATATTATTCCAGGGATGAATTGCAGGAATAACATGAGGAGTGCCATCAGAAGGATATTGAACTTTGCGGATAAAAAGAACAAAACAACAGATCCGACCCACCAACCATACCCCAGGCGTTTAACCCAGGGAAGTTTGATCGCCTCTCCGGTTACCTGGTATCCTATGGCTAACAATCCGGCAATCAAACCAGAAGCATTTTCAGGCCGGATAGCACCGCTTGCTACACCGACGGAACCAAATAAAACCATCGTAAAGAGAATGGACATCCACAGCGTGCTCCCGATACGATTCGCCGGTTGAATGGCCTTGTGATGGTCTTTCCACTTTCGGCCATAAATAAATTCAAATACGAATCCGGATCCGAAACTGATAATCCAATACCAATATTCCGGAATCAAATAGTATACGGCCACATTTATATAGGTGAGCATTAAGGCTGCGATGACCAGTCCGCCCCAAACCACCAGATTAATGCCGTAATTATAAAAGTTCTGGCGGGATTCTTCCATAATCCGCTTTATGATTGATAAATCTTCCTGAATGCGTGTTTGATTCATTTTATCCTCAATTTTTATACTTTATATTATAAAGTACTTTATTTCGTTGTCAACAAAAAATTTAACGTTTTAAAAAGCTAGTTTTTTTAAGACTAATAAAGTCAGATTGTATTACTGAATATCCCCGCGATATATATAACTGTATAATAGTGTGATATTATGTAACTTGTTGTTTCACCCTGAAATCATTGTAGATATAGTTTTTGGTAGGGACAGGTCTAACTATAGAACTTTCATGGAAAGTATTGCTCTACTGTATTCGATTTGAATCCAACTCTATTAATTCCCAACAATTCAAAATCAGAGTGCGATTTAGTCCTTTAATTTTTTCAATAGAAACCCTGAAATCTTTAATAATTCATGTCCATCTTCGGTTTCTATCACTTGGATGGTTTCATTCATATTTCGTCCTAACCCGATATTAATTGCTTCGTAGTCGTTGATTGGTTTAAGGAGCATTTCGTAGTGGTTTTTATCAAGTTTGGCTCTGAATAATAGCATCCCCTCGTTGAAGACCAGGGTTGGTTTATCATAATAGAATCTTTCAGTATCCAGGTTTATTATTTCATATTTCCCGCTGCGGTTGATCCAACTTTGAGGGATCGTCGGCTTTTCAATTTTCTTACCAAAAACCAGAGATAAACCATCTACGGATCCTACAAGTAAATTCTCATTGGCAACCGTTTTAAACATAAATTGCTGCCTATACAGTTTCTTAGAAAACAATTTAAGGATTATTATTTTGGGCGTAAAAGTCCCGTTATTATTTGGCAGAAACGTGAGGGGTATTTTACCATTGATTTTAGTTTTCAACTCGTTACCCACTA
>CAZHTM010000121.1:0-2885 GCA_964535735.1 uncultured bacterium
TTCATCCAGCATCAAACATCTAGCATCTAACATTCAACATCTGGAATAATGTTGGATTTTGGATGGTGGATTTTGGATGGTGGATTGATGTTAACTTTATTTTGGATATTGAGATGTTTTAACAATCTTCGTAAGAATCGAAATAATGGAATTAATTCTTTCGTTTAGCTTTTCATTCCCGTTCTTCAAATAGCCGCTTTGTGAAAGCAAATCAATCCAATATTTAGTCTCCCGGGCTTCCTTGGATGCAATAGCCATTTTGGCTATGAAATCAGCTTTGCTCTGGGCAGCTTGTGCTTCATTCACATTGGCTCCGATGGAAGTACCCGACTTGAGCAATTGATTGGACATCACAAATTCTTTATTCTCGATTAAATATTTATATACATCAATAATAATGAGCGAAAATTCAAATGTTAAATCTAATATTTCGTTACTCTTTTTCACTCACATTCCAGTAATCATTTATAATCTAACATTCAACATTCAACATCTAACATCTAAGAATTATCCCCATAGTAATGATAATACTGGTAGTAATAGTAATAACTACCATATGAGTTCTTACTTGTTACGGCATTGAGTACCACACCTCCCAACGGCGCTTCCACATTCTGGAGAACTTGAAGGGTGTGATTAAAGGCGTTTTTATCGGTGACGCCGGATTTTACCACCAGGATGATGCGATCAATCTCCTTGGAGACCATGGCGGCGTCGGTGACGGCGATCAGGGGCGGGGAATCAAAGAGGACAATGTCCCACTCCTCTTCCAATTTGGACACCAGCTTCAGCATCCGTTCCGAGCCCAGAAGTTCGGAGGGGTTGGGCGGGATAGCTCCGGCCGTCACAACAAAAAGATTTTGAATTTCCGTCTCCTGGATCAATTCATCAAAATTGTCCTTTTCCCCTGATAAATAATGGGTAATGCCTGGATCCCGATGCACGCCGAACACACGATGTACCACCGGCCGGCGGAGGTCGGAATCCACGAGCAAGGTCCGTTTCCCCAGATTGGCATAGGTGATGGCCAGGTTGGCAATGGTGGTGGTTTTGCCCTCTCCGGGACCGGGACTGGACACCAGGATGGATTTGATGGGCTTGTCGCTGGCGGAATAGATGATACTGGTGCGGAGACTGCGATAGGCTTCCGACACGGGAGATTTGGGGTCTTCATGGGTAATGAGCCGCCGCTGGAGCCGGGCCACTTCCTGGCGGCGGAGCGCCGCTTTGGTCATGGCGCCATTCCCGTTACTACCGCTGGTCTTCGCTGGTATTTTTTCTTTTCCTTTGGCGCTTTTATGTTTTCCCCGCTTCACATAGCGTCCCTCGCCAATGGAGGGAATGATGCCCAGAATGGTCAAATGCTTTCGTTCAATCTCCTCGGCGGTTTTTACGGTGTTATCCAGATACTCAACCACAAAGGCGCCGCCGACACCCAATCCTAATCCCAAAATCAATCCCAGCATAAGATTCATCTTGGTCTTGGGCTTACTCCGATGCTCCGGCGGGATGGCGGGATCAATGATCCGGACTTTTCCTAACTGAGAGGCCTGGGTGATCCGGGCTTCTTCCAGTTTCTGGCGCATGAGGGTATAAGTATCCGCCAACACCTTTCGGTCCCGTTCCAGGCGGGCAAAATGGAGGGACTTCAAAGGCAGGGTATTGAGCTGGGCGTTGTATTGTTCCACCAGCTTTTCATATTCCCGGGCCCGGAATTCCAACCCCGCTTCCCGGCCTTCAAAGCGGAGGACCGTATCAATCATGGACTGGCGATATTTAATGGGATCCGCTACCGCCAGCCCCCGGGCGATGAGTTGTTTGGTCTGGAGTTCCAGCTCATCCTTAAGTTTTTTAATCTTAATCCGGTTGGACTTCACCAGGTCATGCTCTTCCCCATAGAGACTGGCATTCCGCACCAGGTCCGCCTCCGTCTGGGCAATTTCCGTCCGGAGAGCAAACACCCGGTCATTGATGGAACTTAACAAATTCTCCGCCAGGTTTTTCTCCTCCTGGGAAAGCTGGTTCATCATGTACCGCTTCCGCTCTTTCAGGATGTTGATACCGGCCAGAGTCGTGTAATATTTGCTTTCAATTTCAGACAATTGTTTCAACAAAAGATTGGCATTACCATCGAGGCCAAAAATCTGTTCCCGCTCCTGAAAAGCTCGCAGACTGTCCTCCACCCGCGCCAGGTCCGTCTCCACTTTTCGGGACTGTTCTTCCAGGAACTGTTTCAGGTTGATCACTTCTCCGGCGCTGATGGCCTGGTCCCGCTGTTGGTAGAGTTTCACAAAGGTGTTGACAATCAGGGCCGCCTCGTCCGGATCCGTGGAGGGCAGGGACAGGCTGAGCATATTGGTGTTGCGCTGATTTTGAACGGTCATATTTTCCCGCAACCAGCGGACCGCTGCCGCCATTAAGGAATCAGAAATCTCCCCGGAATAATTGGGTACGGAGGCCGTATCCGGTTCCCAGAGGCCAAAGGATAACACCTGCCGAACCGATAAGCGAAGACCTTCCGGTTCATACACCCGGGTACCAAAAAGAAACAAGTTGTTCCGGTGGGGTGAATTCCAGAGTTCCCGTACGACTGCTTCCGCCATGGTCCGGGATTTCAGGATTTCTATCTCGTTGTTCAGCAAATTCATATCCTCGCCCAATCCCATGTCAAACACAGACATGGCCCTATTGGGTTCTTCGATCATCATAAGGGCGGAGGATTCATAGACGGGAGTCGTGAGAAGGGTTACCAGAGCGGTAATCATGAGGACGCCAAACGTGGCGATAAAAATCAGACGAGCGTTCCGCCGGAGGATGTAGTAGATATCCTTGAGGCTGATTTCGTCTTCGAGCGGATATTGTTGGTCGATAATTGTTTCGTTCAT
>CAZHTM010000122.1:0-1556 GCA_964535735.1 uncultured bacterium
TCGACCGGGCTTGCATTTTCCGTGCTGCTTGATCATTGTAAACATCATAAGGTGGTGAAATGACCTTTTCCAGGCGAGGGAGTTTTTCAGGATTATAACGCCAACCCCGAAAAGGAAAACATTTCATCAGCTGTGGCTAAATCGCACCGGTACTGATCAAGTCCCGCGCCCGTTCCAAATCGTCTGTAAAATCAATTTCTAGGCACGGCAGATCGCTCACATCCACGTAATGAACCGGATGATCGTTCAGGAGGAGGTGAAGACCCGCTTCGAAGTAGTCCGCTTCGCCACCAGCTTCAATCAAATGATCCAGGGATGTAAAAAAGGGCTCCACAAAGGAGGCGGAAAACCGGGCCACGCCGATAAATTCGCCCAGAGCATTCTCCTGGATTAATTTTTTTCCAATGGCCGCCACTCGATTTTCTCCACCGTCAATGACCTTCACCTCTTCATTTCCGCAGGGCTTGATTTCCACCGCCAAAGTATTCTCCGTGGGAGCAGACAAAACTCGGGCCAAAAGGGCAGATGGGAACAGGACGTCGGCATTCATTAGAATCATGTCTTCTTGATTCTGAAACGCCTTCCGAGCCAGGCGAAGAGAGTAGGCGGTGTTGGTTTCAAAGAAATGATGATTTACGATGAAATTAAATCGAAAATCAGGATACGTGGTCAATAAGTAATCTTCCAACATTTCCCGGTAATAACCGGTAATCAATACGCAATCGAAAATACCAGCGTCAGCAAGTGCCCGAAGCTGATAATCGATGATGCGTCGGTTTCCCAGGGAAAGAAGGGTTTTAGGTGTTTCATACGTTAAGGGATATAAACGGCGGGATACACCTGCCGCCAGAATCAATGCTTTAGTCATGGGATTCTCCGGTGATCATGAGGGTTTCTAGGGCGTCCAGCAGTCGGGCGGATGCCTGCCCATCTATTTGGTACAAATATCGTTTTTGCGCCCGCAACCGTTCCCGCTCTAGGCGATCCGGATGGGCCAGTTGATCGGCCACAACAGGGAAGAGATCCGGGAGTTGGGTTATGGGAATGGAAAAATCTACCGCTTGCATCCGGTCTAAATCCAGTCTGCGTCGTAAGACCCAAGGGAAAAATCGGTGTTTCAGGCGTGGGAAAAGTCGATTAACCTGGATTATAGGTTTATTCACCGCCAGGAATTCGAATAATACCGATGAAATGTCAGTCACCAGCGCATCCGCCACCTGTATTAACGTGAGGATATCCGCGGAATCAGGAGGTAATACACATACATTGGGATGGTCGTTCAGTTCACGGACTAAGTCCACATGCCACTGATATTTGGGTTTGGTCCAGCTAAATTGATGAAGTCGCACCAGCCATTGCTGCGAATCAGGGGTTGATTTCAGATGAGGTAGAACCGCTTTAAGGGATGACGGATAAAACGTGGGAGCATAAAGGACCACCGGAATATCGGGGCGGAACCCGCAAGATTCCAGGAATGCTGATCGTTGGGTGAATGGCGTCTGAATCAACGGGTCCAGTTTGGTAAATCCCGTTAATAAAAGTTGTTCGGCACGGAA
>CAZHTM010000122.1:1656-2728 GCA_964535735.1 uncultured bacterium
TCTGCCGGATGGGACAGGGTAATGTCATATTTTTTCCGGCGTAACATTTCTTCCACAATAGGCGCAAACTGAGGCCAATAATAGGCCTGCTGGCATTCAAAATTGGCTTTAATCACGGAAATAGCCTACGGAGTTGCCATTTCCGGAATCGATTGGATGGCTTGGGTCGCAAGGTGTCGAGTTCCCCACTGGAAAGAACGTCTCGGATAGCCTCCACTACTCGTTGGGAAGATTGTCCATCCTTATACGGGTGGAGTTCCTCCAGGATTTCATGGCGAACCGGTGAGAATTCCTGAGGATCCAATAGAGAGCGAACAATGGCTCCTTCCAGGTCATCCGGAGAAGTGATATCCAGTCCTTTCTCCTGTCGCGCCCGTGCCCGGTACGTGATAATGGGCCGGTCCAAAAACAGGAATTCATAGGCCACGGAGGAGGTATCCGTGATCAAAATATCTGCCGCTTCCATCAGAGGTAAAATGGTGTCTGTTTCGGCAATCTGGAAAGATGGAGATTCCAGAGATCGATACCGAGCGGTGGTTTGAGCATCCATCAGCGAATGAAATTTACAGATCCACTGGTAGTCCCGGGATTGGAGCAATTCTATTTCCGAGAAAAGGGCTGGAGCAGACGTGAGTTTGGGACTGAACGTGGGGGCATAGAGCAGGACCGGTTTTTCAGGATCCAGTCCCAAGGATTTCTTTCGTTCTGCGCGTTGGTCGGTGAGATTCAGAGAATCCAGTTTGGACCAACCGGTTTCCCGCACCAGAAAGTGACCATGGCGACGCTGAAGACCTTCAAAAATGGCTGTCATATGCGGTCCCGGTGTGCAGTACAGATCAAAAAACCCGGTAATGCGGTAATGTCCCTGTTTTTCTTCACCAAGGCCATGAAAAATCTGAACCTTCAACCCTGGCCAATCATAAGGAACCACGTTTCCGGGAACTAGGATAGCATCGGGATCAAAACCTGGGACATCTTCGAAAGGCAACACGGGTCCCGGGACGTTGCACCGCAGCGCGGACTTCGCTTTCACCCAACGATAATCCATATTCTCTTTGGTTGAAAGATAGGC
>CAZHTM010000123.1:0-1271 GCA_964535735.1 uncultured bacterium
TGAACTTGCTAATTGAAACAAATAACCATCTATTACGACCCCATTTGTCTTTTTCATCCCTATATTTATACAATTCATAATGTCCGATTTATCTCAGATTCAGCGCCTGGTTCGTATCCTGCAAATCTTAAGCAGCGGCAGAAAAATTACCACCAAAGAATTACGGCACCGGTTTAATAATGAAGTTTCATTGAGAACTCTTCAGCGAGATTTGATAGCATTATCTGAGGCCGGTATTCCGCTGATTACGGAAAAGACCAAGGCTAATGAAAATGCCTGGTATTTATCAAGTCAGTTTCGAACTTTTATTCCAATGCCACTGGGAACCAATGAGTACTTGGCAGCTCATATGCTGAAAGCGAATCTTAAAATTTTTGAAAGAACGCCACTTGAGAATGAGATAAAATCACTGTTGAAAAAGATTGATCAGATTGTACCAGAAGAGGTGTTTCTGGAAGCGGAGTCTGAAAATATTAAAAACCTGTTTGAAACCTATTCAGCGGGCTTGTTTGATTATGCTCCTTATGGCAAAACCATCAATGATTTGATTTCATCTATTATTCACCGTACTAAATGCCGGGTCACGTATTTTAAAGCAGATCAACAACAGGAAAAGACCTTCCACATCGAACCGGAAAAAATGGTGTATTATAACGGGGGACTGTATGTGATCGTCTATGTGCGGTATTACAATAGCTTCATCATGTTGGCGATCCAACGGATCAGAAAACTGGAAGTGCTGGACGAATCGTTTCCCAAAGATCATCCCTTTGATGCTGATACATTCTGGAAAGGGAAATTTGGGCTATTCTCCGGTAAACAAGTGGAAGTGATATTGCAGTTCGCGAATGAAATACGCCATCATATCGAAGGTCGTATCTGGCATCCCACTCAGACCATGGAAAGCAATAAAACTGGTGATCTAGTACTGACAATGAAAGTTGGGATTACACCGGAACTTATAACCTGGATTTTAGGTTGGGGCCACTATGTAAGAGTTATAAAACCGGCTAAACTGAAGCGTGAAATCAAGGAAGAGGCTAAAAGAATAATAAATCTCTACTAAACCGACATGATTTGACTTTTTAGACTATTAATATTCTGTAAAAAGGAAAACCAATAATGATCGATCATGTCCAGTTGAGCATGTATGATGATATTCTAATTGACATCATTCGCAAGGCTGCGCCGGGAGTTTGGGCAGTAGCCAATAAAGAATTCGATGTACCCTATGAAAAATTGCCGACTGAGAATCCCGGTAAACGTCACCG
>CAZHTM010000123.1:1371-2548 GCA_964535735.1 uncultured bacterium
GAGAAATGGGATCAAAACGGGAGATTGATCATCCAATGGCAGCTCTATAAATGGGATCGCCACGAAGAACGGTGGTTTTTTGTGGAGTCTTCCAAAGATGAAAACTAAATTTAACTATGCGTCTGTCTAAATCTAAATATCTCTCTGGTCTGCAATGTCAAAAACGACTCTGGTTTGAGATTCATCATCCTGAACTTGCGCCCCCGCCTCCGCCATCGCAACAACGAATCTTTGACCAGGGAACCCTGGTTGGTGAACTGGCCCGTGAACAATTTCCCGGGGGAGTGTTAATTGAAGCGAAGTACAACGAGATACCCTTAGCTCTGGAACAAACCCGTGAAGCCCTGAACCAGGGGACAGAATTCATTTTTGAAGGATGTTTTATATACAAAGATGTCCTGGTACGTCCCGATGTTATGAAACAGACTAAAAACGGCGGATGGTGTCTGATAGAGGTGAAATCATCCACCACGGTCAAAGAAGAAAACATCCATGATGTGGCTGTCCAGACCTGGGTTTTACGAGGCTGCGGACAGGACGTGGAACGCATGTATCTGATGCATATTGACCGGGAATGCGTCTATCCCGATCTTTCCAATCTATTCAAGAGTGAAGATATTACCGGTCCTGCGACCGAGTTATTACCCAATATCCCGGATAAAGTGGAAGAATACAAATCCATGCTTCGGGGGCCGGAACCGGATATCGCCATTGGCAGTCACTGCAGCAAACCATACGAATGTCCCTTCTCGGAATATTGCTGGAAGCATGTTCCAAAATATTCCATCTTCACGATTCCAAACCTCCGTTGGCCAGCAAAAGAAAGACTGCTGGAAGAAAACTGTCTGGATATTGCCGACCTCCCGCCAGGCTTTCATTTAAGCGACCCTCAATTAAAGTATGTTGAGAGCCTGGAAAAGAAGAAGCCGGTAATTGATTGGGATGGAATCCGGGCTGAACTCAATGCTCTGGAGTATCCGCTATATTTCCTGGACTTTGAAACCGACGGGCCGGCCATTCCCCGGTTTGATGGGATGCATCCCTACGAACAGTTTCCCTTCCAATACAGTTGTCATATCCTTCATTCCGATGGACGCCTGGATCACCGGGAATATTTGCATGAGACGCTTAGCGATCCCCGAAACCCATTATTGGAGTCGTTGATTGAAACCCTTGG